>JAHBWH010000138.1 GCA_019637115.1 Myxococcales bacterium | reverse complement strand
GCGATTGGCGTGACGCGACCCGCCCTCGGTCCGAGCGCGCCTCGCGGCCGGCGGTCGAGCGCGTGTCGACGCTCCCCCCCAAGACGGCCACTCACTCCGCGAAACGCAGAGGTTCTTGCGTGGCGGCGTCGGCGACGAGCGAGACGCTCCTTCGCCGACGAGACCGCGCAGACCACCGCCGGAGCGACCTCGGCACGCGGCTCGCATTGCGTCGGGCCGCGCACCACCGCGCGACCGAGGAGGACACCATGAGCCACGACACCACCCTCTCCCACCACGCCGAGCCCGAGATGACGATCCGCTTCTGGGGGGTGCGCGGCAGCATCGCCTCCCCGGGCGTCGCGACGGCCGGCGTCGGCGGCAACACGAGCTGCGTCGAGGTGCGCTGCGGCGATCGTGTGTTCGCCCTCGACGCCGGGACCGGACTGCGCGGCCTGGGCGACCAGCTCCTCCGCGAGGCGCGCGGGCGCGACGTCCACCTCACCCTCCTGCTCAGCCACCTCCACTGGGACCACATTCAGGGCCTGCCCTTCTTCGCCCCGCTCTACGTCCCCGGCACCCGCCTGTACGCGGCCGGCCTCGCGACACCCGAGCTCTCGCTGCGCGACGCCTTCGCGCAGCAGATGTGCCCGCCGACCTTTCCGGTGCGTTTCGAGGACCTGCCCGCCCACGTCGAGACGCGGCCCCTCCGGCACGGTGCGCGCATCGAGCTCGACGACGTCGTCGTGCGCGCGGCGAAGCTCAACCACCCCGGCGGCGGCGTGCTCGCGTACCGCCTCGACTGGCGCGGCCGAAGCGTCGTCTTCGCGACCGACACCGAGCACTACGCCTGCGTCGACCCGATCCTCGCGCGCCTCGCCGAGGGCGCCGACGTGCTGATCTACGACGCCCAATACCGCCCCGAGGAGTATCGCGGCGAGGTCGGCCCCCCGAAGGTCGGCTGGGGCCACTCCACCTTCGAAGCAGGCGCGGCCCTCGCCGAGGCCGCGGGCGTCGGCCAGCTCGTGCTCTTCCACCACGACCCCGCGCGCGACGACGCGGGCGTCGCGGCCATCGAGGCCGACGCGCGGGCGCTCTTCCCCCACACCGAGGCCGCGCGCGAGGGCCGGACGTTGCGGCTCCCGGCGCGGCCTCTCCCCCGCCGAGACGCGGCGTGAGCCTCGCGCCGCCTCCCGCGAGCGCCTCGTTCGGGGCTATGCTCGGCGGCGAGCGCCTTCCGATGAGCCGCCTCTCCCTCCTCGTCGATCTCGCGTCGCTGCTCTCGCGCGAGGTCGACCTCGACTCGCTCCTGCGCGCTGCCTGCGAGCGCCTCGCGGAGTCGCTACGCGCCGAGCGCGCGACCCTCTGGCTCGTCGACCAAGAGGCGGGCGACCTCGTCGCGCGCGTCGCCGTGCTGCCCGAGGTCGCGCAGCTCCGCCTCCCCCTGTCGCGCGGCGTGGCGGGGCACGTCGCCCGCACGGGCGAGGTCGTGCGCGTCGACGACGCGAGCGTCGATCCGCGCTTCGATCCGAGCGTCGACCGCGAGACGGGCTACCGCACGCGCTCGATGCTCGCCGCCCCGGTGCGCGACCGCGCGGACGGCCCGGTCCGCGGCGTCGTCCAGGTGCTCAACCGCCGCGCGGGGGTCTTCGACGAGGAGGACGAGCGCTTCCTCGTCGCGCTCGCGCTGCAGCTCGGGCACGCGCTCTCGCTCACGACCTTGCGGGCGAGCGACCAGGCGGGGCCCGGCGTCGTGCTGCGCGGCCCTTTCAACCACATCGTCGGCCGCAGCGCGGCGATGGACGCCGTCTACGAGCGCGTCGCGCTCGCGGCGCGCGCGGAGGCCACTGTGCTCTTCCGGGGCGAGACCGGCACCGGCAAGACGCTCTTCGCCCGCGCGGTGCACGTGAACTCCCCGAGGCAGGCGGGGCCGTTCGTGACCGTGGACTGCACCACGTTGCCGAGCGAGCTCGTCGAGAGCGAGCTCTTCGGCCACGAGCGTGGCGCGTTCACGGGCGCGGACCGCCGCGTGAAGGGGCGCGTCGAGCTCGCCGACGGCGGCACGCTCTTCCTCGACGAGATCGGCGAGCTGCCCCCCGCCGCGCAGGCGAAGCTCCTCCGCTTCCTCCAGGACCGGACCTTCGAGCGCGTCGGCGGCCGCGAGACGTTGATGAGCGACGCGCGCATCCTCTGCGCCACCCACCGCGACCTCGAGGCGCTAGTCGAGACGGGCGCTTTCCGCGAAGACCTCTACTACCGGGTGCGCGTCGTGGAGGTCGAGGTCCCACCGCTGCGCGAGCGGGGCGCCGACGAGGTGCTGCGCCTCGCGCGGCACTTCCTCGACCTGCACGCGCGCCGGGCGGGGGTGGACGCGCCGAAGTGGTCGGCCGAGGTGCGCGCGCGCCTCGTCGCGCACGACTGGCCCGGCAACGTCCGGGAGCTCGAGCATTGGATGGAGAGCGCCCTCGTCCTCGCCGACCGCGGCGCCATCGCGGCCCACCACCTCCCCGCGCCCCGCCCGCGTCGCCGCGAGTCGGTCGCGGGCGTGCGCCTCCCCCTCGGCCTGACGCTCGCCGAGGCCTCGCGCCGCTACGCGGCGGCCACCCTCGAGGCCGAAGGCGGCCACAAGGCGCGCGCCGCCGATCGCCTCGGCATCGGCCGCAACACGATCACGCGCCTGCTCAAGGAGTGAGGTCCGCTGGCTTTGCCGCCCCCGCGTACTAAGCCGGGGAGATGACGGCTCCCAAGGCGACGAACATCACCTGGCATGCGGGCGAGCTCGATCGGGCCGCGCGCGCCCGGGCGCACGGCCACGGCGGGGCGACGCTCTGGCTCACGGGCCTCTCGGGGTCGGGCAAGAGCACGCTCGCCCGACGCGTGGAGCGGCGCCTGCTGGAACGCGGTGTCTTCGCGTACGTGCTCGACGGCGACAACATCCGCCACGGCCTCTGCGCGGACCTCGGGTTCAGCCCGGAGGATCGGCACGAGAACATCCGCCGGGTCGGCGAGGTCGCCAAGCTCTTCACCGACGCGGGCGCGATCGTCCTCACCGCCTTCGTCTCGCCCTACCGCGCCGACCGCGACGCCGTGCGCGCGCTCTTCGATCGCGCGCGCGACGGCGAGGGCGCGCTCCCTTTCGTCGAGGTCCACGTGGCGGCCGATCTCGCGACCTGCGAAGGGCGCGACCCCAAGGGCCTCTACGCCAAGGCGCGCCGCGGGGAGCTCCGCGACTTCACCGGCATCGACGCGCCCTACGAAGCGCCGAGCGCCGCCGAGCTGACGATCGACACGGGCTCCGAGGACGTCGACGCCTCCGCCGCGCGCGTCATCGCGTGGCTCGAGGCGCGCGGCCACCTCTCGAGCTGAAGAGCGCGGACGGCACCGCGCGGACTGCACCGCCCGCGCCGCCCGTGCACCGCCCCCCTCGCACCGGCACCCGCGCGTCGACCGCATCCGCGCGTCGACCCGCGCGTCCGCGTATCGACCCCAGCGCATCCGCCCATCCCACGTCGACCGTCAGCGCGCCGGTGCCGCCACGAGCTCGGCGATCGCCCGCAACGTCAGAGGCGAGCTCCCCTCGGCCTTGTTGTTGGCGATGATCCAAGCGTCCGCGTCCGCGCCGAGCGCGAGGCGGCTCGCGCGCACGACGTCGCGACGCATCTCCGCGTTCGGCATCACGACGCGGTCGAAGGGCGCCCAGGCGTCCTTCAGCTCGGCGTAGCGACGCCCCGGCGGGATGAGCAGGCGCACGACGAGGGGGCCCACGAGCCCGCGCGTATGCTCGAGCTGCTCGCCGAGGCTCGGCATCTGCTCCCACCAGTTGAAGACGTGGGCCGCGCCGTGCGCCCGCAGCACCTCGACGTAGCGGCGCGTGAAGAGGCGTCGGTCGCGCAGCTCGAAGGCGTAGGTGGGGCCCGCAGGCGCGCGCTCGAGGAAGCGCGCGAGCGCGTCGCTGAAGGCGCGCGCGCCCACGCGGCTCGGCGGCACCTGGAAGACGAAGGGCCCTTGATGGGCCGCGAACGCCGCGCGCGAGGGAGCGAGCACGGCCTGCTCGAAGAGCGCGACGTCGAAGAGGCGCTCGTTCAGCCTCGGCGTGCCGGTCTCGTCTCGGACGATCGGCGTGGTCAGCTCGCTCCACACCTTGGTGACGCAGCGGAAGCCCTCGGGGAGCAGCGAGGCGTAGTGCCGGAGCTCGTCCTCGGGCACGGGCGCGTAGTGGCTTCGGTCCATCCCCACCGTGCGGAAGAGCGGGTAGCGCGCGTACTCTCCGAGGGACTCGCGCACGAAGGCCTGCTTGCTCGGGTAGCGCCGCTGGTAGACGATCCCGGCCCACCCCGGGAAGGTCCAGCTGCTCGTCCCGAGCCGCAGCCGCGGCGGGAGCGACGCCGCGAGCTCTCGGAGCCGATCGTCGACGCTCGGCGCGGGTGGCGCAGGTGGCCGCTGCACGCTCTCGAAGAGCGCGAGCTGCTCGGGTGCCCGGCCCGCGTCCTCGTACGATCGACGTCGCGTGGCCATCAGGGTTGGCGGGCGCGGTACTCGCCGACCGCTTCGTTGTGGCCCTCGAGCGTGGCGCTGAAGGTGTGGCGTCGGCCACCGCGGGCGACGAAGTAGAGGTAGTCGTGCTCCGTGGGCGCGAGCACGGCCGCGATCGCCGAGAGCCCCGGGTTCGCGATGGGCCCCGGCGGCAGGCGCGGGTGGCGGTAGGTGTTGTAGCGGTTCGCGGCGTCGTCGAGCATCGCGCGCGTGATCGTCCGTCCGTCGAAGCTCGCGCAGCTCGGAGCCTCCTCGGGGACGGCCAGGCAGCCGTAGCTCACGGTTGGATCGGCCTGCAGGCGCTGGCGCGGCAGGAAGGTCTGCGAGCGCAGCCGGTTCAAGAAGACCCCCGCGATGACGGGGCGCTCGTCGTGGACCGCGGCCTCCTTCTCGACCACGCTGGCGAGGACGATCACGTCGTGTCGGCTCATCGCGAGCTCGCGCTCGAGGCGCGCGAGCGCGTCGGCGTGCTGCTCGAAGAGCGCCTCCGTGCGCGCGCGGTGGTTGCGGAACATCCGCTGCGCGACCGAGGTCGCGTCCGACCCGGTGCGCAGCTCGTAGGTGTCCGGGAAGAGATAGCCCTCGGCGCTCGGCGCGTCGACGCCGGACGGCGGCGCGCTCGTCGCCGCGAGGAAATCCGCCGCGTCACAGACGCCGGCCTGCTCGAGCCGCCGCGCCACGTCGAAGCGCGTCCAGCCCTCGGGGATCGTCACCCGCACCGGGATGCCGTCCTGATCGTGACGCAGCCGCCGCGCCACCTCGTCGGGTCGCAGGGCGTCCCCGAGCAAGACCTCGCCGTCGCGTAGCGCCTCGTCCGCGCGCGTGACCCGCAGGTAGACGGCGAAGAGCCACGGCGAGTCGATCACGCCCTCGCGCGCGAGCTGGTGCGCGAGCTCGGTCGCGCCGACCCCCGCAGGGATCTCGAGCACGAAGGTCCGTCCCTCCCCCCCGCGCGCCTGTCGTGGGTAGACGAGCAAGAGTCCGCCGAGCGCGACCGTGCCGGTCAGGATGATCGCGCCGAGCGCGAAGAGCAGCGCGCGGAGCCCACGTCGCGGCGGTCGGCGCCGCGCGGGCCGACCGCCACGCTTGGTCACCACGACACCTCGTTCGCGCGCGCGTCGAGCCAGCCCTGGAGGATCAGGGCCGCCGCCGACTGATCCACGACCCGCCGACGGGCGCGCCCGTCGAGGCCGGCGTCGCGGAGACCTCGCTCGGCCATCGCGGTCGTGAGCCGCTCGTCCCAGTACACGACCTCTCGCCCGAGCGCGCGCCCGATGGCGTCCCCGAGCCGCCGCGCTCGCCGCGAGGCCTCGCCTTCGCGGCCGTCCAGGCGAAGCGGCAGCCCGACGATGACGTGCGTCGGCACCACGTCGCCGAGCGCCGCCTTCACCTTCGCCGCCGCCTCCGCCTCGTCGCGTCCGCGGGGGACGGTGGCGAAGGGCAGCGCCATGCGGCCCGACGCCTCATCCGAGAGCGCGAGGCCCACGCGCACCCTCCCAGGATCGACTCCGAGCGCTCGCTCCATCCCTGCAGCCTTTATCACGCCCCCTCCGCTTTTCCACACGAGCGCGGCCCCCCAACGGGACACGGACGCGGCCGTTGGTGGCAGCCCCCTCGAGCCTTGACCCTCCGCGCCCCGGCGAGGAACCTGCCTCCCCATGCAAATCCTCGCCGGCGACGTGGGTGGGACAAAGACCTGGCTCGGACTCTTCGAGTGCGACGGTGACCAACCAGCGCTGCGCGAGCTCCGCGAGGCGCAGCTCCCATCCGCCGATCACCCGAGCCTGGACCACGCCATCGCCACCTTCCTCGGCGACGATCGCGTCGACGCTGCGGCGTTCGGCGTCGCGGGGCCCGTCCTCGGCCGGCGCGTCGAGGTCACGAACCTGCCGTGGGTGGTGGACGCCGACGCGCTCGAGCAGGCGCTCGGGGTGCCCCGGGTCTACCTCGCGAACGACTTCCACGTCGTCGCGCTCGGCCTGGAGGTCCTCCCACCCGAGGCCTGCGTCGAGCTGCAGCGCGGCGTGGTCGACCCGAGCGGCCCACGTGTGCTGCTCGGCGCGGGGACCGGCCTCGGCAAGGCCGTCGTCGTCCCCAGCGCCGACGGACCGAAGGTGCTCGCCTCCGAGGGCGGCCACATCGGCTTCCCGCCCCGCGACGCCTTCGAGGACGGCCTCGCCGCGTGGCTCCGCGCGCGCCACGGCCGCGCGACCTGGGAGCACGTCGTCAGCGGCCTCGGCCTCTCCTCGCTCTATCGCTACGTCGTCGAGGCAGGCCACGCGCACGGCGACCTCTTCCCGGCCGCGACGACCACGACCGGGCCGACCGGCGGCGAGATCGCCGAGGCCTACGACCGCGACGAGGCCGCGCGGCTCACGCTCGACCGCTTCGTCTCGCTCTACGGCGCCGCGGCCGGAGACCTCGCGCTCGAGGTCGTCGCCTCGGGCGGCCTCTTCGTCGCGGGCGGCATCGCGCCGAAGCTCCATCGGCAGCTCGGACAGCACTTCGTCGAGCTCTTCTGCGACGCCTTCCGCGACAAGGCTCCGATGCGCGCCCTCGCCGAGCGCACGAACGTCACCCTCGTGACCGACCCGAAGGTGGGCCTCCTCGGGGCCGCCGCGCTCGCGCGCCGCACGCGATGACGGTCTCGGTGCTCCTGCCCTACCGCGACGCCGCGCCGACGCTCGCGGACGCGGTGGCGAGCGCGCTCGCGGACCTCGGCCCCGACGACGAGCTGCTCGCGGTCGACGACGCCTCGTCGGACGAGGGGCCCGCGATGATCGCCTCGCTCGCGCGGCGCGACGGGCGGGTGCGCGCGCTGCAGGCCGAAGGGCGCGGCCTCGTCGCGGCCCTCGAGACCGCGCGCCGGCGCGCGCGCTCCCCGCTGCTCGCGCGCATGGACGCCGACGACCTCACCCTCCCCGGCCGCTTCGGCGCCCAGCGCGCCGCGCTCGAGGCAGCGCCCACGCTCGCGGCCGTCGGGGCCCGCGTCGAGCTCTTCACGACCGAAGGCCACGAGCCCGGCGAGGGCATGCGCCACTACGTCGCGTGGATGAACGGGCTCGAGAGCCCTGCGGATCATCGCCGCGAGCTCTTCGTGGAGTCGCCGCTCTGCCACCCCTCGGTGATGCTCCGCGCGGACGTGCTCGACGCGCTCGGCGGCTACGCAGACGGCGACTTCCCCGAGGACTACGAGCTCTGGCTCCGGCTCGACGCCGCCGGCCACGCGCTCGCGAAGCTACCGACGCCCTACCTGCGCTGGCGCCAGCACCCCGGCCAGACGACCTTCCACGACCCGCGCTACCGGCCGGACGCGTTCCGACAGCTCAAGGCGCGCTACCTGGCGCGGCGCCTCGCCGCCGAGCGACGCCCCCTGACGATCTGGGGCGCCGGCCCCATCGGCCGCCGCCTCGCGCGCGCGCTCGAGGCCCACGACGTGTACGTCGCGCGCTTCGTCGACATCGACCCGCGCAAGATCGGCCGCAAGGTGCGCGGCGCCCCCATCACTGATCCGAGCGCCATCGACGCCTCGACCTTCACCCTCGCCGCCGTCGGGTCCCGCGGCGCGCGCGCGCTGATCCGTGCGGCGCTCGAGGGCGCGCGCCTCGTGGAAGGCCGCGACTTCCTCTGCGTCGCGTGACGGCGGCAGCGCTCGCTCGGACTTCTCCTCTGGGTCGCCAGCCCGACGCGCGTGCTCGGAGGACTCAGGTCGCAGGAGAAGAAGCGGCGTCGACGAGGCAGCGCTCGGGAGCGACCGCGCTTGCCAGCCTCCCGCCCGCGATCAATGGTCGCGCCGTGCCGTCCGGCGCCCGTCGCTCCGTCTCGTTCGGCGTCCTGATCGCTTGGCTCGGCGTCACCTCGCTCGGCGCGGCCGACCCGCCGCCACCGAACCCGCGGCCGCTCCAGGAGGGCCACGCCTACATCCTGACGGCCCGGCTCGACCCCGCCACGCACACCGTCGAGGGCACGGCGACGATCACGTGGCGCAACGAGAGCCGGGTCGCCGTCCGCGAGCTCTGGCTGCACCGCTACCTCGAGGCGTTCCGACACGCGCGCACCGTGTTCATGCGCGAGTCGGGCGAGCAGCTCCGCGGCGTCCGCTTCCGCGGCGGTGGCGGCCTCGACGTGCACGCGCTCACCTGGGAGGACGTCGACCTGCTCGCGGGGGTCGACGACGATCCGGAGGCCGACGATCGCACGCAGCTCCGCGTGCCCCTCCCGCGCGAGGTCGCGCCGGGAGAGCAGCTCACGCTCGAGGCGCGCTTCACGGCGCACCTGCCGCCCGTCTTCGCGCGCAGCGGCTACCACGGCGACTTCCACTGCGTCGCCCAGTGGTTCCCCAAGCTCGCGCGCCTCGAGCCCGACGGCACCTGGGCGACCTTCCCCTACCACGGCCACGGCGAGTTCTACGCCGACTTCGCGCGCTACGAGCTCGACGTCATCGTGCCGTCGGGTTGGACGGTCGTCGCGACCGGCGCGCGCCAGCTCCCGCGCGAAGGCGAGCCGACGGCCGACGGCGTGCGCCACCGCTTCGCGCAGGATCACGTGCACGACGCGGTCTTCGTGGCGGCGCCGTGGTTCCAGCGCCTCTCGGCGCGCTTCGAGGGCCACGGCCGCACCGTCGAGGTGGAGCTCGTGCACCCGCCCGGCTTCGGCCACGCCGCCGCGCGCCACCTGGAGGTCACGCTGGCGGGGCTCGCACACTTCGCTGAGCACTTCGGCCCCTACCCCTACGATCAGCTCACGGTCGTCGTCCCCCCCGCAGGTGCCGACGGCGCCGCCGGCATGGAGTACCCGACGCTCTTCGTGACCGCCGGACCCTGGCTGCACGTCCCGGGTCTGCCGATGGCGCTCCTCGACGAGGTCACGGCGCACGAGCTCGCGCACCAGTGGTTCCAGGGCCTCGTCGCGACCCACGAGGTGCGCTGGCCGATGCTCGACGAGGGGATCACGGAGTGGGCGACGGGCGACCTCCTCGAGCGCCTCCATGGGCGTCGACGCTCGGGCGTCTCGCTCTTGGGCGTCGACGTCGACGGCTTCGAGATCCGCCGCGCGCTTGCCCTCCGCGGCCGCCCCACGCCTCCCCCCGCGCGCCCGGTCACGGCGTTCAAGAGCGGCTATGCATACGGACGCAGCGTCTACTTCCGCACCTCGGTGATCCTCGAGACCGTGGCGCGCACCTGGGGCCGCGCTCGCTTCCGGCGTGCGCTGGGCCGCTACGCGCGGACGCAGCGCTTTCGTCACCCCACGCCGGACGATCTCTTCGCCGCGTTCGACGCGGAATACGGCCCGTGGATGAGCCGCGAGATCCTCCGCCCCGCGCTCTTCGAGGGCGCGCTCTCGGAGATCTTCGTCGCGCCGCTCGAGCGCGACGGAGGCCACACCCGCGTGGTCGCCGAGCGCCGCGGACTGCCCATCCCGCGCCGCGTCGAGCTGCGTGGACCGAGCGGTCGACGTGGCCTCGAGTGGCCCGGCGACGCGCCGCGCCTCGAGCTGCGCGAGGAAGGCGAGTGGACGAGCGTCTGGGTCGACCCCGACGGCCACGCGCTGCTCGACGCCGACCGTCGCGACGACGCCCGCGGCGCGCGTGACGGCTGGGACACGTGGGTCGCGCGCGCGCTCACCGTCGCCCAGGCCCTCCTCGGAGCCGTCGGCCCATGAGCGCCGACGACGCCGCGATCGAGCCCGCCGGCCCGCGCTTCCGGCGCGCGCTCGGCGCGACCTTCGGCGTGCACGTCGCGCTCGGCGTCGGCGCGTACGCGCTCGGCGCGCGCTGGGTGGGCGCGCTCGCGGGCGCGACGGCGCCGCACCCTCATGGCGCGGAGGCGCTCTCGCAGATCGCGCCCGAGAGCTTCGCGGACCTCGCGCGGAGCGCGCTCGCCCCGCTCACCTTCCTCACCTTCGCGAGCGTCCTCCTCCAGGCGCTCGTCGGGGTCCTCCTCCAGCTCGTCTGGCTCGGCGCGATGCGACGCGACGCGGCGGGCTGGCGCGCGCAGCTCCGGCGCGCGCTGACGCAGCTCCCCCGCGCGCTCGCCCTCGGCGCGCTCTTCGTCCTCGCGCTCGTCGTCGGCCTCGCCCTGCTCGGCGCGTTGCCGATGCTCTGGCACGTCGCGCTCGCGGACTCTCCCGACGCGCGCCTCCACGACCTCGGCATGCTCGCGGCCTGCCTGCCCGCGGTGGCCTTCGCGTTCCGGTGGCGAGCCGCGCACGACCTCGGCTGCGCCGCGATCAGCCTCGACGCCTCGCTCCGCGAGGCGCTGCGGGCGAGCTGGCGTACGCCCGGCACCCTGCCCTACGTCGGGTTCTGGGCGCTCTCGCTCACGCTGCTCGCGCTCGGCCTCGGCGCGGCGTGGACGCTCGGCGCCATGGCGGCGCTCTTCGTCGCCCAGCTGGCCGCGTTCGGGCGCACCCTCGTGCGGGCTCGGTGGCTGGCCACCGCCCAGCACCGGGCGGCGCGTGAGTCACATTCCCGACACGGGCTTGAAATCTGGCCGTCAGACCAGTAGAACGTGTCGCATCTCACGGTCACCGAGGGTGCGGTGACCGGGAGCGCGCCCTCTCGGGGGCGCGAGCCGGGGGTGTGGATGGGTGTGTCCCGTGCATCTGGGGTCTGGACACGAGGGCGGCGGCTCGAATGGGTCGCCGCCCTCGGGGTCCTCCTCTCGACGATGGCGTGCTCGACGGGCCCGGAGTTCGCGCCTCCGCGCGCGGGCGCTCGCCTCACGCTCGGAGAGCTGGTCTACGAGGTCCTGCACCAGAACCTCGGCCGCGCCGAGACGTGCGGACCCGAGCTCGCGGGCACCCTCGCCCTCGACCGCGACCGCTTCGTCATCACCTTCGACACGCTGGTCGGCGAGGACGAGGTCGACGCGCTCCCCGCGCTGCTCGGCGAGTCGCTCTTGCCGGTCATCGACGATGGATCCGTCCCGGCGCTCACGGACGCCATCGCCGAGGCGCTCGCGCTCCTCGTCGACGCCGAGCTCGACCCCGATCGGACGGTGCTCTCCTCTGCGCTCGAGATCGCGCAGACGCGCAGCGTGCTCGAGCGCAGCCACGCCATCGAGCTCGTCCGCCGCGTGCTCGCCGACGACGAGCTGCCCACGCGGGTGAGCGCGCTGGCGAGCCTCGGCACCGCCCGCAGCGGGGACGACGACGTCCTACGCCTGCTCCTCGGCCTCGCCGCCCGAAACCTCGAGGGCATCGGCGAGCCCGCGGCCTGTGGCGACCTCGCGGTCCCCGAGCTGGCCGACACGCTCCTGCGCACCGAGGGCTTCGTCTTCTTGGAGGGCCAGGGCGCCCCTGCGTGGGTGGTCCGGGCCGACCGGCACGGCAACCCGCGCGTGCGACCGAGCGCGCTCACGGGGCGTCTGCCGGAGCCCTTCGTCGACGCCGACGGGGACGGCGTCGCCGACGTCGACGCGCGCGGGCGGCCCGTCGACGCGGCGGGCGACCCCATCGACGTCCGCGCCTTCGGCCGCGGGGTGGGCTTCGACGGAGAGGGGCGCGCGCTCGGCCCCGACGGCGGTCTGCTCTTCGAGTACGTCGACATGAAGCAGACGACGCTCGCCCGCGCGCTCCGGCTCTTGCGCCGGGCCCTCGACGCGCGCGTGCACCACGACCTCGCCGAGCTCGCCGACGCCGCGCTCGGGCGCCCAGTCTCGTGCGGCGACGAGGACGATCCCGGCTGCCGCGTCTACCCGAGCGATCCGCACCCGATCGCCGACCTCGGCTTCCAGGCGCTCGAGCTCTTGAAGGACGAGCGCAGCCGCGCGTTCGTCGAGACCTTCGCGCGCCTCGCCGACGAAGATCCCGCGCTCGCCGAGGACCTGTTGGTCTCGATGGGCAAGCTCGTCGAGGCGCTCGACCGCACCGAGCTCTCGATCACCGATCGGCAGCTCCTCGACACCGGGGTCGATCTGCTCCCGCTGCTCGACCGGGTCTTTCAGGCCGACGCGGGCGACGGCTCGTCGACCCCCCGCGTGCTCCTCGACGTCGTGCACGGGCTCGGGGACACCGCGCGCGCGTTTCCGCGGCAGCTCGGCTGGATGGTTGACTACCGCGAGCTCCAGAAGTCGCCGCGGTGCTCGAACGCCGAGCCCAACCTCGCGGCGTCCACCCCCGTCGACTACGCCCAGCCTCGCTATTACACGGTGGCCGGCGCGCGAACCGACAACCGCTCGTCGCTCGAGCAGGTCATCGAGCTGCTCGACGTCGCGGACTGCGGTTCCGTCCCCTTCACCGGCGGCCGCTCGGTCGCCTACGTCGCGCTCGACCTGCTCGCGGACCGTCAGCCAAGCACCGTCTGCACCGTCATCGACACCGCGCTCGGCGCCATCGACGTGCTCCCCGGCGCGAGCGACTTCATCGTCCGCAACGCGTTGAACGCGATCGGCTGCGACGGCGCCGAGGTCTTCGCCGCCCTCCGCTCGCTCGACGCGCTCGCGGAGAGCGGCGCCCTCGACTTCCTCATCCCGGTCGCGCGGGTCTTCAAGGAGCGCGGCCAGCTCGACTTGCTGATCGAGATCTTGCGCTTCGTGGCGACCGACCTGCGACGCGACGAGGACGGCGACCCGGGCTCGCGGAGCGTGGTGCGGCGCCTCCTGCCCGCGCTCAGCGAGGTGCTCGCGAGCGGCGCGGCGGACGTGCTCTTCGACATGCTCGACCTGCTGCAGCGCGTACCGGCGCGCGGGGGCGAGGACACGCTCGCGGGGGTGCTCGTCGACTCGCTCGCCTTCGTGGTGGACGGTGGCGCCTCGGTGCAGACCCGCGGCGGGCTCGTCGAGGGCACGAGCCACGCGCGCGAGCTCTTGCTCTCGCTCCGCGACCTGGCGGATCGCCTCCGCCGGAGCCCGCGTGGTCGCCCCGCGTTCAGCCGGGTGCTCGAGCACGTCACGGGCTACCTCACGCGCCGCGCGCGCGTCGACGGTCGCGAGGTGCTCGCCGAGCGCGACCTGGTGCCGCTGATGCGCATCGTGCTGCGCACGCTGCGCGAGGTCAGCGATCGGCCGCGGGCGGAGTACCGATGCTGGGTCGGCGAGCTTCAAGCGGGCGTCGACGACCTCTTGACGGGACGCGACCTCGCCGACGTCGTGCGCGTCGCGAGCGCGCTCCGGAGCGCGCGCCGAGGACCCGAGGTCGAGGCGTGGCTCACGAGCTTCCTCGCGCCGCGACCCGAGGCTCCGCGCGACGAGCTCTACGGGCCGACGCTCCAAGTCGTCGGCGGGGTGCTCGGCAGCGACGCCGACGCGGAGCGCTTCGGCCCCGTGCTCGACTGGCTGGCGCAGGTCGCCGACCAACGCCGCGGTGATGGCGCCGAGATCGTCTCGCTCATCGATCGCATCCTGCAGAGCGACACGAGCGGCACGATGCTCGGCATCGCGCGCGGCCTCTTCGAGGCGGCGCCGCTCGATCCCGACGAGACCTCCATCGAGGCCTTCGCCGACATCCTCGACTCCGTGACCAACGTCGACCGCGCGCGCATGTGCGCGCTCGACCCCGAGCTGCGCTTCACCCCGGCGGACGCCGACGACGCGATCAGCGGCGTCGTGCGCTTCATGCAAGACGACGCGCGTGGCCTCGGCGGCATCTACGCGCTCATCGGGCAACGCCGCGACGCCCCCCGACCCTGACGCCCTGACATCCGCCGAGGCCGAGGCTTCCGACGCGCGCTCGACGACGCGCCCGCTCGTTCGTGTCCGTCGACGGACGCCCGAGCGCAGAAGCCGAGCCCTATCGGCATCGCCCCTTCCTTCGTTAACCTCCCGACCCCGAGCCCCATGACGCGCCCCAACGAGCAGCGCTCTCGCCCCCTCTCCCGAGTCTCCTCGATCTCCTCGACCTCGATCAGGTCCAGCGGCAGGTCGGCGGCTCGCGTTGCCGTCGTCGCGGCGCTCCTCGCGGGCGCGCTCGCCCCACCCCGCGCGTCGGCGAACACCCCCGAGGACCTCCAGGGGCTCGGCGCGCGGGTCAACGCGATGGGCGGCGCGGGGACGGCGCTCGCGCGCGACTTCGCGGCGACCTACTACTCGCCCGCGAACCTCGCCTACTGCGAGAACAGCTCGCTCTCGTTGGAGATGCGGCACACGCTCTACCAGCTCGAGCTGCAGCGCGATCCGAGCGACCCCGAGCTCAAAGAGCTCCGCGACCAGACGCGCGTCAACGTCGGCTTCTGCAATCTGCTCCCCTTCGACTTCGCCTTCGGGCTCCTCTTCGGGACCGGCCTGCAGAACCCGATGACGCTCGACCAGACGACGCTCACGGCGGACCCGCAGTTCCTCCTCTACGGCGAGCCGCTCGAGCAGCTCTCGATCCAGCTCGGGCTCGCGTACCGAATCATCCCTCAACTCTCGGTCGGCCTCGGCGTGTCGATCCTCGTCAACAGCGTGCTCGCGGTCGACGCCGCGATCCCGGTGCTCTCGGATGGCAGCGTCTCGGCCAAGATCCGCTGGGACCTCCAGCCACGCGCGGCGCTCGTCGTCGGCGCGCACGCGGAGCCGGTCCCTGGGCTGCATTTCGCGGTGAACTACCGCGGCGCGCTCTTCCACGACCTCGACACGCCGACGAACGTCGAGGTGGACGCGGCCGGCCTCTTCCTCGACGTGCAGCTCTTCATCGAGTCGGCGGCCTGGTATTCCCCGCAGCAGCTCGCGCTCGGCGTGACGTGGGATCCGATCGCCGATCTCACCGTCGCCTTCGATCTGACGTGGTTCAACTGGGCGAGACATCCGGGGCCCTTCCTCGTGGTGACGCCGGTCGGCGACGGCATCAGCGCGGGCCTCGACTACCCACCGCGCGAGGAGTTCGGCTTCCGCGACGCGTGGGTGCCTCGCATCGGCGCCGAGGGGCGGCTGCTCGGTGGCCACCTCGCGCTGCGCGGCGGCTACGGCTTCCGGGGCGCCGTCGCCCCCATCCCTCAGCAGCGCTCGAACGTGCTCGACTCGGCGGTGCACACCTTCACGCTCGGCGGCGGCTATTTCTTCGGCGACCGCCCCCACGAGTTCACGGGCCCCGCGACCGGCCCGCACATCCGCGGCGCGAACGGCAGCATCGACGTCTACGTCCGCGTCCACCACATGGTCGGGCGCGAGGTCGTGCGGACGATGCCGATGGGTGTCCTCGACCGCTACAGCTTCGGCGGCAACATGCTCGACGCCGGCCTGCAGCTCAGCATCGGGTGGTTCTGAGGATCGCCCCCCCGCTGCCGTCGAACCTCGCTCCTCGTGGGGGGCTTCCGAGGCGCCGCGCGACGAAGCGGGCCCTCGTCAAAACTCGCTCCTTCGTACGCGTTCACCCAGTCGCGGCAGCGAAGATGCAACGCGCGGGAGGGGTGAGATCGAGATCTGCGCCGGCTCCGAAGCGCGCGCCGCGACTCAACCGCCGAAGCGATCCCACCACAAGAGCAGCGCGAGGCTCTTCGCGTCGCGCAGCGTTCCGTCGCGGGCCGCGCGCATCGCGTCCGACCACGAGAGCAAGACCACGTCGATGTCCTCGTCGGGCTGCAATCGCTGAGGTCCCGGCGTCAGCTCCGTCGCGACGAACCCGAACATGATCTCATCACAGATCCCAGGGCTCGCGTAGAAGCTCGTCATCGGCACGAGCTTCCCGGCGCGATAGCCCGTCTCCTCCTCCAGCTCGCGCGCCGCTTGCTGCTCGGGCGCAGCGTCGCCCTCGAGCGTCCCGGCCGGGAGCTCGAAGAGGTGCACGCCGAGCGCCGGGCGTAGGTTGCGCACGAAGACCACCTGGTCGCCCAAGAGCGGAAGCACGACCACGGCGCCAGGGTGTCGCACCACCGCCTTGGTCCGCAAGACGCCGTCGCGCCCCTCGAGGCTCAGCAGCTCGAGCGCCACGCGGTGGTCGCGGTAGATGATCTCCCCCATCGTCGCTCCCCCTCAGGCCGCGAGCACCGGCGCGCGGAGCTCTTCGGGGAGGCCGACGGCGAGGGCGTGCCGAGCCCGTCCGTCGAGATGCCGCGCGAGGGCGCGCAAGACGCTCACGCCGCGGTCGAGGCGGACACCGACACCCGCGAGCCGCGTCTCGAAGACCGCGCGCCCCGCCGCGTCGTCGAAGCGCGCGCTCCGGAGCGCGTCGATCCACTCGGCGGGCAGCTCGCGCGCGAGCCGCGCGGCGGCTGGCCACGGGACCAACGGCGCGAGCGCGCCGAGCACGGCGCGCACGAGGAGCTCGGCGTCTTCGCCGTTCCGACACGACGCGCTCTCTCGAACGCGCTCGATGCACATTCCCACGTTCATGGCCAACCCGGACCGAAAGGTAGCACGCCCGGCACGCCCAGGATCCGGTTCGCGCGCTTGCCCAGGATCGCTTGACCGAAGCGTGAGCCTCGGTCAGGGTCGCGGCGTTGGGTTGAATTGGGACTCGGGTGCGCCGAGCCAGACTCGGAGGGTCGGAGAGACAACCGACCACCGAGAGGGAAGCTGGTGCGAAGCCAGCGCGGACCCGCCACGGTATGTGGTCTCTGCCCTCATCACGAAGCCACTGGAGCGAGCTCTGGGAAGGCGGTGAGGGACACGGCCACGAGCCCGGAAACCTGCCTAACGACACACTCCTTGCCACCTCGGGGATGGGGCCGGAGCGGTCGCAGGCCCGTGGCCCGTCTTCCGTTCCGTCGTCACCTCGACGGAACCCCGGAAGACCTTGCGCCGCCTCCTCCTCACCCTCTGCGTCCTCGCCGCCTCCGGCGGCCCGAACGCGTGGGCACAAACGACGAGCGCGCAGTCGCCCACGACGCCCACGTCCACGACGTCCACGACGCCCACGTCCGCGGCGTCCACGTCCACAACGTCTACGTCCACGTCCACGTCCACGTCCACGTCCACGTCCACGTCCACGTCCACGTCCACGTGCGCGTGCGCGTGCGCGAGTCGAGCGTCCACCTCCGACTCCACCTCCGACTCCACTTCCGACTCCACCTCCGACTCCACCTCCGACTCCACCTCCGACTCCACCTCCGACTCCACTTCCGACTCCACCTCCGACTCCACCTCCGACTCCACCACTTCCGACTCCGCTACCGAGTCCTCCGAGCCCCCCACCTGCCCCTGCGCATGCACCGAGCCCAACGCCAAATCCGGCGCGGCCGAGGGGAACGACGACGAACCGGACGGCGACTTCGACGACGCTGGCGCCGCAGGCTTCGGCGCGTCCGCCGTCGTCGAGGCGCCCCTCCACCGCAACCCCCTCGACGCGACCGCCGCCGGAACCAGCGTGTCCACCCAGGGCCGCTCCCGCGCGGACCTCACCGTGCAGGAGCTGCTCTTCGAGGTCCCCGGTGCGCACGTCGCGCAGACCGGCGGACCGGGCGCCTACGCCGCGCTCGCGCTCCGCGGGGGAGAGCTCGGACAGACGACGACGGTGCTCGGCGAGATGCCGATCAGCGGACCGGACACCGGCCCCTTCGACCTCGCGATGCTCCCGCTGGACGCGTTCGAGCGACTCGAGGTCTACCGCGGCGGCGCGCCCGCCTGGCTCGGCGCCGGCGCCATCGGTGGCGTGCTCCGCCTGGTACCGCGCGAGGACACTCGCGACCTCCTCATCGCGTCGGTCACCGGTGGGAGCTTCGGCTCGTGGCGCGCCGACGCGACGAGCGTCGTCCGCCATGGCCGCTTCACCGTCGCCGCCAACGTCGGCGCCGACGGAAGCCGCGGCGACTACCCTTACCTCTACGACAACGCGACGGTCTTCGACCCGACCGACGACGAGATCCGTCGCCGCGCGAACGCCGACACCCTCGGCGCGCACGGCATGGTCCTCGCGCGCGGCCTCGTCGGCGAGCGCGGTCGCCTCCAGCTCGTGCTCTTCGGCACCTCGCGACAAGGCGGCGTGCCGGGGCTCGGCGCCTCGCCGGCGTACCAAGCGCGCCGCGCCGACGTGCGCCTCCTCGGCTCGGTCGAGTACCTCCACTGCTTCGATCGCGGCCGCCTTCAGCTCGTCGTCGGCGGCGGCACGCACCGCCAACGCTTTACGGATCTGCTCGGCGAGGTCGGGCTCGGCCGCGAAGCCACCGACGACCGCTTCCGCAACGGCTTCGCCCGCGTCGCGGGCAGCGCCGAGCTCAGCCGCGCGGTGGAGCTCAACCTCATCGGCACCACGCGCTTCGATCACTACGCGCCCGAGAACCACGTCGGACGCCCCGAGAGCCCATCGCACCGCAACACCACAGCGCTCACGGCCGAGCTCCGCCTGCACGGCGAGCTCCGCGGCGTCGGCCTCGAGCTGCGCCCCTCGGCGCGCGTCGAGCACTCGCGCACCGTCGCGCACGCCGACCGCCACGGCCAAGAGCAGCGCCTCGACGCCGACTTCCTCCGCCCCACCTTCCGCGTCGGGGCCACCGTCCAGCCTCTGGCCTGGCTCGCCCTCGTCGGATCCGTCGCGACCGGCACGCGGCTCCCCTCCATCCTCGAGCTCTTCGGCGACCGCGGCGCGCTCGTCGCCAACCCGCGCCTCGAGCCCGAGCGCGGCCGCTCGCTCGACGGCGGCGTGCTCGTCCGCACGAGCGGCCGCCACGCGCGCCTCGCGGCCGAGGCCCGCTACTTCCACCTCGCGATCGACGACCTCATCCGCTACCGCGCGACCTCGCAGTACACGGCGATCGCGGAGAACGTCGTCAGCGGGACCGTCCACGGCGTCGAGGCCGGCTGGAACCTCGAGGCCTTCGGGCACGTCGTGCTCCACGGCGCCCTGACGTACCTCCGCGCGCGCGGCCCGCACGACACCGAGCTCAACTGGCGACCACGCGTCGAGTCGCAGATCGGCGCCGAGCTCCGAACCGGCCGCGTCGCGTTCTTCCGCGACCTCGCGCTCGTCACGACGTGGACCCACCGCGCGCCCTTCTTCCACGACCCCGCGAACCTCGTCCGCATGCCCGGCCGCCACTGGCTCGGCCTCGGCGCGCGCGCCGACCTCCCGCGTGGCTTCCAGCTCCTCTTCTTCGCGCGCGATCTGACCGACGCGAGCGGCCAGGACTTCCTCGGCCAACCCCTCCCCGGCCGGCGCTACGCGCTGACCCTCCGATACGAAAAGGAACTTCGATGACTCGCTCCCCTTGGCTCCTGCTCCTCGCCCTCGCGCTCGCGTGCGGCGACGACGACACCACGCTCCCCGCCGATGGCGGAGCGGACGGCAGCGCCGCCACGGACTCGGGCGGACGCGACGCCGACCTCGACCCGGACGGCGCCGTGCTGGGGCTCTGTCCGGCAGGAGACGCGCTCCTCGACCCGCTCCCTGGCACGCCACGCTTCGTCGTCGTCGGCAGCGACTACACGAGCACGTCCGTCTCGATCCTCGACGAGGATGGCGCCATCCTCGCCGACTCGTGGATCACCTCCGGCACCACGGCGCCCGGCCTCGTGACGACCCTCAGCGGCGACGTCGTCATCCCCACCCAGGTCCTGGCGGGCACCGTCGGCCTCATCGATCGCTTCATGACCGACGTGCTCTCGCTCTGGTGCGCCGACGGCAGCCTCGTCGGTCAGCTGCGCGTGCGCCCGGCGACCGGGAGCTTCTCACCCAACCCTCAGGACTTCCTCATCCTCGACGAGTCGACCGGCTGGGCGACCCGCGCCGACGAGAACCTCGACCCGGAGGCGAGCGCGCTCGACCGCGGCGGCGATCTCTACGGCTTCGACCCCCGCACGATGAGCGACAACGGACGCCGCGTCAGCTTCACGGAGTTCAATGGCGTGGTCTCGGGGCTCGACGCCGAGGGCGGGTCCGTGGAGGTGCCGACGCACGCGCGGCCGGGTCGAATGCTCCAGATCGGCGAGCACGTGCTCGTCGTGCTCTCGCGGCTGCAGGCGAACCTCTTCGGCTCCGATCGCGGCGCGGACGATGGCGTAGTCGTCGCGGTCGACACGAGCGACGACTCCGTTCGCAGCGTCACGCTCACCGGCCTGCGCAACTGCGGCAGCATCGCCCCCGTGCCGGCCGCGCCGCGCTCGGTGATGGTCGCCTGCGCGGGCTGGTCGAACGTCGGCTTCGCCGACGAAGCGGGCGCACGCGCGACGGCCGGGATCGTGCGACTCGAGGTCGCCGAGGACGGCGCGCTGACGGAGACCTTGCGCTGGGAGGTCGCGTCGGACGCCGAGAGCCTGCGGGCGACGTCGGGGCTGATCGCCCTCGACGCCGAGCGCGTCCTCGGCGTCGCAGCGGGGAACTTCGTCGACCAAGGCGACCGCCTCGTCGAGACCCACCTCGGCACGGGCGCGCAGCGTGTCGTGCTCGAGGCGGACGGCAGCTTCGTGCTCGGCAGCGGCGCCCGCGTGGGGACGACCATCTTCGTCCCGGACGCGAGCGAGCCGCCCACCGTGCGGCGGCTGAACGCCGAGCTGGTCGAAGGCACATCGCTTCAGGTGGGCCCGGCCACGCTCCCTCCGCGCGCGATCCGCGCCCTCTGACGTCATGAACGGCGAGCCCGACCCCGACCGACCACGTCACGCCACGGCGTACGTCGCGCTCGTCGTCGTGCTCGCGCTCGTCGTCGTGGCGTCGCTCACCTTGGGCGTCGGCTCGCTCGGCGACGACGGGCTCCGCGACGTGCTGCTCTCCCTGCGCGGCGCGCGGCTCCTCGCCGCTGCGCTCGCGGGGGCCGCGCTCGCGGTGGGCGGCGTCGTCGTGCAGGGGCTCTTGCGCAACCCGCTCGCGAGCCCCTCCATCCTCGGCACCACCGCGGGCGCCGCGCTCGGAGGCCAGCTCGTGCTCCTGGCCATGCCTTGGCTCGCGCTGCCCTTCGCGCCGGAGATGCTCGTGCCGCTCGGCTGTCTGGTCGGCGCGATCGCGTCGCTCGTGGTGCTGCTCTCGCTGCTGCGCCATACGAACGACGCGGTCACGCTGCTGCTGACGGGCTTCATCCTCTCGTCGCTCTTCCTCGCGCTCGGCAGCTTCGTCACGAGCCTCGCGCAGAACCAGTGGGAGCTCGGCCGCGCGGTCGTCGCCTTCTCGCTCGGCGGCGTCTCGGGCGTGGGAACGCGGCAGCTCAGCTTCGCCGCGCCGCTCGTCGTCGCCGGCATCGGCGCCGCGTTCGGGTGGGGCCGCGCGCTGGACCTCTCGCTCTCGGGCGAGGACGAGGCGCGCTCGCTCGGCGTGGACGTCGACCGGCTGCGGTGGTGGTCGGTCGTCTGGGTCGCCGCGCTCGTCGCCGCGGCGGTCAGCCTCGGCGGCAACGTGGCCTTCGTGGGCCTCGTCGTCCCGCATGTGCTGCGCCCCTTCGTCGGCTGGTCGCACCGCCGGCTCGTCCCCGCCGCGGCGCTCGGCGGCGCCGTGTTCCTCGCCGCGTGCGACGTCGTCGCTCGCGCGCTCCCCTCGCAGGGCGAGATCCCTCTCGGCGTCGTCACCGGCCTCGTCGGCGCGCCGCTCTTCCTCGCCTTGCTGCTCCGCCAAAGACGAGAGGAGCTCCTCGGTGGCTGAACGCTCCACTGGACCCGGCCCCCGACCCAGACCCGGCTCCGGAGACGAACCCGGACACGGACCCGGACACGGACCCGGACCCGGACCCGGACCTGGACCCGGACACGGACACGGACCCGGACCCGGACCCGGACACGGACCCGGACACGGACCCGGACCTGGACCCGGACACGGACACGGACGCGGACACGGACACGGATACGGACCCGGACACGGACCCCGAACTGGACCCGGACGCGAACCTGGACCTGGACACGAACTCGGACCCGGACCCGGACCTGGACCTGGACACGGACACGGACACGGACACGAACCCGGACACGGACACGGACACGGAGACCCCGACGTTCGTGTGCTCGAAGCGCGCCACGTCGTGCTCACGCGCGGCGGGCGGCAGATCCTCCACGACGTCTCGCTCGAAGCGCGCGCGGGCGAGCTCGTCGCGCTCATCGGCCCCAACGGCGCCGGGAAGAGCAGCCTGCTCAAGGCGCTCGCGGGCCTCTGGCCCTGCGCGGGCGAGGTCCGCGTCCTCGGCCGCTCGCTCGAGGCGCTCTCCGCGCTCGAACGCGCGCGCAGCGTCGCCTACGTGCCGCAGCGCTCTGCGCTTCGCTCCCCCTTCCCCGCCGCCGAGGTGGTCGCGCAGGGGCGCTACGCGCGCGGCGGCGCCCGCGCCGACGGCCCCGAGGTGCGGGCCGCGCTCGCCCGCGCGGGCGCGACCGCCTTCGCCGCGCGCCCGTTCACGTCGCTCTCGGTCGGTGAGCAGCAGCGCGTGCTGCTCGCGCGCGCGCTCGCCACCGAAGCGCGGGTGCTCCTCCTCGACGAGCCGACCGCGCCCCTCGACATCGGCCAGGCGCTCGCCGCCTTCGCCCTCCTTCGCTCGCTCGCCGCCGAAGGCCACACGATCGTCGCCGCGGTGCACGGCCTCGACGACGCACGACGCTTCGCCGACCGCGTCGTGCTCCTGGAGGACGGGCGCGTCCGCGCGAGCGGCGGGACGCGCGCGGTCATCACCGACCAGACCGTGCGGCCGGTGTACGGGGTGCGGATCGAGGAGGACGCGGCGATGCGGTTCGAGTTGGTCGGGGGCGGGTCCGAGTCTGGGTCCGAGTCTGGGTCCGAGTCTGGGTCCGAGTCTGGGTCCGAGTCTGGGTCCGAGTCCGAGTCTGGGTCCGAGTCCGAGTCCGAGTCCGAGTCTGGGTCCGAGTCCGGGTCCGGGGCCGGGTCCGCGGGCGAGTCTGGGTCCGAGTCCGGGTCCGGGACCCCACCGTCCACGTCCACGTCCACGTCCACG
>JAHBWH010000137.1 GCA_019637115.1 Myxococcales bacterium | reverse complement strand
CGGCGGCGGCGCCGCCGTGGTGTGCGACGACGGCAACCCGTGCACCCTCGACTCGTGCGACGCGGTGACGGGGTGCCGCCACACGCTCGACGCGGCCGCGGTGCCCGACGACGGCGTCGCGTGCACGATCGGGAGCTGCGCGAGCGGCGCGCCGGTCTTCACGCCCTCGGACGCGGCGTGCGACGACGGGCTCTACTGCACCGGCGTGGAGCGGTGCCAACCCTCGGCGCCGGGTCGCGACGCGCGCGGGTGCGTGCGCAGCGAGGTGCCCGAGCCGCCGGGGCCTTCGCAGCCATGCGCGTATTACGCCACCTGCGACGAGGCGACGCGTGGCTTCCCGTTGGTTCGCTTGCCGATGGGGGCGGCCTGCGACGACGGCATCGCATGCACGAGCCTTGACGTCTGCCAGTCGGAGGGCGGCGCGTGCGCCGGGACACCGACGGCGAGCTGTGCGGGGCTCGAGTGCTCGTCGAGCGTGCCGTGGAGCTCGACGATCGACATTCCGAGCGCGCAGGTGAGCGGGGCGCTGACGCTCGACGGTGCGGCGATCCCGAGCGAGGTGCCCAGCAACGGGTACGGGACGGCGACGGTCTGGGCGGTGTCGCGGGAGACGGGGGTGCGGCACCGGCTCGCGGAGCTGCGGCACACGAACTACCAATCGTCGACGGGCGGCTATCGGCTGGTGGTCGGAGACGCCAGCTACCAGACGTTGCTCGTGCCCGGCGTCTACGACTTGCTCTACGAGCGGCAAGCGTCGGTGAACAGCAACGGGAGCGGGGACCGCTGGGTGGGGCGCGTGACGCCCGGCGCGCTGATGCCGAGCGGCTGGCGCGTGCTGCGTGAGGGCGTGGTGATCGGCGCGGGCGCGAGCACGCTGAACGTCGACATCGCGAGCGCGCAGGTGAGCGGGGCGCTGACGCTGGACGGGGCGGCGATCCCGAGCGAGGTGCCGAGCAACGGGTACGGGACGGCGACGGTCTGGGCGGTGTCGCGGGAGACGGGCGTGCGGCACCGGCTCGCGGAGCTGCGGCACACGAACTACCAGTCGTCGACGGGCGGCTATCGGCTGGTGGTCGGAGACGCGAGCTACCAGACGCTGCTCGTGCCTGGCGTCTACGACTTGCTCTACGAGCGGCAGACGTCGGTGAACAGCAACGGCAGCGGGGACCGCTGGGTGGGGCGCGTGACGCCCGGCGCGCTGATGCCCAGCGGCTGGCGCGTGCTGCGCCAATGCGTCGAGGTGCGTTGACCGCGCGCGCCGAGGGGGTGCGCTGCCGGCTCCGGAGCCGCCAACGTGCTCGCGCGACGAAGGCGTGGGCTCCGTCGCGGGTGGCGAAGTGGCGCGGTGCTACCATGGGGCGTCGCGCACGATCGCGTCGAGCTCGACGCGACGCGCGGCGACGTCGCGCGCGAGCGTGAGCTGCGCGCGGGCCCGGAGCTCGAGGTGGTGGCTCGCGCTCTCGTGGCGCGCCGGATCCCAGCGGAAGTAGCGCTCCTCGAAGGCGTCGAGGCAGAAGCGGCTCGCGAGCTCGAGCGCGATGGTCTCGAAGCCGGACACGAGGCTCGCGCGCTCTTCGGGGGTCACGAGACCTTCGGCGGCGCCCGCGTAGCCCTCGATGGCGGCGCGGAAGATGGGCACGTCGACCTGCACCTCGAGCGTGTCTTCGCCGCGAGGGTTGCACCACGAGCGCAGCGCGTCCCCGAGCTCGACCGCGAGGGTGCCGTGCTGGAGGGTGTCGAGGTCGAGGAGGGCGTGGGCCTCGGCGTCCGCGCGGAAGAGGACGTTCGAGAGCTTCAGATCGCCATGGATGATTCGCCTCGGCAGGGGCCCGAGGGGAGGGCGCGGGTGCGCGAGGATCTCGGCCGCGAGTGGGGCGATCGCGTGGTAGCGCCGATGGCCCCTGTGCGCCTCGATCGCGTCGGCGAGGCGGGCGAGGTGGGCGTCCGTGTCGTGGGCGCCGGGGCGCGTGAAGGCGAAGTCGTGCTCGAAGCCGTGGAGCGCGCGGTGGAAGCGCGCGACGAGGGCGCCGGCGCTGCGGAACGCCGCGGGGTCGTCGCTGACCTGGCGGACGAGGCCCTCGAGCCACGTGAGCGCGCGCCAGGGGCGGTCGTCGTCGGGGGCGTCGTCACCGTCGCCTCCACGCAGGGCGGCGAGGGTGACGTAGGGGCGTCCGTCCCGCGTGCGGACGAGGCGGGGGGTCGGGAGGCCTCGGGCCGCGAGGTGCGTGGTGATCGCGTCGAGGTCGAGGTTGACCTCGCCTCGGAACGCGGGGTGCAAGCGCTGAAGGGCGACGCGGGTGTGGCCCGCGTCGACGCGGAACGTGTGGTTGATGAGGCCGATGGTGATGGGCTCGACGTGGGCGCCTTCGAGGCCGTAGGCCGCGAGCACCTCGGGCGGCGGGAGGATCATCGCTCGAGGGTAGCCTTCTGCCGAGCCAGATGAACGTTTCTGGTCGTGCGCGCGCATGCCGACCTGGACGCGGACACGGACGCGGACACGGGCGCGGACTCGGTTCCATCTTCGGTTTCGGCTCCGTCTCCGCAACGGTGCGGGTACGAGCGTGCCCGTCCACGTCCACGTCCACGTGCCCGTCCACGTCCACGTGCGCGTGCGCGTGCGCGTCCACGTGCGCGACCAGAAACGGCCGTCGGTTCCCGGAGAGAAGCGCGAGAGGCCTCACCACAGCGAAGCGCTGCTTCCTCCCGCGACTTGGACCACGGGACTCGGACCCGGACCCGGACTCAGACGCAGACGCAGACGCAGACTCGGACCCGGACCCGGGCTCGGACGCGGACTCGGACTCGGACTCAGGCGCGCCGAACGCGAACCGAGAGCGGCCCCTTCGTCCCGGCGCCTACCCGCTCGAGCGTGACCGCGCCGCCGAGCGCCGCCTCCGCGACCTCGCGGACCAGGGGCTCGAGGGCCGCGTAGCTCGCGTCGTCGTTCGGTGCGTGCAGGCGATCGAGGATCCGTACGAGGACCTCGTCGCGACCGAAGGCGACGTCGAGCGCTCCTTCGCCCTCGAGGCGCGCGGCGCCCTCGAGCGTGCGCGTGAAGGCGTCCTGCAGCCGCCCGCGCAGATCCCCTTCGAGCGCGCGCTTGCGGAAGAAGAGCAGGCCCTTCCGGCCCTCGCTCTCGTCGTAGAAATAGTCGGCGCCGTGGCCGATGAGCGCGACGCCGGGGCCGTCCTTGACGTGCCCGTAGTCGACGACGTCGATGAGCGTGTCGTCGTCGACGACGTGCTCTCGGATCCAGCGGTGGAAGACGGGTACGAGGTCTTCTCCCGCGGGCGGCGTCGCGCTCGCGTAGAGCTTCACCTGGAGGCGCTCGGCGTGGGTGATCGTCATCGTCGACTCCTCTCGCTCACTCTGCGGCGGGCTGGATGAGGCCGGCGGCGCTGGGGGGTGGGGTGGCGCCGAGGCGCTGGTAGCAGGCGTGGCTCGCCTCGAGGAAGAGCCGCGCCTCGTCGAGGAGCGCGTGCACCGCCTCCGGATCGTCGGTCTCGAACTTCCGCCGCTCGAAGGCGCGGAAGAAATAGTCGGCGAACTTCCCCTTCACGAAGGGATCGAAGAAGAGCTCGGTGTCGACGAGGTGTCGGCGGAACGCGGCGACGACGTCGCTCGGCTCGTCGCGGACCTGCCCCGCGAGGTGACGGACGAGCGCGGCGGCCGCCGTGACCATCGAAGCGAAGGCCTTCGCCGCGGCGGCCTGGTGCTGGCCCGCGTCGTAGAGGTCCTGCGCCTCGTACTGCTCCTGCTCGCTCGTCGTCAGGCCGAACTCGACCCAGGGCACGATCTCGCCCGCGCACTCGCCGACGCCGAGGTCACCCGTGCCGTACTCGCGCGGGTCGCCCCAGTCGCGGTAGTAGCTGGGATCCTCTTCGTACGACGGTGCCTTGCTGACGGGCTCGAGCAGCTTGCGGATGGTGCCCTTGCCGATGCGCTGCACCCACGCCTGGAAGCTCTCGTCGCCTTCGCGTCCCTCCTGGTAGGCGCGCGTCAGCACCTCGACGGCCTCGGGTGCCGACTTCGACGGGACCGCGCCGACGACCAGCCCGTACGACTTCGCGTTCTCGGTCCACTGGCCGCCGAGGACGACATTGAAGTGTGGCACCTTGCGGCCGCCGACGTTGCGGCTCACGCCGAGGAAGCCGATGTCGGCGACGTGGTGCTGGCCGCAGCTGTTGAAGCATCCGCTCGTCTTCACGTGCAGCGGGCGCGTGACGGGATCGTCGGCGAGCACCGTGAGCCGCTTGCGCAGCTCGCCCGTGAGGCCGCGGCTCGACGAGATGCCGAGCTTGCAGGTGTCGGTGCCAGGGCAGCTCGTCGGATCCGCGATCGTGCCGGCGCCCGGCGCGCCGAGGCCCGCGGCGTCGAGCGCCTCCCAGAGCGCGAGCGCGTCGGCGCCGCTGACCCAGCGGAGCGCGACGTTCTGCTCGACGGTGCAGCGGAGCGTGTCGCCCGTGTAGCGGCGCGCGAGATCGGCGAGCACGCGGGCTTGGTCGCTCGAGAAGTCCCCGAGCGGGAGGGTGACCGTGGCGACGTAGTAGCCGTCCTGCGCCTGCGGCCGGAGGTTGGTCTCGGCCCAGGCGCGGAACGTCGCGGGCGCGCCGTCGAGCGCGAGCGGGCCGCCGGGGCGAAGGGGCTCCTCGTCCGTCGCGGAGAGGTGCGAGAGGTAGTCGGTCCAGCGGGGGTCCTCGCGCAGGAGCTTGCGCTCCTCCTCCACCAGGCGGCGAAGCTCGTCGATGCCGAACTTCTGCATCAAGAACTTGATGCGCGCGCGGGCGCGGCTCTGCTTCTCGCCGAGGCGCGCGAAGACACGCGAGACGGCCTGCGTGAGCGGCAGCAGCTCCTCCTCGGGGCACTTCTCGGCGAGGACCTTGGCGACGACGGGCACCGCGCCGAGCCCGCCGCCCACCACGACCTTGAAGTAGCGCTTGCCGTCCTCGACGAAGCCGACCGCGCCGAGGTCGTGGAAGGTCACGAGGCCGCACGGGTGGTCGTCGCAGCCGCTGAACGCGATCTTGAACTTGCGACCGAACTCCTGGACGTCTGGGTGGCCGAGCAAGAAGCGGGTCATCGCCTCGGCGTAGGGCGTGACGTCGAAGCTCTCGTCGTTGCAGACGCCGGCGAACTGGCAGGCCGTGATGTTCCGGACGCTGTTGCCGCACGCCTCGCGCGTCGTGATGCCGACGCTCGCGAGGCGGCGGTGCATGTCCGGCGTGTCCTCGATGTGGACGAAGTGGAGCTGGATGTCCTGGCGCGTCGTCACGTGGAGGATCGCGTCGCTCAGCTCTTCGGCCAGGTCGGCCATCATGTCGAGCTGCTCGGCGCTCATCTTCCCGTAGGGGATCTTGATGCGCTGCATGCCCGGCGCGTCCCAGACCGTGTCGGGGCCCTTCGTCAGCTCGCCGCAGGGGAAGGCGAGGGGCTTGGGCCCCGTGCCGTCGTCGCGGAGGCCGTTGTCGTAGCGCTGGCCGTACACGCCGCGGCGCAGGCGCGTCTCGGCGAAGAGCCGCTCGTCCATCTTGCCCTGCTTGCGCAGCGCGATCTGGCCCTCGAAGAGGTCGATCTCTCGATCCAGCTCCTCGGGCAGTCGTCCCGCGAGCTCGCTCTTCCACGTCTTGGCAGGCATCGTTCCTCCGGTGTCTGCATATGTTCCATCGGAATCCGATGCGTCAAGTCGGGAATGTCGTGCTCGTTCGATTGGTTCTGAACTTATTGCGTTTTTAGCGATATTTGTTGACTTTTTTTGTGGGTCAAATTGCGCCGGATCACGCCTATTGCGCGCAGGGCCGAGCCGCCGCCCGCCTTCGTCGCGTTCCTCTGGAGCTCATGGTCGGGGACCAGCACGCGAGGTGGCGAAGAAGGCGAAGGTGCCGAGCTGCCCGCCCCACGAGGGGCTCGCCGAAGCCGCTCGGGCCGAAGAGGCCCATGCGGCGCGCCGGTCGGAGGAGATCGGCGCCCTCGTCAGCCCGCGGCGCGCGACTCGGCGAGGAGCGCGCCGAGCGCGTCACGGAAGCTCGCGGCGCTCGCCGGCCTTGCGCCGGGGTCCTTGGCGAGCGCGGCGGCGAGCAGGGCGTCGAGCACAGGCGGCACCGGGCGCGGCGCGAGCACGCTCGCGGCGAGGGCGGGCTCGCTCAGGAGGCGGTGGTACGCACGAGCGACCGTCGGCTCGAGGAAAGGCGGCGCGCCCGTGATCATCTCGTAGAGTGTTGCCGCGAGCCCGTACACGTCGCTCCGTGGGTCGATCGGCTCGCCGCGGGCCTGCTCGGGCGACATGTAGAGCGGCGTCCCGACCGCGGCGCCGGTCGCCGTGATCCGCGAGGTGGCGGCGTCGTCGGTGCTCTTCGCGAGACCGAAGTCGAGCAGCACCGCCCGCTCGCCGCGGGCCTCGCGCGCGTCGCGTGCGAGGAAGATGTTCCCGGGCTTCAGATCGCGGTGGAGCAGCCCCGCCTCGTGCGCCGCGCCGAGCGCATCGGCGATCTGCACGCCGACGACGACCGCGTTGTGCCAGTCGAAGCTCCCGACCCTGCGCAAGCGCGCGTCGAGCGGCTCGCCGTCCAGCCGGTCCATCACGATGAAGTCGAGCGACCCGACCCGGTCGAAGTCGTGGACGGCGACCAGGCCCGGGTGGCCGAGCGCGGTCGCGGCGCGGGCCTCGCGCTCGAAGCGGCGTAGCGCCTCGGGGGCGAGGCGTGTGTCGGGGATGAGCGTCTTGAGCGCGTAGCGGCGGCCCGTCCGAAGGTGCGTGACGTCGTACACGTAGCCCATCCCACCAGCGCCGAGCAGGCCCTCGATTCGCCACGTGCCCCGCAGGACTGCTCCCACCGCCAGGGTCGCCTCGGTGCTCGGCGCGGGGCTCTCGGCGCTCGCGCCCTCGACGAGGGAGGCGAGGGGGGCGTCGTCGACCAGGATCCCATGCGCGGCCGCTTCGAGGATGAGGTGCTCCGCCTCGAGCGGTGAGAGGGAGACGGCCTGCGAGACGCCGTCGCGGTTCAGCTCCGCGGGCCCGCACGCGCGGGCAAACGCGGCCAGCTCGCGGAGCCGCGCGAGGTCGCGCCGCGTGCGGAGCGCGTAGCCGACGAGGATGGAGCCCGCCAAGAAGGGCAGCAGCCCACCGCCGAGCGCGCAGAACATCCCCGCGCGCGCATCGGGATCCTGCTCCGCGGAGATCGCGATGGTGATGCCGACGAGCCCCCAGAACGCGCCGAAGAGCAACAGGAAGATCCCCCCGCCCATGGCCACGACCCACCGAAAGCCGAGCTTTCGGGCCGTCGAGCTCCAAGCGTCCAGGCTCACACGCACCTCGCCTCGTACGGCGCAACACGCGGGGCCCTTCCCAACCTCGTGGGTGGTGCGGGCGCTCGAGGTCGACTCCCGCGGCCGCGGCCGAGACGGAGAGTGGGACGCAAGCGCCCTGGGTGAGCCAACACTGTCGGAGTCGGAGTCGGAGTCCGTGTGGTCCCGGTGGTCCGGCGTTTGCTGGCGTGTCGTCGTCCCGACCCAACACATGGACCCGGACGACGGCACGGATACGGACACAGCGCGTCGACTACGGGGTCACGCGGGCTCCGGAGGTCACGAGCCGGAGCGCAGCGATCCGCAGATCTCTCGCAAGGTGGCGAGCTGAGCGCGCGGCCCAGTGCACTTCACGCTGCGTTCGGCCTGGAATGCGTGGACCGTCTGCAGTGGACCACGCGGCGCGAGCACGATCTCGAAGAGCCCGTCACGTTCGTTCGCCTCGGCCACGCTGCCCCCGAGCTGGGTGGCAGCCGCCTGTGCCCGCTGGAGGTTGGGCTCGCCGAAGGCGACGACCTGCACGTTGATCTCGTGGAGCCCTCCCGGGAGCGGCAGCGAGTAGGTCGTCGATGCGGCGCTCGCCGCCAGCTTGCGCGAGCCCTCGGGGATCCGGAGTGACACGCCCATGTCGTCGACCGTGACGTCGCTCAGGGTGATCGAGGCCGGCGCCGCCGCCGCGCGGGGCGCGCGAGCGGCGGCGGCGAGGTTGTCGGCGCCCTCGCGCATCTGTCGCTCGAACTCCTCGCGGTCCGCGTCCGAGCGTCCGCACGCCGAGGCACCGAGCGTGAGACCCAAGGCGAGCAGGAGGGAGTACTTCTTCGTCGTCATGATCATCTTCTCCTTGGCCGCGGTCGTCGCGGCTCGTGGAGGTCTACGGGGCCGCCCGGCGCGGCCCCCGTAAAAGCCGATCAAACCGGATCAAGGTCGATCAACGCCGCGCCACCGCTCGACGCGTCGGAAGCGCGAGCGCGACGGTAGGCCGGTGAGAGGCGCGCGCGACGCCTCCGCTCGCGCGACGCCTCCGCTCGAGCGATCACGGTCGGAAGGTCTCGACCACGGACCCGTCGAGGCGCGGGCGCCCTTCAGCGCGTCCGGAGGACCTCGATCGGGCCCGCCGGGTCGAGCGCGTAACCTCCGTCGAGCGTTCGCAGATCCTCCGCGAGACCGAGCTTGCGCAGGGTCGAGATCGCGACGCGCACGCGCTGCATGCCTGCCTCGGCGCGCACCCGCTCTCCGGGCCAGCCCGCTTCGAGGAGCGCGTCCCACGCCAACACCTCGCGCGTCGCGTGGGCGGCGACGAGCCGCGCGAGCATCCCCCGGAGCGCTCGGCGGGTGCCGAGCTCCACGCGCGCGCCACCACGCTCGAACCCGGAGCCGTCGGCCGCCACGCGGAGCGGGATGGGCGCGGCGGCGTTCGCGCGCACCTCGAGCTCGGTGCGCAGCGTGGCGTCGCCGTGGAGCGTCGCCAAGCGGGTCGCCGTGGGGAGCGCGTCGTCGCCGTCGCGGAGGAGGTGGAGGCGAGCCTGCGCGGCGAGGTCGCCGAGGGTCTCCGCCTCGGCGATCAGCTCCGCGAGCTCGCCCTCGACGGTGGGCGAGTCGGCGAGCGTCGCAGCGAGCACCCGGGCGGAGAGGCGCGTCAGGCGGTCGCCCCGCTGCGCGCGCGCACACGCGGCGAGCGCTTCGTCCCGGTCGCCGCGCCGCGCCGCCGCGCGCGCGAGGAGGAGCGCGTGCTCCGGACGATCGTCGAGCGCGACGAGCCACTGATGGGGGTCGTCCCCGCGCGCGAGCGCGAGCTCGACGCCCGCGCGGGCCACCTCGCCGCTCGAGTCGCCGGCTTTGGCCGCGAGCAGCCGCGCGTGCGAGAGATCCTCGCTCGCGCCCTCGAGGTCGCCCATCCGGGTGAGGACGCGCGCACGCATCGCCGCCGCGCGGATGCGGAGCCCGAGCTCGGCGCCCGAACGCGCGCTCGCGGCGAGGGCGGGGGCGAGACGATCCGCGAAGGCGCCGAGCGGACCACGCACCAACAACGTGGGCGCGAGCGCGAGCAGCGCACGCAAGCCGCGCTCGGCGTCGTGGCTCTCGGGTACCCTGCGAGCCTGCATGCGGTCGACCATCGCGAGCACGTTCGGCAGCTCGATCGCGCGCCGCTCGACGCTCGCGCGCGCGACGAGGTCTGCGTAGTAGTCGGCGTGCCGCGACGCCGCCTCTTCGAGGACGCGGGCGTCGCTCCGCGCACGTACGAAGTGCGCGAGCGTGCGCAGCAGGACGAGGCGGAGCTCGGCGCCGTGAGCGCGGAGGAGCGAGCGGTCGCGCAGGCGCTCGAGGACGTCGAGGATTGACGTCGTCGGGCCCACCCGCGCGACGGCCTCGGCGGCTTCGACGTCGAACCCGCCTTCGAAGACCGTCAGCTGCGCGAGCACGAGCTGCTCGTCGGGGCCGAGCGACCGCCATGTCCACTCATACGCGGCGTCGAGGCTCGCGTGTCGCAGCCCGTCGCCCCGCAGCCCGTCGCCCCGCGGCCCGTCGCCCCGCGGCCCGTCGCCCCGCGGCAGGACCGCGAGGCTCTCGCGCAGTCGGTGGACGAGCGCGCGTGGCGCGAGCACCCGCGAGCGCGTGGCCGCGAGCTCGAGGGCGAGGGGCAGGCCGTCGAGGAGGCCGACGAGCTCGCGGATCCAAGGGAGCTCGGGGTCCGTGGGGCCATGGCCTCGCCGGCGCTCGAGCCAGGTGGCGAAGAGCGCGACGGCCTCGTCCTCGTCGAGCGGCTCCAGCTCGAAGAGGTGCTCGACGTCGAGGCCGAGGCGCTCACGGCGGGTGACGAGGATCGGGAGCGAGGTGTGTCGGGTGAGCTCGTCGATCGCGTCGGGCGCGACGGCGTCGGCGTCGTCGAGGATGAGGCGCTCGGCGCCGAGCAGCGCCCCAAGCGACGCGCTCTTCGGGTCGTCGCTGCCCTCGACGCTGAGTGCGCTCGCGATCGCGTCCCAGAAGCCAGGGGTGTCGCGGACGTCGGCGAGCGCGACGTGGACGCCGTCGAGCGTGGCGGCTAGCCGGCTCTTGCCGACTCCTGGCGGGCCGAGCAGTGTCACCAACGTGGTCGACACCAGGCGGCGCTCGAGCTCGAGGCGCGCTCGCGATCGGCCGATGAGGGGAGGGGCGCTCACGACGCGAGCATAGCCCCGGCTCCGAATGGGACGCGACCGCGCGCACGGTCGCGCGCGGGAGAGTCGCGGCACAGGCTCTCGTCGTCACGCTGCTGCACTTCGACGGAGGTCCCAAGAGACGCCGACGCCATCACCGGTTCGTCTGCGTCGAGCCAGGCCACTTCTTCCGCCGAAGAAGCGGTGAGAGCGTCGGCAGCTCTTGACAGCTCCGAGGTCAGAGGCTACCTCTCCCGTCCCTCGCCGCGGCCCCCCGCGACGAGGTTCGACGGAATCCTTGGGGGATCGTCTAACGGCAGGACACCAGATTCTGGTTCTGGTTATCTAGGTTCGAATCCTAGTCCCCCAGCCGCGGCTCACGCCGCACGGTCGCAAGACCAAGGCCCCATCGTCTAGCGGTTAGGACACCGGCCTCTCACGCCGGTAACAGGGGTTCAAGTCCCCTTGGGGTCACCACAGGCGAATCATCGCGGGCACGCCCGCACCGAACGGTCATCACCGCACGGTCGAAAGACCAAGGCCCCATCGTCTAGCGGTTAGGACACTGGCCTCTCACGCCGGTAACAGGGGTTCAAGTCCCCTTGGGGTCACCAGAAAACGAAGACGCCGCCCTCGAGGCGGCGTCTTCGTTTTCTGTCGTCGCTCTCCCCGTCCGAGCGAGCCCGAGGGCGCCGGCGTCTTCGCTCGTGGATCCATGTCGGCGAGACATGTCCCGTGAGCGCTGAGAGCGGTCGTCGCTTCGGCGTCACCAACCACGGCGAGCGAGCTCAACCGAGCGCCGGCTCGCCTCGGGGCTCCACCTCGCGCGGCAGCCGCCCGCCGAGATCCCACACGCGCCCGAACGCGCGCAAGAGCACGCCGTCCTCGTCGACCAGCACGGCGGGCTCGGCCGAGGGCGGGAGCAGGACGAACGCGAGCAAGACCTTCGCGTCGACGTCGGCGCGGCGGCGCGCGAGGGCGACGAGCGGCGCGCGTTCACCGATCGAGAGCGCCGCCGAGCGGGTCGGGATCGCGGCGACCATCGCGAGGGTGGCCTCGCCGTCGGGGGCGCCCGCCCGACCCTCGCGCACGAGCTCGGCGAGCGCGTCGATCTCGAAGCCCGGCCGCTTCGTCAGCGGCTCGTGGACCGCGCGCCACTCGTCGGCGCGGCGGACGTGGACGGGGACGCGGGGGCCGTGGGCGTCGAGCGTCGCGAGGATCGCCCGGCGCTCGACGGCCACGTCGAGGTGGGACGAGGTGCCCTCGCGCACGAACGCGTGCCGCGTCCACACGAGATCGTCCGTACGGCCGCTCCGCGCGATCCAGACGCGCCCGAGATCGCCGGCCGAGCCCTCGCCCGGGACGTAGACGACCTTGGGCACGCGTGGTGCGGAGGCGTCGTGCGTCGGATCGAGGAGCGCGTCGAGCCACGTCAGCGCGGCGGCGACGTCCCAGCGCGCGGCGGGCGCGTCGGCGTCGTGGCCCTCCGTGGGCGTCGTGTCGTGGAGCCGACGCAGGCGGATCCACTCGCGCCCGACCAAGCGCTCGAGCACGAGGCGCGCGAGCTGCAGCAGGTCCGAGAGTTGGTCGCTCGCGAGCGCGCTCGCGTAGCCGCTCGCCCCGGGCGTGCGGTCCCAGAACGCGAGGCATCGGGCGCCACCGATCGTGACCACGTCGACGCCGAGCAGGTGCTCGGCGCCGCGCAGGGCAGGGCCCGCCATCATCCGGAGCGCCGCCGCGAGCGGGAGCAACGCGGCGTCCTCGACGTTCGCTGGCGGGGCGACGAGCAGGACGTCGGTCGCGTAGCGCGCCTCGACGGGGGGCTCGAGGCGGCGCTGCTCGATGAGCTCGGCGCCCGGCCCGAGCCGCCGGAGGCCGACGATGCGCTCGCGGACCTCGGCGCGCACCAACGCGAGCCGGCAGGGCTCGCCGCCGAGCTGCCGCTCGGTGAAGGCCGGGCGCGCGCCGTCGATCGTGGTCGTGCGGTCGATCGTGGTGCGCCACGCCTCCGCGAGCGGCTCGACGTGAATGGTCCGGTCGACCTCGCGCCGCACGAGGTAGCGGCCGCTCGCGCCGAGCAGGACGCTCCCCGGCGGGTGGAGCGCGGGCGCCACGGCCCGGTCGACGACCCCGATCTCCTCCGAGGTGCCCGCGTCGAGGAGCGGGAGGGTCGCGGCGGCGTCGCTCACGCAGTCGCGTCGGATCGGCTCGCCCAGGGCGGCCTCGCGGACGGCGCGCAGGCGCTCGGTCGCCACCGCGTCGTCGCGGCGTCGGTCGAAGCGCCAGACGGTGCGGCGCGCGACGCGGCCGCTCGCGTCGAGGCGCTCGATGGTCTCGTCCACGAACCCCGCCCCGAAGCGGGCGCGCAGCGCGTCGACGTCGTGCTCGCGGCCGAGGGCGCGGTCGAAGTGGCGCTGCCGCAGCAGGTCGGGCTCGGCGAGCACGACCGAGCGCGGCATCCCGCGGACGAGCGCCGCCCTCGGCGCGTCCTCGGCCTCTTCGTGCAGGACCATCTCTTCTTCGGCGGGCGGCGCGAGCACGATGACGGCGGTCCCGGCCTCGCTGACGACGCCCGCGTGCGCGAGCCGCTCGGCCTCTCGACGCACGTTGGGGTAGTTGCCCTCGAGCAGGACGACCTCGGCCTCGCGCGGATCGTCGACGTGGTGTCGCCGGAAACGGGCGAGGTCGCCGTCGACGCGGCGCAGCTCGCGGAGGCGATCGCCGCAGAAGCGGGCGTGCCACGTCAACCCGGCGGCGTCGCAGGCCTCCGCGAGCACGGCGAGCGGGACGTCCTCGCCGCTCGCGTCCACCAGATCGCGGCGCCGCAAGAGCGCGCGAGCCACGCGCGGCGCGCCATCACCCTCGAAGACGCGCAGCGGCGCGGCGAGCAGGTGCCGCGCCCACGGCTCGACGCCGCTCGCGCCAGGCGCGGGGCCCGCGATCGCGAGGAGCACGAGCGGGTAGGGGGCGTCCTCGACGCGGCGGCGTGTATCCGCGAGCGCCCAGAGGCGCCGCATGCAGAGGTGCAGGTGCATCTCGGCCACGCCGACGAAGGCGTCCGCGTCGTCCACCACGACCAGCCCGAGGCGATCGAGGAGCACGTCGCTGCGAGGATCGCCGAGCACCTCGGACTCGAAGCTCTCGAGGTCGGCGACGACGACGTTCGGGGTCTTTCCACCGAGCAGCGTCGCCTGGAGGTCGTCGCCCGCGAGGCAGACGTGCAGCGTCCAGCGCGCGCTCGAGCGATCGAGCGCCGCGCGGAGCTCCTCGGCCCAGCGGCGCGCGGCGCCCGCGGTCGGGAGCACGACGAGCGTGGTCGCCCCGCGGTCGTAGGCGATGTGGAGCAGCGCGAGGCGCGCGAGCGTCGTCCGGCCCGATCCCTCGGGCGCCAACACGAGCGCGTGCGGCGTCGCGTCCGCGCGGCGCACCGGCGAGCGCGAGACCTCCTCGACGAGCGTGGGCGTCGGGCCGCTGCCCGCGGCCGCGTCGAGCTGCCAGCTCGCGAGCAGGTGATCGAGGACCTCGCGCTGGTGCGCGTAGAGCCGATCGCGGCCGGTGAGCTCCTCGAGCAGCTCCCGCGCGATGAGGCCGAGCCGCTCGGGGATCGGCGCCGTGCGCTCGGCGACCGGCGGGAGGGCGTCGAGGGCCTCGAGCCGGGTCTCGGGCCGGAGCGCCCGCAGCGCCGCGCCGAGGCGCGCGAGCGGATCGGGCGGCGGTGTGTCGTCGAGCGCCTCTTCGTCGCCCTCTTCCTCCTTCTTCGCGGCCTGCGCGTGCGGGCGGCCTTCGGTCAGGAGGTGCACCGAGAGGAAGAAGAGGAGCAGCCCGCCGAGGATCCACACGCCCGGTGAGGGCGCCGCGTGGTCGCTCACGCCCGCGAGGCCGCCCGGCACGAGCGACGCGACCCCTGCGTCGCCGAGCGCTGCCGCGAGCGCGTCGGCCCTCGGCGCGTCCTCCCCGCCGAGCAAGGACGCGAGGTCGAAGCCGCCGGTGGGCGCACCCTCGATGCTGAAGTCCTCGCAGTTGGCGCGCTCCGGCGTCCGCGCCCCGCCCGCGCTCGTGGCGAGCAAACCCGCGGCGGTGACGTGCAGGAGCGTGAGCAGCGCGATGAGCCCACGGATCCACTTGCGGAAGCGGTCGTCGACGCGGCGTGGCGTGGTCGCGCCGGTGAGCCGGTACCACCACGGGAGCGCGCGCTCGGGGGTGTCGTAGCGGATGTCGATCGCCCGCTCGCCGTCCCGGCTCGGGAGGCGCACGAGCACCCACCGGAAGAGCACGATCGCGATCGGCCAGAAGGCCGCGTGGAGCACGATCCCGAGCGCCGGGTGATCGTCGAGCGGCAAGAGCGGCCAGGCCCAGCGCCGCTCGCCGAAGAGGCGCCACTCGAACCAGCCGACGCGCGCGAAGGTCGCCGGATCGAAGCCCGGCGGAGGCGCGAGGCGGCTGGCGAGCAGCACGTCGAGGACACGCGCGAAGGCGTAGACGGCGCAGGCGCCGAGGGTGGCCGCGACCCACGGCGGCCCAGGGGCCGCGCTCCCCGGCGCGATGCGGCTCGTGAGCCACCGCGTGATCGCGACGCCGACGGCGCCGAGCAAACCGAGCAGGACGAGCGCGAGCGTCACGCCCGCCGTGCCGAGCTCGAGCGCGAGCGCGATCAGCCGGCAGAGCAGGGCGTCACGCATCGCCGCCCTCCTCGCCCTCGATCTCGAAGCGGAGGCTCTCGACGAGCGCCTCCCCAGTCGGGCGGGCGCTGGGGTCTGGCGTTCGCTTGGACGGGCTGGTCGCGGACGGGCTGGTCGCGGACGGGCTGATCGCGGACGGGCCGGTCGCGGTCGGGCTGGTCGCGGACGGGCTGGTCGCGGACGGGCCGGTCGCGGACGGGCTGGTCGCGGACGGGCCGGTCGCGGTCGGGCTGGTCGCAGACGGGCTGGTTGGGGAGAGGGCACCCGGCGACGGGCTGGTCGCCGAGGCATGCCCGTGCGCGCTCGCCGGCGCGGACGGCGCGCCCGCCGATGGGCGCGTCGCTTCCGCGCTCGGGCCCGAGGTCACGGCTCGTGGGCTCGAGGTGGCCTCGGCGAGCGAGCGCACGGCCTCCTCGGCGATGTCGCCGACCGCGACCAGGTAGTAGGCGCGATCGGGCTCGGGGCCCGGGCGGACGGCGATGCGTCCGCGTCCGGCGTTGCCGTCCTCGTCGAGCGCGCGGCGGACGGCCTCGACGAGGCCCGCCGGGACGATCACCTCGCCGCTCGCGAAGACCGAGAGGCCCGTGCGGTCGCGGGCCTCGTAGCCGCGGTACGACAGCGCGATCCCGAGCGTCCGCGCCTGCCGGCGCACGAAGGCGGCGAGTTGACGGGCGACCGCGTCGGCGCCGTCGGGCGTAGCGGTCGGATCCCACGCGACGACGGGCTCGGCGTGGACCGCGCAGGCGCGCCGGAGCGCGGCCAGATCGGTGAAGGGGACCTCTTCGCGCCATCGGTGCGCCAGCTCGCCTTCGCGCGCCAAGGTCGAGAGCACGTCGAGGACGCGGGTGCGCTCCTCGCTGCGCGGCAAGAGCGCCGCGAGCCGCGCGCCGCCTTCGGGGCCGACGAGCCCCTCGACCAGGCTCTCGTCACCCGCGCCGAGCACGCCCGAAGGGTCGTCGCCGACGACGCCGAGGCGGCGGAGCTCGTCCTTCAGGTCGGCGCGCGCGCGGCGCGCCGCGCGGTCGACGAGCGCGAGGCGGTCGGCGTCGCGGCGGAGCGCCGACTGGAGCGCCAGCAGCGCCTCGACGCGCGCCACCTGCCGCGCGAGGTGCAGGCGAGAGCGGAAGTACTCGAGGAGCGAGCCGCTCGGGCCGGTCAGCGTGGACTCGAGCGCGCCCCACATCGCGTGGAACGACTCGCGGACGGCCTTGACCCCTCGCCGGAAGCGGGCCCCGAGCGTCGAGCCGAAGAAGAGCAGGCCGACGCCGAGGCTCGTCCACACCGCGTGCTCCCGGAGGAGCGCGCCGAAGGGCGTGCCGGGCTCGGCGCCGACGCTGTCGGCGAGCGTCTTCAAGAGCTCGGGCCCGAACGAGACCACGCCGGCCACCGCCAGCGCGCCGAAGACGAGCATGCCCGCGAGATCCGGCTTGCGCCGGCAGTCGTCGAGGAAGCCCGCGTGCGCGTCGCGGAAGGCGTCGAAGGAGGGCGCGGGCGGCGGCGGGGCGATCGCGTCGCGCTCCCGTGCGGCGTCCGCGAGTCGCTCGTCGACGTGTCGCTGCACGATCGCGACGAGCTCCGACGCCCGCCGGAAGGTCTCCGGTTCGGGGCGGCGCCAGAGGGTGCGGTCGACCAGCTCGCGGACCTGCGCGAGGAGGCGGTCGCGGGCGTCTTCGACGGCGCGCCGCTCGCGCGCGACGAGATCGTCGAAGCGGCGCCGCTGGAGCAGTCGCCAGCCGCGCTCGATGGCCTGCATGCGCTCGAGGGCCCAGCCCATCGGCACCTCGGGGCGGGGCTGCGCGTCGTCGCGAGAGGCGTCGCCGTGGTCGGGGCCGTAGCGCTCGCGCAGCGACTCTCCCTTCGCCCACCATGGCGGGTCGGCGTCGCGATCGAGCGTGGGCGCGTAGCGGTCGAGGAGCGCGCGGACGTCGCCCTCGGTGGAGTCGATCGCGTCGAGCCCGGCGAGCTCGACCTCCTCGAGGACGTCGAGGCGGGCGAGCTCGGCGTCCTGGCGTGGGGCGTCGACGACCGCGTCGAGGACCTCGAGGCCGACGCGGTCGAGCCCGTAGCGGCGGAGCTTGGCGCGCGGGATCTCGGCGCACGCGCACGCGAAGGTCGCGAGCGGCTCGTGCGGCTCGCGGCCATAGAGGAGCGCCTCGCCTTGGTCGAGCGAGGGCAGGGCGTAGAGGAGCACGGTCGCGAAGTTGCGCAGCTGCTGGCCGAGCTCAGGCTCGCTGAGCACCGTCAGCTCGGAGATGTCCTCCACGAGGAAGACCTGCGGGATCGCGCGCTCGCGCGCGGGCGTCGCGGCGACACGTCGCGCGAGGGCGCGGGCGGCCTCGGCGACCTCGGCGCCGTCGCTGACCGCCGCGGGGTGCGGCATCGCGAGGAGCGGGAGGACGACCAGCGTGCGCTCCTGGTGCGTGCGGAAGCTCTGGAAGAGCGGCGCGAGCTCGCGCAGCAGGCGCGCCTCGAGCGTCGCGAGGTCGTCCGCGAGGCGCGCGCGGACGCCGGGCTCGCCGAGGTGCGCGAGCACGATCACGTGCAGGCGGGTCGGACCGTCGCGGCCGGCGACGTCGCGGGAGGGCGCGAGGCGCCGGTGCGCGAGCAGCGTGCGCGCGCGGTCGAGCACGCGCGCCGCGAGATCGGCCGAGCTCTCGCTCGGGCGCACCTTCAAGAGCTCGAGCCCCTTCTCGCGCACCGCGTCCGCCCAGCGCTCGGGCGAGGGCGCCGGATCGTGCGGATCGCGGAGCGCCTCCGCGGCCTCTTGCGAGAGGCGCTCCGCGATGCTCGCGCCGAAGCGCCCGAGCCCGAGGAGCACCGTCGGCGCGCTCAGCTCGGCCACGTGGCCTCGCAGTCGGGGATCGGGCGATGGGCGTGCACGTCAGCCCGAGAGGAGGGACTCGAGCAGGGCGGAGACCTCGCCGAGCTCCCGGTACTCGCGCTCCTGCGCGACGTCGCGCGAGCCCGCCAGCTCGAGGGCGACGCGGCGCTTCTTCCAGGCTGCGAGCGCGGCCTCGAGGGGTGCCCGTCCGGCCGCGGACGCCGTCGCCTTGCGCGCCGCGTCGACGAGCGGGGCCACGGCCATGTCGTAGACCGCGGGCTTCTCGGTCTCGAGCGCGAGCAGCTTCTCGGCGGCGGCCAGCGCGCTCGCACCGAGGTCGAGGCTCATCCCCTCGGCGACGACGAGCTTCCACGCGCCTTCGCTCGTGACGCTCCCTTCGGACGAGCCGATGGCGAGAGCGCCGACCGCGACCCGCATGCGCTCGCGGCGCGCGAGCATCTCGTGGCGCGCCGCCGTCGGGTCGAGGTCCTGCAGCGTCTCCCAGTGGTGATCGATGTGGAGCGGCCACGCCTTCTCGGGTTGGGCCTGGAAGCGCTGGTAGGCGTGCTTCATGTCCTCGTTGATGTGAGGGAAGCACCAGATCGGCACGCCGAGGATCGAGTGGTAGAAGACCACGCGCTCGGGGTCCTCCCAGTTGCCGAGCATGTTGACGGGCTGACCGCGCGACGCCTCCTCGAAGGTCTGCCCGAGCAGGCCGCGCTGGAGGCTCTCGTGCATGCCGACGAGCAGCATGTCCGCGTGCTTGAGCATGCTCTTCGACTCGGGGCTGAAGCGCGTGAGTGGCTGCGCCTTGCCGAGCGCGGCCCGCAGCTTCTGGCGCACGTAGTGGCGCAGCGGCTCGCTCTCGCGGAGCTGCGAGGGCGCGAGGGGCGCGTGGCCGCGGAGAGCCCGCTTCGGGTCGGTCCCCGGCGCCTCCTGATCGAGGCCGTAGTAGCGCGACTCGAGGAGCAGGGCGTCGTCGAGGCGCAGGCCCGCGCGCTCGTAGGGATCGTCGCTCTCGGGATCGCCGAGGATCGTCTTCGAGAGCAGCTTGGTCGCGGCCTGCACGAGCGCCTGCTCGATGTCGCCGACGAGCTCGCGCGCCGAGCGCGGCATGGGCCGGCCGCGCTCGTCGAACTTTGGACGCATCGCCTCGCGGACGGCCTCGAGCACGCCCTGCTGGTCGTTCGACTCGGGCCGGGTCTCGACCTGGTCGGCGTAGTACCAGCTCCAGAAGCGACGTCGGCTCATAGGATGCTGCAGGGCCTCGACGTCGAGCAGGAAGTCGTTGGCCTGACCCGCCGCGCCGCCGCCGTCGTACTCGAAGCGGCGCGCCTTCTCTTCGAGCTCGAGCGCGAGCCGACCGGCGGAGCTCTCGATGCTCCGGAAGCTGCCGCGCATCGCGTCCGCGCCGCGGCCGAGCGCGACCGTGATCTCGTGCATCCCCGCGCGCGAGAGGAAGGCCCGCGCCTTGTCGACGAACTCGTTGAAGGTCGCCACCGTGCGGTCGCGCGCCTGCTCGAAGTCGGTGTCCTTGCGGGTGAAGAGCTTGTCCCAGCCGCCGAAGGTGCGCTTGATCTCCGCCGCGTGCGCGTCCATCTCGCTGCGGAAGCGGCTCTCGCCGCTCAGGTCGGCCTCGCGGCGCAGGCGCTGGACGTTCTGCGCGAGCTCGTCGGCGCGCGCGGGATCGAGCGGGCCGCCGGGGGTGCGGAACGCGCAGAGCACGTAGCGCTGCTCGTAGGGGCCGAGCTCGGGGCTCGCGTCGGGGCCGGCCTTCGAGAGGAAGCTCGCCCACCAATCGCCGCTCTCGAGCTGCGCGACGATCGTCGCGACGCGCGCCTCGACCGCCGCCCGCGCCTGCTCCATCTGTCGGCCGAGGCCGCCGACGGTCGTCGCGGGGGTCCACTGATCGTCGAGGATGCTGTCGGCGCTGATCTCTCGGAGCTCGCGGCAGAGGCCGCGCAGATCCGTCTCGATCTGTTGCAGCTCGTCCCAGAGCTTCTTGGCCGCCGCGTCGCGCACGACGTGCAGGCGCCGCCACACGCCGCCCTCGCGGTCCTGCTCGGCGAGCAGATCCATCTTGCGGAGGAAGGCCTCGTCGATGCGGGCCGCTTGGACCTCGGGCGAGAGGGTGTCGAGCTCCTCGCGGTCGACCGCGAACTGGTTGAAGCGCTCGCGCATCGCGTCGCTGACGAGCGCCGGGTCGTCGAGGAGGAGGTAGCGGCGGACCGCGGTGGCGGCGTAGCGGCGCGCGCAATAGCCGAGGAGGTCGCGCCGCGGGAGCACGAGGAGCGACGCGCCGAGCGTGCCGTAGAAGGCGGTGTAGCCCTTCTCACCGAGCTCCTCGGGGAAGAGCGCGCGGCTCTCCTTGGTGTAGTTGTCGTAGTCGCCCTGCTGCTCGCCGAGGATGGGGCTGAAGACCTGCACGTAGGTCGCGTCGGCGAGCGCGCCGCCGACGTTCTCGATGCTGAAGCGCTCCGGGCGGTCGACGAGGTAGATGAGCTCGTAGGGGCGGCGGGTGACCGTCTTCTTCGCTTTGTTGCGCGGGTCGTAGTGGAAGGTGATCTCGTTGGGCTCGGCCTGCGCGTCGAGGCGCATCAGGTGCTCGAGCTCCTTGAGGGCGGCGTAACCGTTGGCGAGCGTCCCGTCGCGGTTCATGCCGACCTTGTCCTCGAAGGCGTCGGGCAGGATCGCGAAGCCGAAGGTGCGCGAGCGCGAGCCGAGCACGTCGCGCAGGAGGTAGGCGAAGGGGAGGAAGGCGCCCGAGCCGGTGCCGCCCGCGACGCTGAAGTAGACGAAGGCCTGGATGGCCGCGCCCTTGTCGCGCATCCCGTGGCTGTGCGAGGTCATGTCCGAGACGAGGTCGGTGAGCTGCCTCGTCATGTCGCCGGCCTCGACCGCGCGGAAGAAGCCGAGGCGGCTCTCGATGCGGATCTGCCCGGCGCCCGCGTTGCTCTCGGTGCGGAAGCGGTACCAGGGGTGCACCCACTGCGTGAAGTAGGGGTCCGCCTCGGCGAAGCGCTCGCCGCGACGGAGCTCGGTGAACTCCACCTTGTCGAAGTCGCTGATGGTCATCGTCGCGTCGACGCGACCCATGTCCCCTTGGGCGCCTCGGAGCTTCGCGAGGTCGGCGGCGTTCGTGTCGATGGCCACGAAGCGGACCAGGTCGCGGTAGCGGCGCTCCCACTCCGGGCTCGTCCGAAGGCGGCGCGCGATGCGGCCGATGGCGTGGCCCCCAGAGCCCCCGAGACCGATGAAGAGCGTCGGCGTGACCTCGCCCGGCATGATCGTGATCGGCATGTCTCGTCCCTTCGCGCGGACTCCCTCGCCGCGCGGGGGGACGATACGACGGGGGGGCGCCCGGGTGAAGCACCGGATCTGGGCGGTCGAGGTCCACGACCGCGGAAACCGGCACGTTCGTGTCGAGCGTTCGCGTCTCCGTCGGCGTGAGGGTGGTCGATTCCCGATTCCGACTTTGGCTCCGGGTCCCGTCCGGGGCCGTCCGGGCCGTCCGGGTCCGCGTTGGGGTGTGGGGCCGAGTCCGGGCCGCGATTGGGTTCGCGTCGGTTTCGCGTCGGGTTCGCGTCGACCACTCGTCAGTGGCGGAGCTCGAGGTAGAGCTCTTCGCCCCGCCGGAGCTGGATGCGGCTGCTGACGGGGTAGGTGCCCGGCGCGAGCTCCTCCCAGCCGTTCGCCTCCGTGAAGCGCTCGACGCCGCCGGCCGTGACGATCAGCGTTGCGCCGCCGCCGCCCGTGGCCTCGATGCGGCCGGCGTCGGGGAGGCGCTTGAGGGAGGGGAGCGGGGCGCGGGCGCCGCCGAGGTGGAGCGCCGCGTTGCGGCGGAAGCCGCGCTTGGTTTCGACGAAGCGGGCGAGCGGGCGCAGACCGTCGTCGCCCTCGCGGAGCGCGAGGAGGTGATCGTGGCTCTCGGCGAAGAGCAGCGTCGCGCCCTCGCGGAAGCGCGCGGGCCCGAGGAAGCCGCGGATGAGCCAGACCAGGAAGAGGAACGCCAGCACGCCCGCTGCGATCCGGAGGATGAGCCGGCCCGGGCAGACCCAGAAGCCCGGATCCGTGACGTGGATCTTCAGCGGCAAGCGGAGCTCGCTCTCGCCCGTGCCGAGCACGAGCGTCGCGTCGTAGGTGCGCGCCGCGCAGCACTCCCCGCTGGTGGCGCGCAGCCGCACCGGCGCCGTGCCGTCCTCTCTGGCGCGGACGCGCCCGACCGTCGCGACGACCTCGAGGTCGGCGCCGTCGAGTTCGACGCGGGCGTGCACCTCCTCGAGCGTGCGAGGCGCGGGGACCCGCGCCTCGAACTCGGCGTCGCCGCCTCCTTCGAGCGTGAGCTCGATCGCCCCGAGCGCGCCGTAGCGGAGGTCGCCCTCGATGGGCAGCGTGAAGGCCGAGAGCGCGCTCGCCGCGGCGCCGAGGGGCTCGAGCACGAGCCGCGCGTCGAGCGGGAGATCGCCGTGCTCGCTCGCGGCGGCGCAGAACGGCGTCGCGTCGAGCGAGAGCTGAACCTGCGTCGCATCTTGGAGCGAGACCTCCGCCTCGCTCGGCGCGCAGCGGAAGCACTCGGCCGCGGCGCCCGAGAGCTCGCAGCGCACGGCGGCGCGGGCCTCCGCGGGATACGCGCCGTGGAAGCGGAGCGTCACGCGGAGGGGGGCCTCGCGCGGGAAGGTCCCGGCGTCGAGCGTCGTGATCGACCCCTCGCCGGCGTCGACTCGGACCACCCGCTGGACGCCGAACGCCACGGCGGCGGTGGCGCGGCGCGCGTCGACGGGGAACGCGAGCGCGCCGCCGTGTGCGCGGAACGTGCGCTCGTGCCGACCGAGCGGGAGATCCCCGAGCACGGCCTGGAAGGTGCCATCGGCGCCGGGTTGCATCGGGGTCGGGCTCGCGCAGCCGGGGTCTGCGCAGAGCGAGAGCTCGAAGTCGAACGAGCGGCCCGGCACGAGCGTCTCGGCGCCGTCGGCGACGAGCCGGGCGCGAGCGCAGGCGGGTTGACCCGCGCGCACCGCGCGCTCTTCGGTCCACGGGAAGGGCGGGTCGTCGTCACACGGCGCGATGACCGCCTCGACCCGCAGGCGGCCGTAGACGGGCACCACGAGGACCTCGGCGCCCGAGGTCGCGGCGCGGACGGCGAAGGGCTCGGTGGCTGGGGTGGTGGCGGTCGCCCGGAACGACCACCCGTGCTCGGAGCGGTAGGTCGGGCCGCCCTCGAGCGGCGCGGCCGCGCCGCCGACGCTCAGGCGCTCGAGGGCGAGGCGCGGCTCGCCCTGCTCGTGGATCGCCAGCACGCGGACGCGCCGCGCGCCCGCGAACGTGCGCTCGAGCCCGACCCGCCCCCCCCCCTCGTAGCGCCG
>JAHBWH010000136.1 GCA_019637115.1 Myxococcales bacterium | reverse complement strand
CGCACCATGCTCGGCGTCACCGCGCCCACGGCCCCCACCGCGCCCAGCGCCCCGGCGGCGGGCCCCACTGCGAGCGCGGGTCCGCGCCCCGCGCCTCAGACCAACCGCACCATGCTCGGCGTCACCGCGCCGAGCGCCGACGCTTCCCCGACGACCCCAACGCGACCCGAGCCTCAGACCCACCGCACCATGCTCGGCGTCACCGCGCCGACTGCCCCCGCGACGGGAGGGCCCGCGACCGGCGGGCCCGCGACGGGAGCGGCTGCGTCTTCCTGGGACTCCCAAGAGGCGATGGCCGTCGTGCGACCGAGCTCGGGCCGCGGGGTGCTCTGGCTCGGCGTCGGGCTCGTCGTGCTCGCGCTGGTCGCAGGCGCGGCGGCCTTCCTGCTCTGGCCCCGCGGACCGGACGTACGCATCAGCGTGGGGCAGTCCGAGGCGGGCGAGGTCCTCGTCGTCGAGGTCCCCGGCGCCGTCGAAGGCACCCGCGTTCGCTTCTCGGGCGAGGAGCGCGCGCTCGACGCGGGCCGCGCCGAGTTCCCGCTCCGAGCCGACGCGCTCAGCCTGGGCGACAACACGGTCGCCGTCGCCGTCGTCGAGCCAGGCGGCAAGAGCGAGAGCGTCGAGGTGCTGCTCTCGCTGCGCTACCGCGTCCGCGCGGATCTCTCGGCGCTGCAACAAGATCCGCCCGTGCTCCGCATCGTCGTCGACGCACCGGGCGCGCAGGCCACGCTCGACGAGCAGCCCGTCACGCTCGACGCGAGCGGCCACGGCGTCGTCGACTTCCCGCTCGACGCCGCGCCCGACGCGCCCTCCTACGCCCGCCAGGTCCACTTCCGCGTGGTCATGCCCAACGAGGCCCCCGCCGAGGGGGACGTCCGCGTGAGCATCCCCTTCACCACGCTCCAGCTCGACCGCCCCGGGCGCCGCGCGATCACGGATCGCGAGCGCATCGAGGTCGCTGGCGTCGCCGACCCCGAGGCCACGGTCACGCTCGATGGTCGCGCGCTCGAGCTCCGCGAGGGTCGTTTCGTCACCGAGCTCGCGCTGGACGCGCTGGGAGAGAGCGAGCACGCGATCGTCGCGCGACGCGCCGGCCGTGCCCCTCGCCGTGTGACCTTCCAGGTGCGTCGCGTGCGCGACCTCGCGGCCGAGGCCGCGGCGTACCCGACCGAGGCGCTGACCTACGCGCGCCTCGCCGCCGCGCCCAACACCTACCGCGGCCGCCGCGTTCGGTTCGACGGTCGCATCTACAACGTCGACGTCCACGAGGGCACGAGCATCCTGCAGGTGCTCGTCCAGGACTGCCCGCGCGGACAGCGATGCCCGCTCTGGATCACCTACGAGGGCGCGACCGAGGCGGGGCTCAACGAGTGGGTGCGCGCGATCGGAGAGCTCGCGGGAGAGCAACAGTTCCGCTCGCCCGCGGGAGAGGTGCTCTCGGTGCCGCGGCTCGACGCGGTCTTCCTCCTGCCCATCCAGGGCGGAGGCTGAGGGGCGTGGGCGATGCCGCGATGAGCGCCGACACGCTCGACGCGTCGCCCTGCCCTCGCTGTGGTCGGCGCAACCCGGTGGACGCGAGGTTCTGCGGCGGCTGCGGCGCGACCCTCGCGTCGATCGAGGTCGAGGTGCCCGCCCCGGCCGAGGCCGCCGATCCGTTGATCGGGCGGATCATCGCGGACCGCTATCGCATCTGCCAGCTGCTCGGTCGCGGCGGCATGGGCGTCGTCTACCGCGTCGAGCACGTGCACATCGGCAAGACGATGGCGATGAAGCTCCTGCGGGGGGAGCTCGCCCGCGAGAAGAACACGCAGAAGCGCTTCCAGCGCGAGGCCGAGGCCGCCTCCCGCCTCTCGCACCCCAACACGGTGCAGGTCTTCGACTTCGGCCGCGCCGAGGGGATGATGTACCTCGTGATGGAGTTCCTCGAGGGCAAGGACCTCGGGCAGCTCGTCCGTGACGAGGGCCACCTCGACTTCTCCCGCGCCGCGCGCCTCTGCGCCCAGGTCTGCGCCTCCGTCGCCGAAGCCCACCGCCAGGGGATCGTCCACCGCGATCTCAAGCCCGAGAACGTCATGGTGCTCCCCGCCCGGGACGGGCGCGCCGAGGTCGCGAAGGTGCTCGACTTCGGGCTCGCGAAGCTCCGTGACCACGCGGGCGGGCTGACGGTCACGCGCGCCGGCGCCATCGTCGGGACGCCCTACTACATGTCCCCCGAGCAGATCCGCGGCGACGACGTCGACGCGCGAGGCGACGTCTACGCCATCGGCGCGATGCTCTACAAGGCCTGCACTGGCGCGCCGCCCTTCGTCGCCAACACCCCGATGGGCGTGCTCACCAAGCACCTCACCGAGCAGCTCGTCCCCCCCTCGCGGCGACGCTCCAACATCCCGCTGCCGCTGGCGGCCGACGAGATCATCGGCCGCGCGATGCAGAAAGATCCGCACGACCGCTACCCGAGCGCCGACGCGCTCCGAGACGACCTGCTCGCCTACCTCGCGGCAGAGGGACAGCGCGAGCCCACGCTCCACCACCTCCCCGCGGCCCGCCCGGGCGGCGCCGAGGTCGCGACGCGACGCGACGTCGACCTCTACGAGCGACGCCTCCGCCGACGCGGCGCGCTCGGCAACCTCGCCATGCTCCTCGCGCTCGGGGGCCTCGCGGCGGGCGCGTTCTTCGGCTGGCGCGCGTGGAACGACCGCCCGGTGATCCCGGAGATGGAGCGCGAGCCGAACGACACGCCCGAGACCGCGCTGGAGCTCCCCGCGGGCGTCGTCGTGCGCGGCTACCTCGGCAAGCGGCAGTCGGAGTCGATCGGCGACATCGATCTCTGGATCATCAAGAACGCCTCGAGCGAGCGCCGCTACCTGCGCGCCGAGCTCGGCGGCATCCCGAACATCGACATCGTCCTCGACGTCTTCCGGCGCGGGAACCCCGAGCCGCTCGTCTCGGTCGACACCGGTCCCGTCGGCGCGCCCGAGCGCCTCCCCGCCTTCCCCTTTCCGCCCGGGGACCTGATCTTGCGCGTCCGCGAGCGCTGGATCGCGGGCGTCCTCCCGACCGAGAACGTCTCGGACACCTACACGCTCGAGTGGTCGCTCATCGACCTCCCGAGCGACATGGAGGCCGAGATCAACGACACGGTCGAGCTCGCGAACGCGCTGCCCATCGACGACGAGATCCGCGGCTACCTCGCGTGGGAACGCGACGTGGACCTCTTCTGTGCGAGCGAGACGCCCGCGCTGGACGTCGAGCTCTCGGGGGTGCCGGGCCTCGACCTCGCGCTCCGCGCCATGCGCCGCAACGGGACGGTCGTCGCCCGCGCCGACGAAGGAGGAGTCGGCGAAGGCGAGCGGCTCCGCGTCGCCGCCTCTCCCGAAGGGATCTGCGTCGAGGTCCGCCAGGGCACCCGGAGCACGCAGCGCGCGAACGGCCACGTCCAGTGGGTCTTGAAGGTGAGCCGTGGATCCTGAGGGCCTCTCCCGCCGAGCGTTCGTCGTCGGCGCGGCCGCGCTCCTGCCGAGCCTCGCGGCCGCCCGCCCGGTGCCGACGGGTCGCCTCGTCCGCCTCCCCTACGGCGTGTCGACCGAGCACCCGTGGCGGATGGGCGGCGGAGACGCTCGGCGATCGCACGCCTCGCCCTTTCGCGCCCCAGCCACCGCGCCCCGACGCCGCTGGGAGGCCCGCGTCGGCTCCGGGCGCACGTACGCGCCCGTCCTTACGCGCGACGGCGTGCTCTTCGTCGCGAGCCAGAGCGGCCTCGCGGCCGTCGGCGCGGACGGCCACGTGCGCTGGATGCTCCGGCTCGGGCTCGCCTCGGGCACCCCAGCGCTCACGCCCACCGGAGACCTCGCCCTGGGGGTGCCTCCGAGCGCGGTCGTCGTCGTGGGTGCGAGCGCGCGGACCACGGGCGAGCCGCCGATCCGCGTGCGCGCCGAGCTCGGCGGGGGCGTCCGAGGCTCGCCGCTCGTCCTCGACGACGGCTCGATCGTCGTCGCCGCGCACGATCACGCCGTCCACCGCCTCGATCCCGACGGGCGACCGATCTTCCGCGCCGCGATCGCGACCCAGGTTCGTGGCACCGTGACCCTCGCGGGAGACCGGCTCGTCGTCCCCGCCGGGCGCGGCGCGGTCTTCCTCGACCTCGACGGGATCCTGCGCGGCCGCGCCGACGTCGGCGCGGAGGTCGCGATCGACGCCGCCGCCGTGCGCGACGGTAGCGTGTGGCTCGCCGCATCGGACGGCACGCTCACGCGCGTCAGCGAGCGGGGATCCCGCGTCGCGTCCACGGGCCTGGCCCCCTCGCTCGCGAGCAACCTCGCGATCGCGCCCGACGGTGGCTTGCGCTTCGGCAGCCGCGCCGACGGCCTCGTCGCCATCACCGCGGATGGCAGCGTCGGCTGGCAGACCGGCGCCGCGCTCTCGGTCACTGGCGGCGTCACCGTGGACGCAGATGGGTGCGCGCTCGCGTTCGACTCGAGCGCGCAGACCCCGCACCTCGTCGCCGTCGACGCCGACGGGAGCGTACGTTGGCGGGTCGAGGTCGCGCGCCGCGGCGACGCGCCCCCGGTCCTCGGCCCGGACGGCACGATCTACCTCGCCACCTACGGCGGCACCCTCGACGCCTGGGGCCCCGCAGAAGGCTGAGCAGCCTGGGCGCGTGGCGCCCCGCCGGACGCTGCGCTCCGTCGGCGCCCGCCCTCCGCAGCCAGCGGCACTGCGCAGATGACGAACACGGGCCGACGCTGACTTCCGACCTCGATTTGGCGGATGGTGGTTGGCCACGTGGACGCTTCCTCGCCAGCCTCGGCGCGGCCCGTGGTAGGGTCGGCGGGCTTGTCATGAGCTTCATCCTCTCCATCGATCAAGGCACCACCGGCTCGACCGCGATCGTGCTCTCCCCAGACGCGCGCGTCCTCGCCAAGGCCAGCCGGGAGTTCCCGCAGCACTTCCCTCGGGCGGGGTGGGTCGAGCACGATCTCGACGAGATCTGGGCCAGCGTGGTCGGCGCCATCGCGGACGCCCTCGCGGCCGCGCAGGTCGAACCCGCCGCGTGCCTCGCCATCGGCATCACCAACCAGCGCGAGACCACGGTCCTGTGGGATCGCGCGACGGGCGCGCCGATTCACCGCGCGATCGTCTGGCAAGACCGGCGCACGGCCGACCGCTGCCGCGCGCTCCGCGAGGCTGGCCACGAGGCGCTCTTCCGCGAGCGCACTGGGCTCGTCCTCGACCCCTACTTCAGCGGCACCAAGGTCGCGTGGATCCTCGACCACGTCGAGGGCGCGCGCCCACGCGCCGAGCGCGGCGAGCTGGCCTTCGGCACCATCGACAGCTGGCTCGTCTGGCGCCTCTCGGGCGGCGCGGCGCACGTCACGGACGCCACCAACGCGTCACGCACGCTGCTCTACGACATCCAGGCGGGCCGCTGGGACGAGGCGCTCTGCGGCCACCTCGACGTGCCGATGGCGCTCCTGCCGGACGTGCGCTCTTGCGCCGAGGTCTACGCGCGCACGCGCGGCGTGCCGGGCCTGCCGGACGGCGTCGCGATCGCCGGCATGGCCGGCGACCAGCAGGCCGCGCTCTTCGGGCAGACGTGCTTCGCGGTCGGTGACGCGAAGTGCACCTACGGAACGGGCGCTTTCCTCCTCCAGAACACCGGCACGACCTTCGTGCCGTCTCGGAACGGCCTCGTCACGACCATCGCCTGGCGACTCGGCGACGAGACCGTCTACGCGCTCGAGGGGAGCGCGTTCATCGCGGGCGCCGCGGTGCAGTGGCTGCGCGACGGGCTCGGGGTGATCTCGACGGCGGCCGAGATCGAGGCGAAGGCCGCCTCGGTCGAGTCGGCGGGCGAGGTCGTCTTCGTGCCGGCGCTCGCGGGGCTCGGGGCGCCGCATTGGGATCCCGACGCGCGCGGCCTGCTCTGCGGGCTCACGCGCGACACGACGCTCGCGCACGTCTGCCGCGCCGTCCTCGACGGTATCGCCTATCAGATCACGGACCTGGTCGACGCCATGAACGGCGACGTCGCCGCGCACGACGCCTCGCAAGGGGTGCTCTCGCGGCTCCGCGTCGACGGCGGCGCGGCGGCGAACGGGCTCTTGATGCAGTTCCAAGCCGACCTGCTCGGCGTGCCGGTCGATCGGCCCGCGACGGTCGAGACGACCGCGCTCGGCGCCGCCTACCTCGCGGGCCTCGGGGCCGGCGTGTTCTCGAACCTCGACGCGATCGTCAGCGCGCATCGCATCGAGAAGAGCTTCGCGCCGGCGCGAGACGACGCTTGGCGCAGCGCGCAGAAGAAGCGCTGGCGACGCGCGGTGGCGCGCGCCCGCAGCACGGTGGAGGGGTGATGACGGACGTGAAGAAGGTGAAGGAGGTCCCGGTCAGCTGGGAAGCGCTCGAGGACGCCTTCGAGAACAACGCGCCCGAGGTGCACAGCTACCTGCACGTAGACACGGGCGAGGTCATCCGGATCGTGGACGGCGTCGCCGACCCACACCTGCACCAACGCATCATGTCCGACCCGTTCTACCTGCGGGTCGAGCCGGTGTCGTCGCGCGAGCAATACCGCTGGATGGAGCGCTTCATCGCGACCGTCGACGAGCCGGAGCTGCACCGACGGTTGGTTCAGGCGATCGACGGCAAGGGCGCGTTCCGTCGCTTCAAGGACGTCTTGATGTCCTATCCCGTCGATCGCGAGCGGTGGTTCACCTTCCGCAGCGAGCGCCTGCGCTCGTGCATGGAAGGGTGGCTCGAGGCCCACGATCTGAAGGCGGTCGAGCGGCCCGCTTGGCCCGTGCCGACGGCGGACGACGTGAAGGAGCAGGTCGTGGTGGCCGAAGAGTCGAAGGGTCGGCGCGCGCGCGGCGAGCTCGCGGCGGACCAACGGGGGCGCCTGCACGAGCTCGTGGACACGCTGCCCGCGCGGGAGCTGAACGCGGCGCTCGCGTTCTTGGAGTTCTTGCGGGAGCGGCGGCACGCGCCACGGCCGCGGGCGAAGGTCGGGAGCGCGGACGAGAGCGCGCTGGAGACCGCGAGCGAGCCCTCCGCCGAAGAGGAATGAGCGCGCGCGCTCCTCGGGCGCGGGGAGGCGTGCGCCTGGGCGGCCCCGAACGTGCTCACCCCGCGTACGGCGCGAGCACACGAATCGTCGCGCGAGCCCGCAGCGCCTCGACCCATCGGGTCACCGCCGCGTCGATTCGCCGCCGCTGCAGCACGAGCCGCAGCGGCTCGCGAACCTCCTCGAGCTCCTGGCCGAGGAACGGGTGCTCCCCGCTCTCGTAGAGGGCGCGGACCTCGTCGTCGTCGACCGCGGTTCCTCCTTGTAGGTTCGCCTCGAGGAAGAGGCGAACGGTCGCGCGGCGCTCGGCCATCGCGTCGAGCTCCGCCTCGGCCGCGCCCACGGCCGCGAGCACCGCGCGCAGCGGCTCCTCGCCCCCCGCGAGCTGCTCGATGCGACGCCGCTCCTCGCGGAGATCGCTCTGGGACGGCGCGGGGAGCTGCACGCGGCGCGCCTCGCGGGCGATGAGCGCCTCGCCGATGAGCTCGTCGAGCGTCGCGCGCAGCAGGGCCTCGGGCAGCGGGCCGGGCGGGACGCGGGCGCCGCCGAGCTCGCGCGCGAGGCGCATCCGCGCGCGGAGATCGACGTCGCTGTGGAGCAGCACCGTCGCGTCGGCGCGAGGTGCGTTGGCGCCCACGATGGCGGCGACCCCCTCGACGTGGGTCTGGGCCGCCGAAGGCGCCGCGTTCCCCCAACACGCGACCGCCGCGCACACGAGCGCGACTCCCACGGCGGAGGCGCGAGGAGGCGGCCTCTCGCGGCGAGCGACGACTTCGAGGGCGCGACGCACGCCCGATCATCGCGCGCCCCGCCCTCGGACGCCAGTACGTCGCCACGTCGCAGCCCCCGCGTCCGCTTGGCCACGCGCCACGCGACGCTTCCGCGCAGTACTTCCCCCTGACGCTTCCCCCTGACGCTTCCCCCTGACGCTTCCCCCTGACGCTTCCCCCTGACGCTTCCCCCGACGCTCCCGCACGACGCTTCCCCCGACGCTTCCACACGACGCTTCCGCGCGGAAGGGGACGAAGGGCTCGAAGAACCCCGCGCTCGCCTGCTACCATGCCGCGGTGTCCGACGAACGCGCCTTCGATGACACCCTCACGACGCACCAGGACGCGGCCGTCGCGGAGGACCCTTCGGGCGCCTACGCCGTCGGGGAGGTGCTCGCGGGCCGCTACGAGGTGCTCGCCTGCCTCGGCGCGGGCGCGATGGGCGAGGTCTACAAGGTCCGCGACCGACAGCTCGACGAGGTCGTCGCCCTCAAACGCCTGACCCTCACCCGCTCGGGCGAGGCCGCCGAGCGTTTCCTCCGCGAGGTGAAGCTCGGCCGCCGGGTTACCCACCGCAACGTCGCCCGCACCCACGACGTCGGCGACCACGACGGCGCGCTCTTCCTCACGATGGAGCTCGTCGAGGGGCAGACGCTCGAGGATCTCGTCGAGGCGCGGGGCGGCAAGCTCACGATCGAGGAGGCGACCCCGATCGTGCGCCAGGTGCTCGAGGGGCTCGCGGCCGCGCACGACGCCGGCATCGTGCACCGGGACCTCAAGCCCGCGAACGTGCTCGTCGGCGCCGACGGCCGCGTCGCCCTCACCGACTTCGGCATCGCCCGCGCGGCGGCGGAGCCGGGCCTCACGCGCGCGCAGCAGCTCCTCGGCACCCCCATCTACATGGCCCCCGAGCAGGTCCTCGGGCGCGCGGTCGACCACCGGGCCGATCTCTACGCCTTCGGCGTGATGCTCTTCGAGCTCTGCACGGGCCGCTGGCCGTTCACCGGCGAGACGGCGATCGAGCTGGCGCTCGCGCGTTGCTCGCGCGACCCCGAGGATCCACGCGCGGCGGGCATCCCCGACCCGATGGCCGAGGTCGTCACCCGCTGCCTCGCGCGCGAGCCCAGCGGGCGTCCATCGAGCGCGCGCCGCGTGCTCGAGCTGCTCGACGGCGGCGCGGACGAGCGCAAGCACACGACGGGCACCCGGCACCTCGCGGCGCCGCTCGCCGATCAGCTCGAGAGCCTCGCCGTCCTCCCCTTCGCGTACCGCGGGCCGGCCGACGACGACTACCTCGGCACCGGCCTCGCGGAGGAGCTCGTCGACGTCCTCGGTCGCATCCGAGGCCTCCGCGTCCTGGCGTTCTCGGCGACGAGCGCCCTGGGCGCGCAGGCGGACCCGACCGAGCTCGCGCCCCGCCTCGGCGTCGCCCACGTCGTCTCGGGGACGGTGCAGCTCCGCGGGCGCGACCTCCGCATCACCGCCCGCCTCGTCGACGCCGACGGCACGCAGCGTTGGAGCGACCGCTTCTCGGGCGTCGTCGAGGATCTCTTCGAGCTCCAAGAGTCGATGAGTCGTCGCATCGCCGAGGCGCTGCGGCTCGAGCTCGGCACCCACTCCCACGGCCAGCGCCTGCCGCAGGAGGCCGTCGAGCGCTACTTCCGCGCACGACGCAGGATCCTCCGAGACGGCTACGCAGAGGTCGACGGCCCCCTCGACGATCTGGAGCGCTGCATCGAGCTCGCCCCCAGCTTCGGCCCCGCCTACGCGCTGCACGCCGCCGCGTCGGCGCGGAGCTGGTTCACGTCGACGCTGCTGCGATCGAGCACGGAGGCGGGCGCCAAGGCGAAGGCCAGCGTAGAGCGGGCGCTCGAGGCCGCCCCCGACCACCCGGACACCTACCTCGCGCAGGGCATCCTCGCGCTCCAGGAGCTCGAGCACGGGCGCGCCGCGGCGAGCTTCGTGCGGGCGCTCGAGCTCGCCCCCACCCTCGCGCTGGCGCAGGCCTACCTCGGCGCCGTCCAGATGGAGATCGGGCACACGAACGAGGCCATCCGGCGCCTGACCGTCGCCGCGGACCTCGACCCCGTGCTCATCCCCTTCGCGCACGTGCTGCTCGCGCGCATCGCGTTCTTCGAGAAGGACTGGCTGGGCTACGAGCGGCACCTCGAGCGCTGCGGCTCGTTCGACGACGGGGGCCCGCGCTACTTCGTGGAGGTCCGGGTCGCGCTCTGGCGCAACGACCTCGAGGCGCTCGGACGTCTCGTGGATGCCCCCGACCTCCGCCGGTCGCACCTGCAGATCCTCATCGACCACGCGCTCGGGCGGGTCTCGACCGAAGACTCCGAGCAGCGCCTGAAGAGGTTCCTCGCGACCATCGACAACCCGCGCCTGCGCCAGCTCGTTCGGCAGCTCACGGTGGAGTCGTTCGGGGCGATGGGCCAGGTGGCCTCCGCAGAGCGTTACCTCGAGGCGCTGATGAGCGAGCCCTTCGTCGACATCGCGTGGCTGGATCACTGCCCCGCCCTCGCCTGCCTGCGCGAGCGCCCCTCCTTCCGCCAGGCCCGCGAGAAGATCGCCGCGCGCGCACGAGAGGTCTTGAGCCGCGACCTCGCGGCTACGCGCACCTGGTCCTGACGCACGCGTTCACCCCACCGGCTCGCCGCGGGAGCAAATCTTCAGAAGCGGAGCAGCCCGTCGAGAATCTCTCGACGGGCTGCGAGGTTTCGGACGGGCTCCGAGGCCCAGGTCCGTGGTCAGCCGCTCAGTTGATGTAGCCGAGCTCGCGGAGCTGACGCTCGAGCTCGCCGTCCATCTGCACGTCGCCGCCCTGCAGTTGCACGCCCCGACGCTGCTCGGCCGCGAGCCAGTTGCTGCGGTCGGTCGCCGCGAGGTACTGGCCCTGCAATGTGCGGAGATAACGCGCCGCGATCGGGTGCGCGTTCACGTCGAGCTGGTTGTGCTCGTGCGGGTCGCGCTCGAGGTCGAACATGCTCGCCGTCAGGTTGCCGCGGACGAAGAACTTCCAGCGGCCGGCGTACATGATGCGCCGTTCGTCGAGGAACTCCGCCGCGGCGAACTCGACGCCCGGCCGCACGCCGCCCTGCATCAGCGGGACGAGGCTGCGCCCCGCGATCCCCGGCATCGGGGGCGCGCCGACCATGTCGACGATGGTCGGCGAGAGGTCGACCGTGCTCACGGTGGTCGGCACGCGCCGCGCCGCGAGCCCCGGCCCGTGGAAGAGGAAGGGCACGTGCAGGAGCTCCTCGTAGACCGAGTGCCCGTGACCCCACGAGCCGTGCTCGTGGAACTCCTCGCCGTGGTCGGAGACGATCACGAGCGCGGTGTTCTCCCACAGGCCGTTCTCGCGGAGCGTCTGGATGAACTTGCCGAGCTCCACGTCGTGCTGGGTGATCTCGCCGTCGTGCAGCGCCTCCAGGCGGCGGACGTCGCGCGGAGAGAAACGCACGGTGGGCGGGTTCTTCTTCGCCTCGACCAGCAGGTCGCCGGTCGAGCGAGGCCGCACGGGGCCGTCGTAGGGCTGATCGTCGTACATCCGCAGGAACTCGTCCGGCGGATCGTAGGGGACGTGCGGGTCGATGGTCTGGATGTAGAGGAAGAAGCGCTCGTCCTTGTTCTCGACCGCCCACCGCGCCGCGGTGCTGAGCACGTTCGAGGCGTCCGAGTTGGCGTTGTCGCGGATGAAGTTGACGTAGCGGTCCCACCCCTGGTCGAAGCCGAAGCGATCCGAGACGTAGCCGTTCGCGCAGAACATGCCGGTCTTGAAGCCGTTGGCCTTCAGGTGCTCGCTGACGAGCAAGGCGTTGTTGCTGAGCACCGCGCTCTGCGTGCGCGCGCCGTTGTCCATCGGGTGGAGGCCCGTGAGGATCGCGGCGACCGAGGGCTTGGTCCAGTTCTCCGTGGACTGCGCGTACTCGAAGACGACGCCGTTCGATGCGAGCTCCTCGAGCACCGGCGTGCGGACCCGGCTCGCTCGGTTCCACGGCCGCAGCTTCGAGGCGCGGAGGGTGTCGATGAGCAGGACGACCACGTTACGCGCCTGCGTCAGCTCCGCGCGCTGCGGCGCGGGCCGCATGATGCGCGGCTCCGCCCAGGCCACCCGGCCCTCGCCGCCCTCGGCCTCGAGGCGGATCTGCACGACCTTGCCGGCGTAGGACGAGAGGTCGACGGTCTGACCGCTCCAGCTCGCGGCGAGCGTGGCCTCGAAGACCTTCGCGCGCTCGCCGCCCTCGGCCGTGACGAAGACGCGCGCGGTCCCGCCCGCCGCGCCCTCCTGGCCCACCGCGAAGGCGAGCTTGCCGCCCTGGGGGACCTCGGCGTACCAGGTGAAGGCGTGCGGTGCGGCGTACGCGATGGCGGGCTTCGCCTGTCCGCCGAGGCTCACGCTCGCGGCGTAGGTGCCGTAGCTCGGCGCCTCGATCTCGGGGACCTGCTCGCCGGGCACGATGCGAGCGCTGGCGAGCTGCACCGAGACGTCCTCGCCCGCGATCTGCGTGACGCCGCCGAAGGTCAGGAGCAGGTAGTTCTCGCCACGCTTCGTGTCGCTCGCGGGGACCGCGAAGCTCACGTCCTGCCATGCCTCGCCCTCGAAGAAGATCGACTGGTGCTGCGTGTTGTTGACGTAGGGCGTGACGGCGCGCGTGCCGCGCGGGCGCAGGTGCAGGCGCACCTGGACGGCCTGCGGCTCGTCGAGGTGGAAATAGACGCGGGCGCGACGGCCGACGTTCGAGAAGGTCAGGTCCCCCTCGCTGCCGCGCGTCCCCCAGCCGCTGTTCCAGTCGCCGACGGTGTACTTGGCCTGCGCGGGCGTGCCGAAGTCGAGGAAGATGCCGTGGTGCTCCACGTCCGCCATGTGCGCGTGCGCGTGCAGGTCGTAGTAGACCTCGTGGCCTTCGAGGCCGGGGCTGTTGCCCGTCGCGGCGGCCCCGCCGCCCGCGCTCTCGCTGCCTCCGCTGCTGCTCGCTGCGTCGTCGTCGCCGCACGCGATCAGCACGATGCATGCGAGTAAAAAGGCTGCCCGCATGGGCCGGCGTCGTTCCACGTTCGCCCTCCGTAGCTCCGTTGATCCATGGCGCCGTTCGCCCTGGCGCCGCGACCTCGGCTAGCACGACCGGGCGTCGAGAGCCAAGAAAGTGGCGCGCGCCAATCCGCCGTAGCCCCGGAAAGACGAGGGAATCCGGAGGCGATCCCGCGGCGTGTCAGGCTTTCTTCAGCCCGATCTCGTGCAGGCGCTGAAGCAGGAAGTCGTGGTTGTTGATGGGCGCGTACTTCGGCGCCTCTCCCGGCGCGAGACACTGCTCCATCACCTCGAGCGTCACGTCGAAGTGCGGATGCACGAAGAAGGGCATCGAGTAGCGCGGCTTCGGCTCGCCCTTCGGGTTCACCACCCGGTGGGTGGTGGCCGGGATGACGTCGTTGGTGAGCCGGCTCATCATGTCGCCGGTGTCCGCGATGATCTGGCCGGGGATCGCGTGGATCGGCAGCCAGGTTCCGTCGCGGGTCAGGAGCTCGAGCCCCGACTCGTCCGCTGGCGGCAGGAGCGTCATCAGGTTGATGTCTTCGTGCTGGGCGGCGCGCATCACGCCCGGCTCGTCGAAGCCGTCACAGACGGGGTAGTGGATGAACCGGTGCACGGTGTTCCCGCGCACGGCCATGTCGCGCAGGAAGGAGGGCTCCGCGCCGAGGTAGATCGAGAGCGCCTCGAGGCATTGGTAGCTGACCTCGTCGAGCTGGGCGAAGAGCGCGTCGCAGACCTTGCGCAGCTCCGGGATCTCTTCCGGCCAGACGTTCGGCACGAGGCGTGACGCGAAGGGGTCCTCCGCCGGGAGCGCCCGCCCGACGTGGAAGAACTCCTTGAGGTCGGGCTTGGCGTTGTCCTTGGCGTGCTCGACGCCGAAGCTCGTGTAGCCGCGCGCGCGCCCGGTCTCGGGCACCTCGTACTTCTTCTTCACGTCCTCGGAGAGCGCGAAGAAGCGACGGAAGACGTCGTAGGCCTGCTCGAAGAGCGCGTCGTCGATCCCGTAGCCCTCGATGGCCACGAAGCCGAGTTCGCGGAGCGCGTCCCCGTACTTCTGAACGAAGGCGTCACGCCCCGCGGGGTCGGCGAACTGCCGGAGATCGACGACGGGGATGCTCTGCTGCACGCGTGCTCCTCTGTGCTCTCAGCCTGCGCTCTCAGCCTGCGCTCTCAGCGCTGATGTTGCTTCTTCTCGCGCTCCATCTGCTCCTTGTACTCCACGCTGTAGCGGGTCCAAGGCCGCAGCTCGAGGCGCTTGAAGGCGATCGGCTCGCCGGTCCCTTCGCACAGACCGTACTCGCCGGTCTCGAGCTTCTCGATCGCGTTCGCGATCTCGCCGAGGAGCTTCCGCTCCTTGTCGGCGAAGCGCATCAGGTACGCCTGCTCGGTTGTTGGCGCTTCGCGATGGTCCATCTCTCTCGCGCGTCGCTGAGGGTCTGATGTTCGAGATGGCATCGCCGGGGTGCTCGCCGATCCCCTTGAGCAGGCGCTCGCGCTCGGCCAGCAGCGCGTCCAGGAGCTGCTTGGCCTGCTTCTTCGACAGCTTGGCGTCCGGGTGTGCCTGCGGCTCGAAGCTCACGCCCGCGGGGGCGGCCGGCGCAGGCTTCACCGCCGCCATCTCGTCGGACTTCTTCGTAGCGCTCGAGTTCGTCTTCTTCTTGGTCGCCATCGATGCTCCACCCCTCACTCAAGCGGACCTCACGCTAGGGGCGCGTAGCCCCTCCCGTGCCGCCGAGGGCGGGACGGAATTGCACCTTCCGAGGCGATTGGCAATACCCCTCCCCTCGGGTCCGGTGTCCAGCACCGAGATCCGCCACGGGATCCGCGTCGAGGGCTGCGGATGCCCGAAGCGAACTCTGGGTCGGGGCACGAGGAGAATGGGCGTTCGCCGTCTCTTCCTCGGCGAGCCGCGCTTCGAGTCGTCGGTGGTGCCGGCTCCCCTCGATCCTGGGCGACGGGCCTGGTACGAAAGCGGCGATGGCCTTCGACCTCCTCCTCTTCGGCGGCACCGTGGTGACTCCGTACGGGACGCAGCCCCTCGACGTCGGCGTCCGACACGGTCGCATCGTCGCGCTCGGCGACCTCGCGGCGGAGTCCGCCGCCGAGCGCCTCGACTGCGCCGGGCTCCACGTGCTCCCGGGCCTCATCGACTCGCAGGTCCACCTCCGCGAGCCCGGCCTCGAGCACAAAGAAGACCTCGGCACGGGGACGGCCGCCGCCGCCCTCGGGGGCATCACGGCCGTCTTCGAGATGCCCAACACCCGGCCCAACACCGACACGGCCGAGCGGCTGGCGGACAAGGTGGCGCGCGGGCGCGCGAAGGCCTGGACCGACTTCGCGTTCTTCGTCGGCGCGACGCACGAGAACGCCGAGGCGCTCGGCGAGCTCGAGCTCCTCCCCGGCTGCGCGGGCGTGAAGATCTTCATGGGCTCGTCGACCGGCAACCTCCTCGTGGCGGACGACGAGACCTTGCGCCGCGCGCTCGCGTGCGGCCAGCGCCGCGTCTCGGTCCACTGCGAGGACGAGCCCCGCCTCCTCGAGCGTCGCCCGCTCGTCGACGTCGAGGGCGCGACGGCGCACCTGCACCCCGTCTGGCGCGACGAGGAGACCGCGCTGCGGGCGACGACGCGCCTCCTGCGTCTGGCCCGCGAGACCGGCCGACGCGTCCACGTGCTCCACGTCACGACGGCCGAAGAGGCCGCGCTCCTCGCGGAGCACAAGGACGTCGCGACGATGGAGGTCCTTCCCCAGCACCTCGTGCTGCACGCGCCCGATTGTTACGACCGCCTCGGCACCTACGCGCAGATGAACCCGCCCATCCGCGAGCGCCGCCACCAGGACGCCCTCTGGGCGGCCGTCGCGAGCGGCGTCGTCGACGTGATGGGCTCCGACCACGCCCCGCACACGCGCGAAGAGAAGGACGCCGGCTACCCGAAGAGCCCGAGCGGGCTCGTGGGGGTGCAGACCACCGTGCCGCTGATGCTGAACGCCGTCAGCGAGGGGCGGCTCTCGCTCGAGCGCTTCGTCGATCTGATGGCGCACGGGCCGCAGCGTGTCTTCGGGATCGCGTCGAAGGGGCGCGTCGCGGTGGGCTACGACGCCGACTTCACGCTGGTCGATCTCACGCGCGAGCACGTGATCACCCACGAGGAGCAAGCGAGCCGCGCGGGCTGGACACCCTTCGCCGGCACGAAGGTCCGCGGCTGGCCGGTGCGCACGATCGTGCGCGGCCACAGCGTGATGATCGAGGGCCAGCTCCAGGGGGCGCCGACGGGGCAGCCCGTGCGCTTCGTCGAGGCGCTCGGCGCCGGCTGACGTGCGCGGCGCGTCGTCGAGTCGACGGCGGCTGACGTGCGCGGCGCGTCGTCGAGCGTCGGCGCCGGCTGACGTGCGCGCCGGGTCGTCGAACGTCGGCGCCGGCTGACGTGCGCGCCGGGTCGTCGAGCGGCGGCGCCGACGACGTGCTATCGCTGCCCGCGATGACCCGCGTCCGTCTCTGCTTCGTCTGCCTCGGGAACATCTGCCGATCGCCGACCGCCGAGGGAGTCTTTCGCCACCTCGTCGTCCGCGCAGGCCTCGAGCACGCGCTCGAGATCGACTCCGCCGGCACGGGCGGCTGGCACGTCGGCGAGGCCCCCGACACGCGCAGCGCGGCGGCCGCCGCCGAGCGAGGCATCCGGGTCGACGGCGCCGCGCGGAAGTTCGTCGCCGCGGACTTCGCGCGCTTCGACTACGTCGTCGCCATGGACCGCTCGAACCGCGAGAACCTGCGCAAGCTCGCGCCGACCGCGGACGCGCGCGCGAAGATCAGCCTGCTCCGCGACCACGACCCGGCGTCCCCACCGGAGAGCGACGTGCCCGACCCCTACTACGGGGGCCCGCATGGCTTCGAGGAGGTCCTCGACCTCTGCGAGCGCGCGTGCGAGGCCCTCCTCGCGAGCGTCCGCGAGCGGCATGGGCTCTGACATTCGCCCGAGCGACCGCGCCGCCATCGAAGCCGCGCTCGGCGTGGACGCGCCCGTCGTGATCGCGGACGCCCGCGCCCTCGCGGGAGGGGACATCAACGAGGCGTGGGCGGTCACGCTCTCGGATGGCCGCGCCGTCTTCGCGAAGACCAACCCGCGCGCCCCCGCGCGCATGTTCGAGGTCGAGGCCCGCGCCCTCGCGTGGCTCGCCGAGGCCGACGCGCTGCGCGTGCCCGCGGTGCTCGCGGTGGGTCCGAGCTTCCTCGTCCTCGAGCTCCTCTCGAGCGCGCGCCGCCAGCCGGACTTCGACGAAGCCCTCGGCCGCGGGCTCGCCGCGCTCCACCGCGCGACGCCGACCACGTTCGGCTGTACGGAGGACGGCTTCATCGGCCGTCTGCCGCAGCCCAACGCGCCCGCGCCCGACTGGTCGAGCTTCTACGCCGAGCGGCGACTCGCGCCGATGCTCGCGCTCGCCGCCCCGCGCGACGCGGCGCTCGCGCGACGCCTCGACCGGCTCGTCGCCCGACTGCCCGCGCTCGTCGGGCCCGCCGAGCCGCCCGCGCGCCTGCACGGCGACCTCTGGGGCGGCAACCTCCACGTCGACGATCGAGGCGCGCCCTGCCTCATCGACCCCGCAGCCTACGGCGGGCACCGCGAGGTGGACCTCGCGATGATGCGGCTCTTCGGCGGCTTCGGCCCGCGGGTCTTCGCGGCCTACGACGAAGCCTACCCGCTCGCCCCGGGCCACGAGGCGCGCGTCGCGCTCTACCAGCTCTACCCGATGCTCGTACACCTCGCGCTCTTCGGCGACGCTTACCGGGCCGGCGTCGAGCGCTGCCTGCGCGCGTACGAGTGACCCTGCGCGCGGGGGCGGCGGGATGCGGCGGGCGTCTGCGCGCGTCTGCGCGCGCACGAGTGACGGCGCGCGGATTGGAACGACGAGCGCTTCCGCGCGTCCGAGTGACCACGCGCGCGCCTGCGCGCAGGTTGGGGACGTCGAGCGCTTCCGCGGGCCCGAGTGACCACCGCGTCGGCAGCGCCCTCAGCGCCCGCGGGCCGCGCCGAAGCGGCTCCGCAGCGCGCGGACGGCCTCGTCGCACTCGGGGCGCAGCCGCCGCGCCTCGTCGACCGCGGCGGCCGACGCGGCGAGCGCCGCTTCGATCGGCTCGCGCGGAATGGCACCACGCGCATCCGGACTCGCTCGCTCGATCTCGGCGATGAGGCGCGTCGCCTCCGCCCGCGCGTCGTCAGCGCGGATCACCGCCTCGTGCATCGCGACGCAGCGCTGCTGCGCCTCGATCACCCGCTCGGACTCGAACGAGGAGCGCGCGAGCGCCTCGAGACGCGCGCGGAAATGCCGTGGCGCCGGGTCGGGGCGCGGGCCTTCGCCGGCCTCGTCGAGCGTGTCGTAACGATCGAGGAAGAGCCGAGCCTCGTTCGCCTCGCTCGACCCACAGGCGAGCGAGACCAAGGCCACCATGAAGAAACACGCGCGCACCGCCGGTACATAGCAGGTCCGCGGAGAAGGGCTGGCCGCCTCGGCTTCGCGTAGCCATCCCGGCGCGCCTTTGCTACTCCTTCGCCGATGCGCCTCGTCCTCGTCGTCCTCTCCCTGCTGCTCGTCGCCTGCGACGCGCGCAACACGAGCCAGGCGAGCGACGATCCCCGCGGCGACGACAACCCCGGCGGGGTGCCGGTCGAGCCGCCCTTCGCGGTCCGAGACGACCTCTCCGGCCTGGTCTTGACCTACTTCGACGCCGAGGGCGCGCACACGGCCCGCTCCCTTGACGACGTGCCGCAGAGTCGGCGCTCGCACGTGCGGGTCGACTCGCTCGAGCTCCCGCCCGAGCATCGCGACCCCGAGCACGTCTACGTCGCGGACCTCCGCGCCATGGACGCCGGACGCTACCCCGTGCACCGCTACCCGCGCGCGGCCTTCGACGCGCTCGTGGACCGGCTCACGGGGCACACGACGCCCGAGGCCGACACGCCCGTGGCGGCCGCGCAGGCCCCGGTGGTGGTCTACGGCGCGTCGTGGTGCGGCGCCTGTCGCTCGGTGAAGCAATGGCTTCAGGCGCGGGGCGTCCCCTACGAGGACAAGGACATCGAGCGCGACCCCGGCGCGCGCACCGAGATGCTCACGAAGGCGCGCGCGCAGGGCGTGCCCACCGGTAGCATCCCCATCATCGACGTGCGGGGACGCATGACGACGGGCTTCGATGCCCAGACCCTCACGCGGCTCTTGGCCGAGACCGAGCGCCGCACGCTCTGATGGCATCCCGGTCAGCCGCGACCGTCAGCAGGTGACGGTCAGCTGCTCTTCACGTCGATGCGGCGGGCGCCGGGGGCGGGCTTCTTCGGCAGTCGGAGCGTCAGCACGCCGTTCGCCGTGCTCGCCTCGATCGACTCGGCGTCCACCGTGTCGGGGAGCGTGAAGCTGCGGGTGAACGACCCGTACGAGCGCTCGACGCGGCGGTAGCCGTCCTTCTGCTCCTCGCGCGAGAGACGACGCTCACCGCTCACCGTCAGGAGGTTCTTCTCGACGTCGACGCGGATGTCGTCGGGCGACATCCCGGGCACCTCGACGTCGACCGAGAACGCCTCATCGTCCTCGTGGATGTCGACCGCGGGCCGGAAGGCGTCCTCACGGGCGACCCGGCTGAAGAGCTGGTCGTGCAGGCGGTTCATCTCGGCGAACGGATCCCAGCGGCTGATCGTGGTCATGGCGTACGTCTCCTATCGAGCGAAGCGCTCGGTGGTTGGGTGGTTGGAACCTCGGACCGGCTGAGTCGGGCTCCCGTGGCGACTCACCGCGTCCGCGGGTCTTCGAGCCGTCACGCCCGGAAGCTAAGCACCGACCTCGAGGCGTCAACGGGCAGCCGTCATCCGCCGGCGGCCAAGACGTGGCGCGTGTTCGACCTCCTCGGGGGGACCGACCGTTCGACGGCCGTCGTCGCGCCGGTGGCCATCGATCCCGCGTGAGTCACCTCGCCGCGCGCGCGACCCCTCGTGCCCCGGCCGCGACGTCGTGTGGTATGAAGGCGTCCCTCCGCGAGAGTGGCGAAATTGGCAGACGCGCTGGATTTAGGTTCCAGTGGGCAACCGTGCGGGTTCGAGTCCCGCCTCTCGCACCCGACGTGCTAGGACTTCCAAGGTGCGCTTCCCGCCGCTGACACCCGTCGTTCGTGCGCTCCTCGCCATCTTCTTGGTCGCGTACGTCGCACAGCTCGTCAGCGACAACTGGCTGGGCGGGCGGCTCGCCGAGCTGCTCATGCTCTCGGTCCCTGCGAGCGGACCGACCGTCGCGAACGGCTGGCAGATCGGCACCTACGTGCTGGCCCAGAACACGTCCCCCCAAGGGGTGACCGGGTTCCTCCTCAGCGCCGTGTTCTTCTGGCTCGTCGTCTCGCCCTTCGAGCAGCTCTATGGGCGAAAGAACCTCATCCGCTGCCTCGTGATGTCGCTCTTCGGCGGCTCGCTCCCGGCCTTCGCCGTCGGCGCCTTCTTCCTCCCCGGCTACGTCTACGGCTTCTCGACCCTCACCCTGGGCTGCTTCATGGCGTGGGCGTGGTCGATGCGGACGCTGCGCCAACGCGCCAATTTCTTCGGCGTGTGGGAGATGAGCCCCACGACGATGATGCTGGTCGTGCTCGGCCTCGCGCTCATCCAGTTCCTGGCGAGCGGCAACTGGTTGCACCTCATCGCGGACCTCGGCGCCACCGGCGCGGGTGTGCTCTTCATCGAGCTGCTCTCTCGCCCGAGCGCCGGGGGCGGCCCCCGCACGCGCAAGGGCTCCGGCCCCCGCAAGAACCCGCACGGGCTCCGTGTCGTCAAGGGCGGCAAGGACGACGACCCGCCGAAGTGGCTGAACTGAGCGAGCCCCCCGACCGCGCCGCCAAAGGCAAAGAAGTGGATTCGAGGAGGTCGGCGCAGATCCACGTCGAGAGCTCGCGCCGGTCGCTTTCGGTCCAGGGGCCCTGGTTGCGGTAAATCGCGGACCCCGGTAACCAGGGAGGCGAACGAGGGAAGCAACGGCGCCTGGGATCCGTATCCCGGTCGCCCCGAGGAGGGGAAGACGAGATGGAGCTCCTTCATCCGCCCAGACCGCTGGACGTGCCGGCGGAGCTCACGCGCCCCACCCGTCGCTTCAAGACGCACGCTTGGCTCGCGGTGCTCGCGCTCGTGCTCTTCATCGCGACGTACTTCGCCCTGACCTATTGGTTCGGCTGGACCGCCTATCGCCTCGGGCGCGACGGCTTCGTGACGGGGAGCTTCTGGGGCGTCGCGAAGGCCGTCCCCGCCGCCTTCGTCTTCGCGTTCCTCTTCCGCGGCCTCTTCGCGGTCAAGCACACGCCCAACCCGCTCGCGGTCGAGATCCGACCCGAGGACGAGCCCAACCTCTTCGCCTTCCTCCACCGCATCGCCGATGAGGCCGGCGCGCCGCGTCCGCACCGCGTCTTTCTCTCGCCCGACGTGAACGCGGGGGTCTTCTACGACCTCTCGCTGCTCAACCTCTTCTTCCCGTCCAAGAAGAACCTCGTCGTCGGCCTCGGCCTCGTGAACGTCCTGGACCTGCACGAGATGCGCGCGGTCATGGCGCACGAGTTCGGCCACTTCGCGCAGAAGTCGATGGCCGTCGGGCGCTGGGTCTACATCGCCGAGCAGATCGCGGGCTCGATCGTCGCGGCTCGGACGGGCTTCGACAAGGTCCTCGACTTCATCGCCAACATCGATCTTCGCGTCGCCTGGATCGGCTGGATCATGAAGGTCTTCGTCTGGTCCATCCGCGCCGTCCTCGACACCGTCTTCCTCGTCGTCGTCCTCGCGCGTCAGGCCCTCTCGCGCGAGATGGAGCTGCAGGCCGATCTGGTCGCCGTCTCGCTAACGGGCAGCGACGCGCTCGTGCACGCGCTCCACAAGCTCCACGCGGCCGACGAGGCGTACGGAAACGCCGCCGGGCTCGCCCAATCGCAGCTCGCGCGCGGCAAGCAGATCGTGGACCTCTACGCGGCGCAGACTCGGATGCTCGAGACGATCCGAGAGATCACGAGCGACGCGACCTACGGCGTCGCGCCCCCCCTCCCCGAGCGCGACCGCGAGCGACATCGCGTCTTCCCCGACGGCTTCGCGCAGCCGCCGAAGATGTGGTCGACGCACCCGCCGAGCCGAGAGCGCGAGGAGAACGCCAAGCGGGTCTACATCCCGTGCAAGCACGACCCCCGCCCGGCTTGGGTGCTCTTCGGCGATCCGGCGCGGCGTCGGGGCGAGATGACCGCGCACCTGCTCGGCCTCATGGCCGGCCAGAACCCCCTCCCCGAGGAGCGCCTCGACCCCGCGCAGGTCGACGACGTCATCGAGGAGAGCTACGGCAAGACCTACCTCGACCGTCGCTATCGCGGCCTCTACCTCGGCCGCGGCGTGACGCGGAACGCCGAGGACGTCCGGCAGCTCTACCGCGACGACGTCGAGCACGCGCGGCTCGCGAGCCCGCCCTCGATCGAGGCGCTCTACCCCGAGGAGGTCGCGCACGAGCTCGAGCGCTGGCGCTCGCTCGAAGAGGAGCACGTGCTGCTCAACGCGCTGCACGATGGCTTCCTCGAGGCCCCCGGCGGCGTCGTGCGTTACCGCGGGAAAGAAGTCCGGCGGCGAGACCTGAAGAAGGTCATCGACGAGGTCGACGCCGAGCGGAAGGCCGCGCTCGCCCGGGTCGTCGCGCGCGATCGCGAGGTGCGCACGGCGCACCGCCTCGCGGCCCGGGCGATCGGCGGGGGCTGGGAGGACTACCTCACGAGCCTCGCCGCGATCGTCCACTACGCCGAGCACACCGAAGGAGACATCCGCGACGCAGACGGCCACTTCCAGAACGTCTTCCAGATCGTGATCGCCGACGGTCGCGTCTCGAACGCGGAGCGCAAGCGGCTCGTCGCCGCCGCGCACGAGGCCTACGAGGCCGTCGCGCGTCCCTTCTGGCAGAAGGGCGACGTGCACCTCCCCGAGCCCATCCTCAAGCGGCTGGGGATCGAGAGCTGGAGCGCGCGGCTCGGCGACTTCGGTCTCGGCACGCCCACCGAGGAGAACATCCCGGACTGGCTGCAGGCGGCGGACTCGTGGCTGCTCAGCGTGCCGAACGACTTCGCGGATCTCCGCGCGGTCGCGCTCGAGGTGCTGGTCGACACCGAAGAGCACGTCGCCCGCTGCGCGCGCGGCGAGTGCGAGGCGGGCGAGGCACCTGCGCCCGCGTGGCTCCCCCAGCCCTACCGCACGCTCGTGCCGGGGAACGAGCGCGAACGGCAGAAGAAGCTCGACCTCTGGGACCGCTTCCAGCTCGCCGACGGCTTCTTCCCGGCGGTCGCGCGCCTCGGGGTCGCGCTCGCGGTGCTCGGCGTCGGGTTCTTCCTCGGCGGCGCCGCCATGGTCCGCTCCGTGGTCGTCTACAACGGCCTCGGCGTCTACGTGGACGTGGACGTCGACGGCGAGCGCACGTCCCTGCGCCCGAGCGGGAGCGTCGAGCTCCCGCTCGCCAGCGACGAGGTG
>JAHBWH010000135.1 GCA_019637115.1 Myxococcales bacterium | reverse complement strand
TTCTGGGGGGTCAGGTTGAACGGCACGTTCACCTGGACGCAGCCGCCCGACGGCGCCGGGAAACGCCAGCTCTGGACGAGGCGGCGCACGCAGCTGAAGACCTCGTTGTCGTTGAGGCTGCCCCCGACCCGCATCTGGCCGACGCTGCCGTCGCGCTCGACGAGGACCGCCACGTTCACGGTGCCCTGCAGGACGTTGTTCTGCTTCAGCGCGCGCTCGTAGCAGGCGCGGACCTGGGAGCGGGCGGGCCCCACGACCGAGAGGATCTGCTGCTGGGAGAGCTCGCCGTTGCACTCCTGCGGCCTCGGGGGGCGCATCGTAGTGGCCATCGTCTCGGGCTCGGGCGGACCGGCGTCGGGAGGAGGGCCCGCGTCCGGCTCTTCGTCGGGGATCTCGAGGAGAGGCTCTTGGTAGGTCGGAGTCGGGATCACCCCAGCGTCCGGGAGCGCCACGACCCGCTGTCCGCCGCCGTCGTCCTTCATCAGGTAGAAGACGAGCCCGGCCCCGAGGAGCAGGAGCAGGCCGATGATCGCGTAACGCATTCCACCTCCGGATTGCGGCGGCGGCGGCATCGATTCGGTCACGAAGAGTCCCCTCTGGCTGTCGCGCCCCTCACGGCGAGACGCGGTCTTGCTCCAACGAGCGGCTCGACGGTAGCAGATTCCACGCCCCCTGCTCACGGTGTTTGTTCGCGAGGACCTGCGGCCTTCGCCGCGCAAAGGAGCCCCTCGTCTCCCGACTCCTCGGCACCTCCGGTCGAGGAGACGCTGCGGGTGGCTCCGCACCCGCGCCGCGTGCCCGGCGCGCTCAGGGCGCCGCGGGCAGCGTCGCGAGCCGAACGGGGCTCGTGCGGAAGCGCTCGCGCGACGGGAGGCCGAGCTGCCCCTCTCGGTTGGTCCCCCAGCACCGCAGCTCGTCCCCTTCGAAGCGGGCGCAGGTGTGGTCGACGCCCGCCGCGAGGTCGAGGGCGCCGCGGGCGACCTCGACCGCGCGCGAGCGCGGGGTGCGGCTCCCGTCGCCGAGCTGCCCCCAGCGGTTCGTCCCGAGGCACCAGACGCGCCCGGTCTCGTCGAGCGCGCACGTGTGCCGGCCTCCGGGCGCGACGGCGACGACGGCGCCCTCGACGCCTGGCAGCGCGACGGGCGAGGGCGCGTCAGCGGTCACGCCGAACGCGCCGCCGCGCCCCCAGCACTGCGCGATCCCGTCCGTCGTGATCGCGCAGCTCGTGGAGGGCCCCAGCGCGAGCGCGCGGGCTCGCAGCTCGGGCACCGGCGCCGGCCGCGCGCGGGACCCCTCGGGCGCAGAGCGCCCGCCGTCGCCGAGCTGCCCCTCGAGGTTCTCGCCCCAGCACGAGACCATCCCGTCCGTGTGCCGCGCGCACGTATGTGCGCGCCCGCAGCGGATCTCGACCACGTCCTCGATGGACACGAGCGTGGGCGTCACGCGGTCCTCGTAGGTGCCATCTCCGAGCTGCCCGAGGTGGTTGCGCCCCCAGCAGACGACGCGCCGGTCCGCGAGCCGGGCGCAGCCATGCCCCTCACCGGCGCAGACGTCGACCGCGTCCCGGAGCTCCGCGACGGCCTGCGGGCGCGCACGATCCTCGTAACGACCATCTCCGAGCTGGCCCCAGCCGTCGTGACCCCAGCACGCGACCACGCCCTCGTCGCCCAAGGTGCAGGCGTGCCAGCTCCCGACGGCGATACGGCGGGCCCGCACGTCGGCGACCTGCGCGAGGCCCCGCGCGCTCCGGACGCTTTGCTCGAGCGCAGGGTCACCGAGCTGCCCGAATCGATTCGATCCCCAGCAGAAGACCCGCCCTCGAGCCGTGGCGCAGCCGAAGGCGCCGCCGAGCGCGAGCTGATCGCGCGTCTCGGGGATCGGATCGCGGACCTCCGGGGGCGGCTCGACCGCTGGCGCGACGGGATCCTGCTCCGACGGGCTCTCGGCGCGCGGCGCCTCCAGCTCGGACGTCGGCGGCGGGAGGGCAGCAGGCGTCGTGGTCGATCCGGCACCGGAGCACCCGAGAACGGCCCACCCGAGGACGGCCCCCCCGAAGACCGGAGCGATGAGGGCCGCGCGCGTCCTCGCGATCACCCGCCGACGGTCTCGCGCGCGACGGGCTCGGCGGGCGTCGGGGCGCTCTCGTCCGCGCGCTCGAGCAGGCAGCGGGGGCGTCCGTCGCTCGCCTCGCAGTGGTAGACGGCCTGGCGACCGCAGCCCGCGACGCGGAAGATGAAAGGGCTCAGCTCGTCGACCGTGACGTCGTCGATCGCACACTGAAACTCTCGCTCGCCGCGCTGCCTCGCCATGAGGGCGAGGTTCACGCAGAAGCGCTGCGTCACCCCGGGCGCCTCGGGGCATTGGTAGACGCCCGTGCGGTTGCAGCCCGTCACGAGGTAGGTGTCGCGGCTTCGTCGCCGGACGTCGAGCTGGCTTTTTTCGCACCCGAAGTCGAGCGACGCCTGTGAACGCGCGGTGCGAAGGTTCGGCTCGCACGCCGCCGCGAGCGCGACGAGGCCGCAGAAGATCGGCAGCACCCAGGAGGGAAGCTTCATGCGGGGCATCGTACCCGACTCGGGAGCCACGGGAAGACCCGTCCTCGGGGAGCGTCTGGGAACCGGAACCGGACGCGACGCTCAGCGCACGCGCGCCCGCGGAGGGTCGGCGTCGAGGTCCGCGAGGACACGGACGTTCCCACCCGCTTCGACCCGCACCGGCACGCGCAGCGTCCGGCCGAGGGGCGGGTTCTCGAAGACCAAGGTGTGGTTTCCCGGCGCCAAGCTCACGCGGCGGATCGGCGTGGTCCCGAGCGAGCGACCGTCGACCGAGACCTCCGCCCACGGGGTCGCGTGCACGGTCAACGAGCCGCGCGACGGCGCCACCTCCGCGCCGACCTCGCTGACCTCGGTGCCCACCTCGGCGACGACGGCCGACTCGACCGCCGGCTCGACGCCGCGGACCTCCGTCGCAGGCTCGATGGAGGGTGGGCTCGGGGGGGGCTCGGCGGCGACGTCGCGCGGAGCTGGTGGTGGCCCCAGAAGCCGGCTGGACACGAGCGTCGCGATCACCGCGAGCAGCGCGACGACCGCCCCAGCGGCGACGAGGGCCCACCTCGAGCGGCCAGGGACGCGGGCGCGCATCTGGCCGTTCGCGCGGCGCGCATCGGTGACCGTGCCACCCCGAACGCGCTCGAGCGCCGCCGCGTCGCCTACGGCGAGGTCCTCGACATCCCGGCCCATGGGCGCCGACGCGCCGCGCGAATTGTCGAGAGGCCCAGGGACTTCGTCGGGCGCTTCGGGCGCTTCGAGGGCCGCGCTGTCGAGCGGCGCCGCGCTGTCGAGCGCCGCGTCGTCGGGCGCCTCACCGCCGACGCGCGCCCGCCCCGTCAGAGGCACCGTCCCGAGCTCGAGATCGGGCGACGAGCGCCGCGCCTCGTCCTCGGGCCCGAGGGCCGCCGTCAGGATCTCCGCGGTCGCGAGGCTCGTCGCGAGGCCCTTCCGCGAGGTCACGGAGATCGGCCCGTCCTCGGCGGCGTCGTGCTCGCGCGCGACGAGCGCCACGCGCGCGCGCAGCTCGTCGCCGGCGCCTTCGGGCGCGGCCGCGGCGAGCCACGTCCGGAGCCGACGCGCGACCTCCGCCGCCGAGCTCGGCCGGTCCTCCTTCTGGTGGGCCAGGCACTCGCGGACGAGCGCGCGCAGGGGCGCCGGGACGTCCTCCGGCAGCTCGGGCACCACCCCCGCGAGGACGGCCTCCCGCGCAATCTCGGCCGGGCGCTTTCCGTCGCCTGCGGACGGCGGAAGGAACGCGGGGACACCCGAGAGGGCCTGGTGAAGAACCGCGCCGAGCGCGAAGAGGTCGACCCGCGCGTCGACCGGCTCTCCACGCAGCTGTTCGGGAGCCATGTAGCCGTGCGAGCCGAAGACCTCGCCGGACGCCCCCTCCGCCGGCGTGGCGATGCCGAAGTCGACGAGCCGGGCGTGGCCCTCGCGATCGACGAGCACGTTGCGCGGGGTCACGTCCCGGTGCACCAGCCCGAAGCGCTCGTGCGCGTGGTGGAGCGCCTCGGCGACTTGCTCGCCGAGCCGCGCGGCGAGCGGCGGCGCGAGCTTTCCGTCGCGCAGGAGCTCGGAGAGCGTCGCGCCCTCGACCTGATCCATGGCGAGGAAGTACGTGCCGTCGACGACCCCGAGCTCGTAGACCGAGACGATGTGAGGATGGCTGAGGCGGACGAGGGTCTTCGCCTCCTCGGCGAACATCGCCACGAAGCGAGGATCGCGAGAGAGCTCGGGCCGCACGAGCTTGACCACCAGGGGCTTCTCGAACCCGAGGGCGCCCCGCAGCCGCGCTCGATACACGCGCGCCATCCCCCCTTCGGCGATGAGCCCGTCCAATAAGTACTTACCGAAGGGCTGCGGGCCTCGCGCGGGCCCCATGCCGGGCATCGAGCTCACGAGCGCCCCGGTCGGCGCGTCGCCGATTGCACGTTCACCACCATTCGTGAGACAGGATAACCCGTGCAGCGGCCCGGAGTCCTCCCTGCCGGACGGAAGACGCGAAGACCCCTCGCGTCGCGTTCTCTCTGGGCATGGGGCGTCTTCGCGCTCTCCGCCGGCGGGCTGGTCGCCTGCGCGCCGGATCCGGAGGTGCGGGTCGCCGGGCTCACGCTGCGGCTCCCCGCGGCGGTCGATTGCCGCCCGACCCAACCCATCACGGAGGTCGTCGTCGAGGCGCTCGGCGATTTCCCCGCGTCCGACGCCCGCACCATCGAGCTGCTCCGGCCCGGCCCGCCCCAGTCGATCGAGCGTTTCCCCTCCGACACGCGGATCGTCACCTTCCGCGCCCGGGCCCCGCGCTGGGAGGGGCTCGCGGCCCGCGACGCTGACGCGGGCGACGGCGAGCTCGTGTTGCTCCCCGAAGATCGCTCGTGCCCTTCCCCCGATCCGGCGCTGGCGCTCGAGGACGGCGGAGAAGCCGCCGCGCTCCCACAGGGGGGCCTCGTCATCGCCGGGGGCCGCGATGGCTCGCTCGGCAGCCGGCGGCTCGTGACGTTGGCGCCGGGCGCCCCCTTGGCGGTCGTCCGCGCAGGGCTCGACCAACGCCGCCTCGGCCACCGGATCGTCGTGTCGGGGGGTCGAATCCTCGTCGTCGGGGGCGCGCTCGGCGACACCGGCCCGGCGCACGACACCTGGGAGACCTTCGACCTCGACGGGTCGCCGCTCGGCGGCGGTCGCCTCGTCCTGCCACGTCGCGACTTCGGGGCGGCGGTCCTCCCCGACGGCCGCGTACTGCTCGTCGGCGGACGCACCAGCGGCGGCGGCCCGCCGATCGACGCGGCCGAGATCATCGACCCGATCCGCGGCACGAGCGCGCGCATCGATCCCCTCCCCGAACCTCGGGCCGCGCCGTGGGTGCACGTGCTCGACGACGGCGCCGTGGTGGTCGGCGGGGGCCGAGACGCGGAAGGCACGGGGCTCCGCAGCGTAGCGCTCTTCGATCAGGCGACCGCCACCTTCGAGCCTGCCGGGGTCGCGCTCGCTCCCTGGCGCGAGAGTGAGGCGGTGCCCCTCCCAGGCGCACGCCTCGCGGTCGTCGGACGCCCCTTCGACCCCCCGACCCTCGTGCTCCTTCACGCGCGCACCGACGGGCTCGGCCGCACGACGCTCGTGGCCGAAGACGTCGCGGGCGGCATCTCTGCGCTCGACGAGGCCCGGCTCGCGGCACTCCCGGACGGTCGCCTGCTCCTCGTGGGCGCGCTTGCGGGGATGGGCCCGCGCGCCCACCGGATCGATCCGGCGCGAGGCACGACCGAGGCACTCGAGGCCTCGCGTGTTCCGGCGCGCCTGGTCGGGATGGCGGACGGGACCCTCGCAGAGCTCGCCGCGTCGGGTGCGTCCTTTCGACGCCCTACCCTCCGCACCCGATACTCCAGCCCCCCCGCGACGCTGCTCGCGGACGACTTCGCGCTCGGCGGGCCGGGTCAATGGAGCGCGGACGGCGTGGCCCTGGTCGCGGAGCGCGCGGACGCGCGCGCGGACCTCGCGACCTTGCGCTTCGGCGACTTCGACCTCGAGCTCGTCATCGAGGGCGACGTCGACGTCCTGCTCGGCGCGCGCCTCGCGCCCCCCATCGCCGTTCGAGCGCGCGCGGACGAGATTGGCCCGCCGCTCTGCACCGTCCCGCGCGCGGACGGAGGCCCCGTCCGGATCACGCGCCGGGGCGCGCGGCTCGCGCTCGAGACGCCCGAAGGCTCCCGCGCCTGCGTGGTCGACGGCCTCGGCGACCACGTCTCGGTCGGTTTTCGGGCATCCGGCGCTGGCGCCCGGATCTCGGCAGTGCAGCTACGCCGGGTCGGCGCCGACGAGTGAGCCCCCGTCCGCGGCGGTGGCCGATCGACCCAAGAGCGCAAGCACGCCCCCGGCCAGCGCGGGAGGTTGCGCCACGACGTAGCCGAGCAGACCGACGAGCGTCGCGTCGGTCGCGCCGACGCCGACGCACGCAAGCAGCGCGACCGCCGTCCCTTCGCGCACGCCGACGCCCCCGACGCTGATCGGGAGCAAGGTCGCGAGCACGATCGCGTTGCCCACGACGAGCAGCGTGAAAGCGTCGGTGGCGACGCCGAGGGCGAGCCCCGTCCCCACGAAGATCCCCGCCGTCGCAGCGTGGGAGATCACGCCGAGGACGACGACGCGCACAAGCTCGCCCGCGGAGGCAGGCCGGGACGCGAGCGCCTCCGCCACCGAGAGCACCCGACCTCGGATGCGCGCCGGCGCGCAGCGCGCGATCGCGGCGAGCCACGCAGGACGGGCGAGGAGCACGAGACCGAGCGCGGCGCCGAGGCCGAGCGCGGCTGCCAGCAAGAGCCCGAACGCGCCGAAGAAGTGCGCGAGGCCGAAGGGCAGCAGCGCGAAGGTGACGAGCGAGAGCGCCACGAGCCCGTGCAGCTTCTCGACCAGAATCGCGCGGCCGCTCTGGGCCTTCGCGCCCGTGCGCTTCGCGATGTCGACGAGCCGGTAGAGATCGAGCCCCGCGGTGCTCGGCGTGAACGCGCCGACGAAACGTCCGCGGAGGAAGCTCGCGAGGAGCACGCCGAAGGGGAGGACCACGCCTTCGTGCGCGAGCAGGAGCTGCCAGCGCCGCACGCCCGCGGCGACCGCGACGAAGGGCAGCGCGAATGCGAGCGCCATCGCGGGGCCCCCGAGCTGGCCGAGCCTCGTCGGGAGCTCGGCGATTCCGTCGGTCGTGGCGACGAGCCAGAGGACGACCCCGAGCAGCGCCGCGCTGATCAGGCGACGCAGGACGCGCATGGCCTTCATCCTTCCGCTGGTACGCGAACCGCCCGAGCGCCGTCAAAGAACCGGCGCGCCGCCGGTCGCCGCCAGCGGGGCGCTCGCTCACTCGTGGAGCGGTGGACTCCGCGGCGAGTCACGCGACCTCGCCGAGCGGAGGACGACGTGGCGGACGACCTCGCCGGCAGAGGACTACGCGGCGGGTCACGGGACCTCGTTGAGCGGCGGACGGCGCGTGCTACGAGGACGAGCGCAGGTTTCTCGGGGCCAGGGCCCCGTTCGCCGGGAACAGCCGGTGGGCGGTCTCACGGAACGCAGCTCCGAGACTTCACGGCGAAGCGATGGCTTCGGGGCGGCATGTCGATGGACGAGCATCTCTCAGTGGGCCCGGTCGGGTCGACCTTCTTCGGGCAGACCCTCGAGCAACACCTGCTGCACATGCAGCGGCAGCAGGCGGGCGCCACCGGTGACTTCACGGGGCTGTTCCACCAGATCGCGCTCGCGGCGAAGATCATCGCGAGCCAGGTCTCGAAGGCGGGCCTCGCGAACATCCTCGGTCTGACCGGCGACGTGAACGTGCAGGGCGAAGAGGTGATGAAGCTCGACGTCTTCGCGAACACCACGCTCGTGCGCTGCGTCCAGCAAGGCGGCCACGTCTGCGTGATGGGCAGCGAGGAGGTCGCCGAGCCCATCCCCGTGCCGCCGCAATTCCCCAAGGGGAAGTACGTGCTTCAGTTCGATCCGCTGGACGGCAGCGGAAACATCGACATCAACGCCAGCATCGGGACCATCTTCTCGGTGCACCGCCGCAAGACGGCCGGCAACGGCCCCGGGACGCTCGAGGACTGCTTGCAGCCCGGTCGGGACATCGTCGCCGCGGGGTATGTGATCTACGGCTCGTCCAACATGTTCGTCTACAGCGCGGGCCAGGGCGTGCACGGCTTCACCTTCGACCCCGCGATCGGCGAGTTCTTCCTCTCGCACGAGAACCTGCGCATCCCGAAGCGGGGCGACACCTACTCGGTGAACGAGGGCAACTACCACAAGTGGAGCGACGGGGTCCGCGCGTGGGTGGACTGGATCAAGAAGGACGAACCCTCTCGCTCCGCCTACCGCCTCCGCTACATCGGCGCGATGGTCGCGGACTTCCACCGCACGCTCCTGCGCGGCGGCATCTTCGCCTACCCCTCCGATCGCAAGAACGCCTCGGGCAAGCTGCGCCTCCTCTACGAGGCCTCCCCGCTGGCCTTCGTATGCGAGCACGCCGGCGGCGCGGCGAGCGACGGTCAGCAGCGCATCGTCGACATCCTGCCGACCGCGCTCCACCAGCGCACTCCGCTCTACATCGGCAGCCCGGACGACGTCGCGGACGCGCTGCGTTTCGTCGGCTGACGTCGGCGAGGCGACGAGCGCCCCGCCACCCGGAGGCGGGCGACGGCAAATCGGTTCGTAATTTGGGGCGAGTGTACTAGCCTCGCCGGCCTGCCATGGCGTCCCGCAAGCGCGAAACCCAGCGAGGATTCAGCGAGCTCGAAGCGTCGGGGACGGTGCCCGACATCCCGCGCGCCCCCGCCGTGCCGGACGTCGCGGACGCGACGGGGACCATCCCCGACGTCCCGCGCGCACCCGTGGACGTCGCGGTCACGCCGGCCGGGCGCCCCTCGATCCCGGTCGCGGCTCCGGGCGCGCCCCCCTCGGACGTGGAGCTCGAGGAGATCCACGAACGAGGCACGCCGAGCCTCCTCGGCGGCGGGTGGCGCGCCGTCGAGGTCTGGACCCAGAACCGCATCTACGCGCTCGACGGCTCGATGATGTGTCGGCAGGTCCAAGACCGCGCGAGCTCGAAGCTCGTCGGCGACCACCCGGCCCTCGGCTCGCGCCTCGTGGGCGGCCAGCTCCGCGATGGCGAGGGCCGCATCGTGAAGGTCGCGCATCCCTTCCCTCGCCGCGGGATGGCCGCCGTCTTCGCGACCGGGCTCGGGACGCGCCTGCGGGTGTCGGAGACCTCTCCGGTCACCCGCGTCGTCGTCCGGCAGCGCACGGTCGAGGTGGGCGCCGACGGCGCTCCGCCGTGGGACGCGCTCGTATGACGGCCTGCTGCGACCCGCGAGCCCCCACATGACCGCAGACCCGCGCCCGAGCTTCTGGAACGCCTTCGGCCCCGGCGTGCTCTTCGCGGGGGCCGCCGTCGGCGTCTCGCATCTGGTGCAGTCGACCCGCGCTGGCGCGTCGTATGGGCTCGCGCTCGCGGGCGTGGTCGTGCTCGCCAACCTCGTGAAGTACCCCGCCTTTCGGCTCGGCCCGCAATACGCGGCCGCCACGGGCACCTCGATGCTCGAAGGCTATCGCCGCCGAGGGCTCGGCGCGCTGCTGCTCTATACGCTCGTGACGCTCGCGACCATGTTCGCGGTCCAAGCCGCGGTCACCTTCGTGACCGCCGGCCTCCTGCTCTCGCTCCTCGGGTCCACCACCTCGGCGGTCCTCGTCTCGGCGGGCCTCCTGGCGCTCTGCCTCGGCCTCGTCGCCATCGGCGATTACGCATGGCTCGACCGCGTCACGAAGGTCGCGGTCGCGATCTTCACCCTCGCCACCTTCGTCGCGACGGCGCTGGCGCTCGGCCGTGTCGATTGGAGCGGCGCGCTCGTCCCCGACCTCGGCCGCTTCGAGAAGGCCGACTGGCTCTTCTGCGCGGCCCTCGTCGGTTGGATGCCGAGCGCCATCGACGTGAGCGTCTGGCAGTCGATCTGGGTGCTCGCGCGCGCCAAGGACCGCAAACGGCGCCCGGACCTCCGCGGCACGCTCCTCGACTTCCACGTGGGCTACGTGGGCACGGCGGCGCTCGCGCTCTGCTTCCTGCTGCTCGGCGCGGGGATCATCCACGGTCGGGACCTCGAGATCCCGACCCAAGCGCACGCCTTCGGCGCGATGCTCGTCGACCTCTACGCGGAGACGCTCGGCGCGTGGTCGCGCCCGATCGTCGGTGGCGCCGCCTTCCTCGTGATGTTCTCGACGACGTTGACCGTCGTCGACGGTTTCCCCCGCGCCCTCGCGGTCCTCTCCGAGCGCTTCGGCGGCGCGGAGGTGCCTCCTGACGACCCCGCCGTCGCCACGCCGAGGCCGCGCGCGCGGCGCACCTACGCCGCCAGCGCGCTCCTCCTGGTGCTCGGCTCGCTCGGCATCCTCGCCTTCGCCGCGAGCTCGCTCCGGGCGCTCGTCGACTTCGCGACGACGGCGTCGTTCCTCACCGCGCCCGTGCTCTCGGCGCTGAACCACGCGGCGGCGATGGGCCCCGAGGTGCCCGAGCACGCGCGCATGAGCCCCACGCTGCGGTGGAGCAGCCTCGCCGGGATCGCCGCGCAAGCCCTGATCGCCGCGGGCTGGATCTGGCTGATCACGTCTGGCTGATTACGTCTGGCTCTTGTGACTGCTCGCGTCTGGACGTCGAGCACCGTCGCGCTGATCCCGTCTCGCTGTCGAGCGGATCACCGTCGCGCGGACGCCTTCTGCCCCATCACCGCGGGCCTGCGCCCCGCGCTCACGAGGGCCAAGGCAGCGGGGGCACGAAGCCCGTGAAGAGCGCGGCGAGGTAGGCCGCGTAGAGCGCGACGAGCACGGCACCCTGCCAACGGTGGACGACATGCCGCACGGGGAGCGCCACGAACGCGAAGAACACCAGCGTGACGCCGACCATGACCGGGACGTCGAAGCGGAGCACCTCGCCGTGCACGGCGCCTGGGGCGATCATGCCCGGGAGCCCCATCACGCCGAGCACGTTGAAGAGGTTCGAGCCCATCACGTTGCCGACCGCGATGTCGTGCTCGTCGCGACGGGCCGCCGCGACGGTGGCGGCGAGCTCGGGCAAGCTCGTCCCGAGCGCGACGACGGTGAGGCCCACCACGCGAGGCTCGACGCCGAACGCGAGCGCGACCTCCTTCGCCCCCCAGACGAGCAGCTCCGAGCTCCCGAGCAGGAGGCCGAGCCCCGCGATCACCCAGAAGAGCGCCGCACGGGTCGACATGCCATCGGGCAGCGGATCCGGCTCGCGCCGTTCCTTCAGCCCGCTGCGGATCAGCCACGCCAGGTAGAGGAGCAACGCGCCGAGCAAGATCGCGCCTTCGACGCGGCCGAGCTCGCCGTCGAGCAACGTCCAGGCCGCGAGCGCCATCGCGCCAAAGAGCAGCGGGAGGTCTCGGCGGAGCACGTCCGAAGCGACCCGCAGCGGCGCCACGAGCGTCGCGAGGCCGAGCACCAGGGCGACGTTCGTCACGTTCGAGCCGATCGCGTTCCCGACGCCGAGGTCGGCGGCGCCCCGCGCAGCGGCGACCGACGAGACCAAGAGCTCGGGCGCCGAGGTGCCGAAGCCGACGATGGTGAGCCCGATCACGAGCGGCGAGACGCCCCCGTTGTGCGCGAGGGATGCCGCGCCCGCGACGAACCGGTCGGCGCCGTATACCAGGACGACGAAGCCGACCACGATCGCCAAGGAGGGCAGGAGCAACGTCATCGCCGGTTGGGACTCTTCGTCGCTCTCACGGAGGATGCAAGCACGTAGCGACGACCGGCGACGTGCCCATCGACGGCGTCGGAGGAGCCATCGCCGCGGAGGGCGGCGCTCCGCTCATCCGATGGGCTGCCGGCGGAAGATCAGGGTGAGGTTGTTGGCCGGCATCGGCACCCGCCGCTCGAGGCTCAGCCCGCGGGGACGCGCGAGCGCCTCGAGCTCGGTCACGTCGCGGACTCCCCACTGCGGGTCCCGCGCACGCAACGACGCATCGAAAGCCGCGTTGCTCGGCGCGGTGTGCGCTCCGTCGACGGCGTAGGGGCCGTAGGTGACGAGCGGAGCGCCGGGAGGCAAGAGGCGCGCCGCGCCGTCGAAGAGCCCGACCGTCGCCTCCCACGGAGAGATGTGGATCACGTTGATCGCGACGAGCGCGTCGACCCGGCTCGTGGGCCACTCGGGGGCCAGCAGGTCGAGCCGACGAGGAGCGGCGAGGTTGGGCAGCTGCGCCTCTCGCACGTAGGCCGCGATCGACGCGAGCGCGGCCTCGTCGACGTCGGTCGGGATCCAACGCAGCGGCGCGAGCGCCGCCGCGAAGTGCACGGCGTGCTCGCCGCTCCCGCTCGCGACCTCGAGTACGTCGCCCTCGGGCGGCAAGACCTCCCGCAGGACCTCGAGGATCGGGTCGCGGTTGCGGGTCGTGGCGGGCGCGTGGAGGCGAGGATCAGACATGAGAGCTGGAGCGTCGGGCCGAAGTCGTCAGTCGGCAAGCCGGACCTCGCCCCGTCGGCGCCGACGTCGCGCCGGCCTGTCTGCAAACACGTCGGCCGCACGTCGAACCCAACCTCGCCCCGTCAGCGCCGAAGTCGTGCTGGTGAGACGATCAGCCGCACGTCGAACCGCCCCTCGCTCGGCCCGCGGGGCGAGGGCGGTCAGCCGCACGCAGCCGCTCCTCGCTCGAGCGAGGAGCGATGCCGCGCACCGCACGCGCGTCAGCCGTCGCCGAGCTCCGCCAAGAAGTCCGTCACATCCTGGAGGTCGGGCTCTTCTTGCTTCGCCTTGCGCGCCCACAGCAGCGCGCGCCGCCCCTCGCCGCGCATGTGCGCGATCTTCGCTTGGAGCAGGAAGGCCATGCCCTTGCTCATCGGGCCGTCCGTCTTCGAGAGCGTGACCGCGCGCAGCGCGTTGAGGGCGACGTCGTGCTCTCCGAGCTCGTAGCTCAGGTACGCGAGCTCGCTCGCGATCTCGACGTGGTTCTTGTCGCTCTCGAGCGCCGCGTTCAACCACTGCATCTCGAGGTTGCGGTCGCCCGCCACCCGCGCGAGGCGTGACATCCGCTGCTGCAGCTCCGCGAGCTCGGTGCCCCGTCGGCGCGGGTGGTTCTGGATCGCGGTCTCGAGGAGCTGGCCGGCCTCCGGGTAGTGCCCGCCGCCGATATAGGCGTCCGCCAACAGAATGATCGTGTGGTGATCGTCGGGCTTGCTGTCGACGGCGCGTTGCAGGAGCGGCAGCGCGCCGTCCGCGTCGCCGACCTGCTCGATGAGCACGCGACCCGCGCGCCGATAGAGCTCGAACGCCCGCTCGGGGTCTGCGCTCGCCGCCTCGTGCGCCAGGAGCCCCGCGAGCTCGCGCGCCGCCCCCGTCGCCTCGTAGAGCGAGCGGAGCCGCTCGATCACGCTCGGCTCCGTCGGCTGGGCGGAGAAGACGGCCTCGAGCCCGGGCCTCGCCAGGGTGGGATCCCCGAGGGCCTCCGCGGCGTCCGTCAGCAACATGACCGCCTGCACCTGCCCCGCCGGATCGAGCAGCCCGAGCAGCGCGTTGCTGGTGTCGACGACGCCCATCCAATTCTCGGTGCGGAGGTCGATCGCTCGCAGACGCACGAGCGCCTCGACATCGTTCGGCGACTTCACACACCAACCGGCGAGGACCGCGCGCGCCCCCTCGGCCAGGCGCGCGGTCTCGAGGACCTCGATGCGCCGCATCACGACCTCGCGCTGCTCGTCCAGCGCGAGCTCTTCGGCGCGCTGCCCGAGCGCGTCCGCCAGGAGCTGCGCGACCGCGCTCGGCGCCACCCGATGGGCGGCCTCGAGGTCGTCGACCGCGCGCTGCGTCTCGCCGCTCGCCAAAAGCAGGCGCGCTCGGACCGCGAGCAGCTGCGCCCACGTCTCGTCCTCCCCCTCGCAGGCGGCGATCGCGCTGCCCACGACGTCCGCCGCCTCGGCGATCTGACCGTTGGCCTCGAGCGTCGCGACCAGCTCACCGAGCAGGGCCGGGCTGTGCGTGCCCTCGTAGGCGCGACGCAAGATGACGATCGCGCCCGGCGCGTCCGAGAGCACGTCCCGCCGCAGCGTCGCCGCCTCCGCGACCTTCCCGAGCGCGACCTCGGGCTCGGACTCGAAGAGCCGCGTCGCCTCTCGCACGAGGAAGTCCGAGAGGTCGGCCCAATCCTCGCGGCCCCGGAGCTGCGATTCGACGGCCTCGCGCAGCTCCGCGTCCTCGGGGTTGCCTTGGTAGCCGAGCGAGAGGGCGCGCAGCATTCCGTCGGCGTCCTCGAGCGCGGCCCACTCCTCGTGGACCTCGCGCGCGAGCTTCGACGCGGCGTCGCCGCGCTCGACGGCGAGCAGGCGCTCGCGCACCTCGGCGCGCTCGCGCGGGTCGTCCTCCGGCCCGAGCAGCCCGAGGTAGGCCTCGATGATCGTCCGCTCCTCGGGCACCCAATCGAGCGCGCGTCGGTAGACGTCGATCGCGTCCTCGCGCCGCACCTTCTCGAGGAGCTGCCCGAGCCGATGCGAGAGCGCCGTGATCTGCGGGAGATCTTGGTTGTCGCGCGCGATGTCGAGCTGCTGGAGCAGCAGCTCGACGAGATCCTCGTCGTAGCCGCTCTTCTCGTAGAGGCGTCCGAGGAGCGCGGCCGCCTCGGTGTTGCCCGGCTCTTCGCCGAGCGCGTCCTTGAGGAGGTCGACGGCGTCGAACTCGCGCTCGGGGAGCGCCATCAGGAAGCGCGCCTTCGCGAGGCGCGCCTCGTTGCGCAGCGAGGGCTCGAGCAGGGCGTCGATGAGCATCGCGACGAGGTCGCTCAGCCCCCCCTCGTCGCCACGTCGCGCCTCGACCTCGAGCAGCGGCCGCCAGAGCGTCGCGTCCGTCGGGTCGATCTCGAGCAGGCGCCGGAAGGTGTCCGAAGCGACCTCCAGGTCCCCTCCGTCGGCCGCCGCGACCGCCGCGAGCTCCCGCTCCATCGCGCGCCGCTCGTCCTCGTCGATGGCGGTCTCCACCGCGCGTTGCATCCACGCGATCGCGCCGCTCGCGTCGCCCGCGAGCCGTCGCAGCTCGGCGAGCTGCCGCATGGGTCCCCGTGCCGCGACGATGCCCTCTTCGGAGCTCGTCGCGACCTCGATCGCGCGACCGAGGAGCACCTCGGCGCGCTCCCTCTCGTCGAGCGCGAGCGCCTTGTCGGCCGCGTCACGGATCTGCGCGAGGGTGGCGTCCGAGCGCTGCGCGCGGCGCTCGAGGAAACGCAGCGCGAGCCTCTCGTCGCCAGCGTCCAGCGCGACGTCCGAGTAGAGCTGCATCGCTGCGTCGTGGTCGGGCTGACGCGCGACCGCGAGGTCGAGCGCCTCGGCGAGGGTTGCGTGCTGCGGATGGGCGTCGAAGGCGCGCCGCGCGATCTCGACCGCTCGGTCGAGGGCGTCGGTGTCGCGGCCCGCGTCTCGGAGCAGCACGTCCGCGAGCTGGTGCAGCACCTCGGTGCGGCGCGCGGAGCCGAGGCCTTCGCGATCGACGAGCTGCTGCAGCACACGCTTCTGAAGGCCTCGGTCGTCCCTCGCTGCCCCGACGCGGGCGAGCGCGAGCCAAGCCTCGACGGGGCTCTCGGCGAGGCTCTCCGCACGACTGTAGGCGGAGGTGGCCGCGTCGAGGTCGCCCTCGTCGAGCTCGGCGATCTCCCCGAGGCGGACGTAGAGCGAGGCCTGCAAGGCCGCGTCCTCGTCGCGCTTGTGCTCCTCCAGGATCGCGCGGAAGCGCGCCGCGAGCTCGGAGACCTTACCGAGCGCGCGGGCCCCTTGGACCGTCGCCTTCTGCAGCTCGACCGAGCGCGCGTCGTGACCGAGCGCCGACACGCGCCGCTCGTAGGCCTCGGCGCCGCGTCCGTCACCCTCGAGGACGTCCGCCATCGCCGCCAGCATCTGCGCCTTCGACGACGCCTCGTCCGCCGCGCGGACCCGCCGCTCGAGCCCACGCAGCGCGAGCTCGACCTCGCCGCGCTCGACGAGCGCGTCGCGGAAGCGGAGCGCCTCGGTGTCGTTCTGCGCAGCCGCCTCGAGGGCCGACTCGAGCAGCTCGCCGGCTTGCTCCTCGTCCCCACGCGCACCTGCGATGGCGTGGAGCTCGAAGAGCACCTCGCCGCTCCCGACGTCGATCTCGCTCGAGGGGTCGCGCCGCCGCACCGTCATCAGGAGCGCGCGGTACGCCTTCTCGGCTCGGTCGAGCTGGCCCGCCTCCCGCGCGAGGCGGCCGAGGGCGTCGAGCATCCTCGGCTCCGCCATCGCCATCTTCGTCGCGAGCTCGAACTGCTCGAGCGCGCCCTCGACGTCGCCCTTCGTCCGCAGCGCCGTCCCGAGCTGGTAGTGGACCTGGGCCCGCTCGGTGGAGCGACGGCGGCCGAAAGCCTCGATCACCTGCTCGAGGAGCGTTCGCGCCTCGTCGAGCTCGCCGGACGCGCGCAAGCCCTCGGCGAGCTGGAGCTTGATGCTCCGATCGTCGGGCGCGAGCTCCGTGCCTTGCCGCAGGACCGGGATCGCGTCCGCCGGTCGCCCGAGCACCTCGCCGTAGAGGCGCGCCGCCTCCCGGACGAGGACGAGCGCCTGGTCGGCCGAGGCGTGTCGCGCGCTCTCGGCGAGCGCGCGGGCGAGCGCCTCGGGGGCGTCGAGGGCGCGCAGCTGCTCGACCAGGAGATCACGGAGATCCTGGCGCGCCGGCGCCTGCTCGAGCGCCTCCTGCAACACCTCCGCGGCCCGCTCCGTGCGACCCGCGGCGATGAGCTGCGCAGCCAAATCGCCCGCCAGATCCGGGCGCTCGGCCTCGCCCGCGATCGCGAGGCGCCGCTCGAGCCAGCGCGCCGCCGCGGCGCTCTCCCCACGCTCCCGGTGGATCCGGGCGAGCGCGTCCAGGGACTCGGCGTCCTCCGGCGCGAGCTCGACGACCTTGCGGAACGCCGCGATCGCGCGGCTGGGATCGCGGAGCTCCGACTCGGCGAGGGCGGCCGCGCGTCGCCAGAGCTGCGCGGCCCGCTCGCCCTCCAGGCGCTCCGCTTGGGACTCGAGCAGCGAGGTGAGCTCCTCGTGCGCGCGTCGCACGACCAGGATCCGCTCGAGGGCCTCGAGGCTCTCCTCGTGACCCGGGCGCTCTTCGAGGTTCGCGCGCAAGGCCTCCATCCGGCCACCACGCTCCTCGATCTCGGTCACGAGCGCGGCGAGCCCGAGCCGCAGCGTCACGCGACGCTCGACGTCGGTCGTCAGCGCGAGCTCGCGGGCGCGGAGCCCGAGCAGCTCCGCGCGCCGCCCCTCGGCCTCGAGGAGATCTCCGAGCGCCCGGAGCGCGTCGGCGTCGTCGCGGGCCTGTACGACGTCACGGAAGAGCTCGATCGCGGTGGCGCGATCCCCGAGCTCGGCCGCGCGCCGCGCGGCCTCCTTGCGCCAGGTCGCCGCGTCCGCCGGATCCATCGCCAGCCGCGCCACCTCGACGAGGAGCGGCACGACCGCCTTCGCGCGGCCGGCGGCGTCGTGGAGCTCGACGAGACGCTCCGCCGCCCACCTCGCAGCCACGTCGGGCGCGACCGTTCCGGCGGCCGCCGCGCCGCGACGCCAGAGCCCGGCGGCCCGCTCGAAGAGGCGCTCGAGCACGGGCTCGGCGCCGCCGAGCTCGAGGGCGATCCGCGCCGCCTCGTGGAGCGCGTCGAGGTCCGACTGGGCCAGGTCGGCGAGGCGCCCGAGGGTCGGCAGGAGCACCGCGGGCTCGAGGTGCCGCTGCGCCGCCGCGAGCTGGATCACGTGACTCGGCGGCGCGAAGGGGACGTCCGCCACCGCGGCGAGCACCTCGGCGGCCTCGGCCCACGCCTCGGTGGCCTCGCCGAGCACCATGACCTTTGCCGCGAGCTCTTCGCTCAGCGGCGCGGCACGGAGCGCGGCGCAGATCGCCGCGAACGCACCGGCGGCGTCGCCGAGGCCACTCCGCCGCTCTGCCTCCGCCGCTCGGAGCGCCGCCTGGCGTGCGCCCTCGGCGGCGCTCGCGGCCGCGGCGATCGCCTCGACCACCGCCTCGGGGGCCTCGGCCAGCTCGCCGAGGCGGAGCAACTCAGCCTCGAGGCCGAGGTCGTCGGGCGCCATCGCGAACGCGCGCGCGATCGAGCCGAGCGCCGCAGCGGGGGCCTGCGCCTTCTGCTCCTGCACCTGCGCCGCTTCTCGGAGCAGCGCGACCTGGGCGCGCGCGTCCCGCGACGCGAGCCGCCGCTCGAGCAGCGCGAGGCGCGGCTCCCACTCGCCGGTCTGCTCGAACGAGGCCGCGAGCGCCTCGACCGCGGCGTCGCCGACGGTCTCGTCCTCACAGAGCGCCGCGAGCCCCTCGCGCGCGGCCTCGTGGTCGGGCCGGGTCTCGAGGGCGCGACGGAACGACCAGAGGGCGCGCGAAGCGTCCGAGAGGTAACGCGCGAAGACGTCGCCCTGGCGCGCGCGGACGTCAGCGAGGTGCGCGTCCTCGCGCGTGGCGGTGCGCTCGAGCACCGCGGCCATCTCCTCGTAGCGCTCGGTCGTCTCGAAGAGCGCCGTCAGGGCGTCCGCGACCTCGGCGTCCTCGCCGTAGCTCGCGCCGACCTCGGTCCACGTGGCGATCGCGTCGGCGAGCTGCCCGAGCTGCTCGCTCTGTAGGCGCGCGATGCGGACGAGGTCCGCGCGCTTCTGCCACGCGCTCGAGGTGCTCGCCTCGCGCCGCCTCAGCGCGCGGACGAGGTCGGCCCAGCGCGCCTCGCCCTCGAGCAGCGCGATCATCTCGCCGAGGGCGGCCGCGTCCTTCGGGTCGTTCTGCAGACAGCGCTCGTAGAGCGCGAGCGCACGATCCGCGTCGCCGAGCCGCGCCGCGAGCGCGGCGCCCCGTCCGAGCGCGTCCCTCTGTCGGCTCGGCGTGTCCTCGATCCCCGCGAGCCGCTCGAACGCCGCGAGCTGCTCGGGCTCCCGCCCGGCCGCCCCGAGCTGCTCGACGAGCAACCGCGCCGCCGTGATCGCGAGCCCGGGGGCCACGCCGGACTCCGGCGTGAGCAGCTCGAGCTGCGGGATGGCGGCGGCGGCCTCGCCGAGCGCTACGAGGCGCTCGGCCGCCTCGAGCCGGATGGGCGCGCGATCGGCGAGCGGCGCCGCGTCGGCGGAGGCCACGAGGAGGTCGACGAGCCGGCGCGGCGCGTTGGCGAGCTCCGCGACCTCGCGGGCCTCCGCGAGCGAGGCCTCGTCCGCGTCGAGCGCGATGACCGCGCCGAAATGCTCGAGGGCCTCGTCGTAGACCCCAGCCGCCCGCAGGCGCGCGGCGGCGTCGCGGTGCAGCGCGATGCGCTCGGCGTGGTTCGCGAGCTCGAGCGCGGTGTCGAGCGTGGCGATGACCGCCGTGGTGCGGTCCTCCGCCTCATAGCGCTCACGCAAGAGCCCGAGCGCCTCGCGCCGCGCGTCGGCGTCGACGCTCGCGTCGCGCGCGATCCGCTCGAGCATCTCGAGGGCCGGCGCGGGATCGCCGCCCTCGTCCAGCAAGGCGCGCAGCTCCACCGTCGCGGCCTCGGCGCGCGCGAGCTTCTCGTAGAGGTGCGAGGCGATGCGCAGGCGCGCCGCATGCCGCTTCGCCGCCGCCTTCGGGAGCTGATCGCGCCAGAGCTCGACCAGGTCGGCCCAGCGCTCCTGGCGCTCGAGCAGGCGCTCGAGGTTCGAGACGAGCTGCTTGTCCCCGCGGCGGAGCGGGAGCAGCTGCTGCAGGTAGCTCGCGGCGCGGTCGGGGGCGCTCGCGAAATCCTTCGCGGTCTGGGCGGCCTCTTCGAGGAGCGAGGCGCGGCGATGCTCGTCGTGGGCGCTGGCGATCTCGCGGTCGTAGAGGGCGAGCAGGTCGTCCCAGCGCTCCGCGACGGTGAACACGACCGTCAGGCGCTGGAAAGCCCACTCGCTCGCGGTCGGGTCGACCTGGAGTACGCGCTCGAGGACCTCGACCAAGCTGGGCGAGTCCTCGCGGAACCACTCTTCGTGGAACTGCACGGCCCGCTGCGCGAGCACCGACGCCGTCTGGCCGTTCAGCCTCTGCGAGAGCACCTCGCGGTAGAGCGCCGCGACCTCGTCGGGTCGCTGCGACTCTGCCGCGAGCTCCTCGAGCTGATCCCACGCGCTCTCGTCCGCTGCGTCCGTACGGACCGCCGCCGCCGCCGCCGTGAAGACGTCATCACCCTCGAGCATTCCCGCCTCCTGCTCGTCACGCTTCATCGAGACCACCGTTCGCCCCGCGCCGTCGCGGGGGCGCCGAGGATAACAACAATCGTCCTAGCGTTGGCGAGCATGATCGCAGCGCAGGCCGCGCGTCTGCGCGCGCGGGGACCACGCGCGTGCCCGTTCTCACGCCGACCTCACGCTCGCGGCCGTCTCGTCGCGGACCTCGGTGCGCCCGCGACGAGCTTGAGGCCGCCGCCGCGCGCGCGTGTCAGGCTCCGCCCCGACGCGGCGCTCGCGGTTCTACTCAGCTTCCTATGAGGGGCTGTCGCCAGGTCGCCAGCCCCTCCCCCACGGGGCATGAAGCCCCCACGCTCGCTTCGCTCGCTGCGCGCCGTCCGGTAGGGCGGCTTGCGAAATCGGCTGAGCTCCTAATCAGCGCAAGAGCAACGCGCGCCCGACGAGCGCGGCCTGCTGCGGGCTCAGCCCGTCGTTCTGGGCCGCCCAGAACATGATGTTCTCGGCGCCCGCGCCGACGCACTCCGCGGGGAAGAGCCAACCGTCGCCGTCCGTGTCGCGCTCGGGGCCGCACTCGGGCGTGTCGTCGAGCGGCTCGACGACCGTACCGTCGACCTCGCTGGTGTGGAAGAGGCCGAGGAAATGCCCCGTCTCGTGCGCGACGACGGTCCCGAGCGGCGGGATGAGCGGGTCCGGCTCGAAGATCACGTCGAGCGCGAGCGCGATGCCGTTCGTCTCCGACCCGGGGTGCGCCCACGCGCCGGGGATGCCCCCCGCGACGCCGAGCGCGCCCGAGATGTCGCGCACGAGGAAGACGGGCATCGAGGGTCGGCCCGCACCCGCCGCGAGCGCGAAGAGCTCGCTCAGATCGCTCGAGTCGACGAACGCGAGGCGGCTCCGCAGCGTCCCGGGGATCTCGTGCTGCCGGACCTCGCCGAAACGAATCCCAGACGGCGCGAGGATGCGCGCCGCTTCTTGGAAGCCCCGAGCGAGACGGGACGGAAGGGCCGCGGCGCCGGGGCGGAGGCCGCCGCCGCCGACGAAGAAGACGTCCACGTCGAGCGTCCGCGACTCTCCCGCGCGCCCGCGAACGGCCCGCAGGGTGAGCTCGGTCGGGGACCCCACCGACACGAAGAGCTCGAAGGGCACGCCGCTGACGTCGCGCGAGCCGTTCGGCGCCAGCATGGGGACGACGGTCCCGAAGCCCACGACGGGGTTGAGCGGCGGGAGCACCCCGGGGACGAGGGTGTCGGCGTCGAAGAGGACGACGCCGCTCTGCCGGAGAGTTCGCGGGATGACGAGCGCCCGCGGGCTCGAGCGCACGAGGAAGAGGCTGCCGGAGGCGTCGGCGGCCGGCAGGATCAGCTCGGCGAAGGGGCCCGTCTCCGAGCGCTCGTCGATCGACTCGAGCCGGATCCCCGCGTGCGGCACGAAGGGCAGCACGCAGCCGCGGTAGGGTTGCGCCGCCGACACCGAGGTCCGGGCGTAGAGGTCGACGCAGGCGTGGTCGGGCGCGCAGTCGTCGTCGGACACGCAGGGCGCGGCGCAGGTCCCGGCGAGCACGCACAGCCCACGATCACAGTCGCGCGCGGTCTCGCAGCGCTCTCCGTCCGAGGCGCCCGGATCGGGCTCACCACAGACGAGGGGGACGGGCGCGAGATCGCGAGGCGCCGCGACCGGCGATCGGCGACAGAGCCCGGTCCCGCAGTCGGCGTCGCGCCCGCAGGCCTCGGCGGGCCCGGCGTCGACCCCTCCGTCGCGCGGCGGCGGAGGGGGTGGAGGCGGTCGCGGCGGCACGAAGGCATCTGGAGCGCCGCCATCGGGACGCCCCGCGTCGCTCGGCGGGGTGACGCTCCAGGCGTCGAGCTCCGTGCGGGCGCCGCAGCCCGGCGACGCGCCGACGATCAGGAGGAACAAAGCGAAGAAGCAAACGGGGTTCATCGATGGCTCGCGTGCACCAGAGAGGCGCATCTTGCGACATGACGGTGCCAGCGCCAGCGGATCGCTCCCGGCCCGCCGCGAGCGATCCGCTGGCGCCCGCCAACGACTCCTCGCGCGACCAAGCGCCGACCTCGCGCTCGAACACGACTCGCTCGCCGGGCGCTCGGCTCCCAGCTCGCGCGGATGGAGCCACGCCCTCGCGCTGCAGGCGAGCGCAAGCCATCGCCGCCCACCACCTCCCGCTCAATCCTCGTCGAGGCGCTCGAGGAGTCGCCGCGCGCGCTCGGCCAGCGAGGCCGCGCCCGGGAAGTCGTCCACCCGCTCGAGCACGCGCAACACCCGCCGCACCCCCGCGGCGTCCGCGTCGCTAAGCGCCTCTTCGAGCGCGCCCTCGAGCACCCCCGCGGGCTCGTCCGTCTCCCCCGCCGCTTCCAACAAGGCGCGGAGCTCGTCGTCGGCCACCGAGACGAGCGTCACGGGAGGTGGCGTGCGCCGCACGCCGTTGCTCGGTCCATCCATGGGGCGCGGCGGCGCGATCGGCGGCAGCTCCAGCACCGAACGCTCGAGCGGTCCGGGCAGCCAAGAGTCGAGGTGCGAGGCCCCTTCCTCCCGGCCGGTTTCCGTCCGGGGCGACGAAGGCGAGACCACGAGCGCCTCGTCGTCGGCGGCCGCGTCCTCCGCGTCCTCGCCGTCCAACGGGAGCTCGCCGGAGTCCTCGAGGTGCGTGCCCTCCGTCGGAGCCTCGGCCAAGCGTCCCTCGACGTCGCGGGGGCTGAGCACGACGCTCGCTTCCGGGGCCGCGTAGAGGATCTGGCTCCGATCGTCGATGTCCTCTTCGTCGAAGTCGTCGTCCTCGAAGTCGCCGTCGAGCTCGTCCACGTCGAAATCGTCGAGGTCGAGGTCGTCACCGGAGCGTTCGGACGCACGCGACCCGACCTGGTCCCCAAAGACGTCGTCGCGCACGGGTGGGGGCGCCGGCACGCTCACCAGATGTCGCACCGGCCGCTCGGGCGGCGGCGGCGCCTCGAGCGAGAGGGAGTCGCTGCCGAGCTCGGCCAGGAAGGGGCGCGCGCGATCGGCCGAGCCTCGCTCGAGGTGATGGCGCGCGGCCACGAGCAGCGCCGCGCGGCGCTCCCCCTCCGCGTCATCGGGGATCCGGAGCAGCCTCGCGTAGAGCTCCTCGGCGCCGACCCGATCCCCGCGCTCCGCCAGCACGCCAGCGAGCTCCACCAGGATCGACGCCGAGTCCTCGTCGTCCTCGAGCGCGCGCCGGAAGAGG
>JAHBWH010000134.1 GCA_019637115.1 Myxococcales bacterium | reverse complement strand
CCCGCGTCCTCTGACCCTCGCAGCGACCGAACCCAACACGCACGGTCTCGGACGACGGTCTCGGACGACGGTCTCGGACGACGGTCTCGGACGACGGTCTCGGACGACGGTCTCGGACGACGGTCTCGGACGACGCCGTAGATCGTGGTGCGTCCGCGTCTGGCAGCGTCGACAACGGACACAAAATTTTCCACGACGATGACGTGATATGCTCCGCCTCGACGTTTGCGACCCGCAGCCGACCGACGCTGGCAGCGGGGACGCTCTGACCATCCGTGAGAAGGAGAGTCCATGTCCCTCGGCACTCGACACACGCTCGCCGCGCTGTGCGCCCTCGCGTTCCCCACGCTCGCCGCTGCGCAAGCGCCCTTGTTGACGGTCCCCCGCGGCCCCGCAGGGTTCGGTGAGGGCATCCTCGCCCCGAACGACGACGGCAGCACTCCCGCCATCGACCTGAGCGGCGCCTTCCCGGTAGGCATCAATTTCTTCGGGACGATCCAGAACGTCGCGTTCGTCAACAACAACGGCAACCTCACGTTCGTGGGCCCCGTCAGCGGCTACACCCCCGTCCCCTTCCCCGTGGCGGCCCGCCCGATGATCGCGCCCTTCTGGGGAGACGTGGACACGCGCAACCGCTCGCTCGGAGAGACCCGCAACCTCGTCTACTACGACGTCTCCCCCGGCCGCTTCCTGGTGACGTGGTACGACGTCGGCTACTTCAGCAACCGCGTCGACCTACTGAACTCTTTCCAGGCGCTCCTCGTCGACCAGAGCGCCGCGGGGGCGGCAGGCGACTTCGACGTCGAGTTCCGCTACAACCGCTGCGAGTGGACCACGGGTGACGCGAGCGGCGGCTCTGGCGGGCTCGGCGGGACGCCCGCCCAGGCCGGCTTCGACGCGGGCGACGAGACGAACTTCCGCGTCCTCCCCGGTTCGGGCACGATGGCCGTGCTCGACCTCTGCACGACCTCGAACGTCGACCTCCCCGGCGTGTGGCGATTCCAGATCCGCTCGGGCAACCTCGCCGAATGCGGCAACGGCATCCTCGAGGCCGGCGAGGAGTGCGACGACGGCAACACGACCAACGGCGACGGCTGCAACGAGCGCTGCGAGGTCGAGCTCGATCCGGGCGCGGGCTGCACGACCGACATCGACTGCCGCTCGGGGTTCTGCACCGACGGTGTGTGCTGCGGGGACCGCTGCGGCGCGCAATGCGAGCGATGCGACCTCGCCGGCAGCCTCGGGGTCTGCTCGCCGACGACGGGCGCGCCCGTCGGCGCCCGCCCCGCGTGCGCCGGGTCGGGCACGCTCTGCGGCGGCGTCTGCGACGGGACGGACCGCACCTCGTGCGTGTTCCCGGGTGAGGGCGTGGCTTGCGACGAGGGCTCGTTCTGCGTGGTCGGCGCCGTCTGCGACGGCGCCGGCGCGTGCAGCTCCGGGATGGACCGCGGGTGCTCGGACGGCCTGAGCTGCACGGCGGATGGCTGCGACGAGAGCACGCGCATGTGCACGGCGACGCTCGTCGAGGGGTGCCTCATCGACGGCGTCTGCGTCGCCGAAGGCGCGCTCAACCCCGACAACCCCTGCGAGCTCTGCGACAGCGCCGTCTCGACGAGCGCGTGGTCCCCGGCCCCCGCCGGTGGCACCTGCGACGACGACGTCTTCTGCACGGTCGACGACGTCTGCGACGGCCTCGGCGCGTGCACCGGCTCGCCGCGTCCGTGTGATGACGGGCTCGCGTGCACGACCGACATCTGCGACGAGACCGCGCTCGGCTGCGTCGCGACGATCACCGATGGGTGCTTGATCGAGGGCGTCTGTGTCGCGGAGGGGCCGTCGGCCGGGGACGCCTGCCTCGTCTGCGATCCGGATCGCTCGCGCGTCGAGCTGAGCGACTCCACCGCGCCCGAGTGCACGGGCGGTGACGCCGGCGTCGACGGGGGCGTGGGCACCGACGCGGGCGTCGACGGGGGCGTGGGCACCGACGCGGGCACCGACGCTGGAACGGGCGCCGACGCGGGCACCGACGCCGGTATGGGCGCCGACGCGGGCACGAGCGAGCTTCCCGGTGACTACGCGGGCGGCGCGTGCTCGAGCTGCGCGACGGGCGGCGGAGGAGGCGCTCCGGGCTTCCTCGTGATCGCGCTCGTGACGCTCGGCCTCGTCCGGCGCCGACGCTGACGTTTCGCGAGCCTCCCTCCCGGACCGGACGGCGCGCAGCGAGGAGGGGCTGACGACGGCCCCTCGGAAGGGACCGAGCCGGAGCAGCGAGCCCGCCCTGCTGGGTCACACGAAGCGAGCGTTCCAGGCGTGGCCACGCCTGGAACGCTCAGCGCCGTCGAAGAACGGAGCTTGGGCGTCCGGCGGACCCGTGCGTTCCTCCCCACGATGTGCGAAGGATGGAGGGCTCGACGGGTGCGGCGCGAGCGCGCGTCGCCCGTCGGTGTTCGGATGTCCGAGCGCGCGGCGAAGGAGCGAGGCGAAGGATGAGCGCGAAGGTCAGAGCGAGCGTCGCGGAGGCCCTTGAGGGCCTCTTCGACGGCGCGCGCGTCATGGTCGGAGGTTTCGGTCTCTGCGGAAACGCCGAGGCGTTGATCGCGGGGGTGCTCGCGACCGGCGCCAAGGAGCTCACGCTGGTCAGCAACAACGCGGGCAGCCTCGGCAAGGGCCTCGCGACGTGGCTCGAGGCGGGGATCATCCGCCGGGTCGAGTGCACCTACCTCGGCACGAACGAGCATCTCCACCGCGCGATGGCCGCCGGCACGATCGAGATCGAGGTCATGCCCCAAGGCACCTTCGTCGAGCGGATGCGGGCGGCCGGGGCCGGCATCCCCGCTTTCTTCACCCCGACCGGCCTCGGCACGGTGGTCGCCGAGGGCAAGGAGGTGCGCGAGTTCGAGGGGCGCGCGTACGTGCTCGAGCGCGCGCTCCACGCCGACTTCGCGCTCATCCGCGCGCACCGCGCCGACCCGTTCGGGAACCTCCGCTTCTACCGGACGGCGCGGAACTTCTCCCCCATCATGGCGACCGCCGCGAAGACCACGATCGTCGAGTGCGACGAGCTCGTCGCGCTCGGCGCCTTCGACCCCGACGACGTCCACTTGCCTGGCGCCTTCGTGCAGCGCGTCGTCCACGTCCCCGTGCACGAGGACGTCATCGAGTACCGCACCGTGCGCCCCCGCCCCACCGAGGCCCCGTCATGATCGCCGCGCTCCGCATCTCCTTGCTCACCCTCGCCGTCGGCGCCCTCGGCTGCGCCGAGTACCACCGCGTCGAGGTCGACGCCGCGCGCCCCGACGCGCCCGCGCCGCTCGAGCTCTGCCGACGCAGCGTCGTGCGCTGCATGGTCCCCTTCAGCGACCTGGCGTGCCCCGAGGCGGTCCCGAACGCGGGCACCTCGTGCACGCCGAACGGGATCGAGTGCCACTACTGCCCGGGCGGCACCTACGACGTCGGCGGCTCGCAGGTGCGCTCGTGCATCGGCGGCCGCTGGTCGAGCAACCGCCAGAGCTGCACGGATTGATCACCATGCCCTTCTCGAAAGAAGAGATCGCCAAGCGCGCGGCGGCGGAGATCGCCGACGGCTCCATCGTCAACCTCGGCATCGGCTTGCCGACGCTCGTGGCCGATCACCTCGGGCCCGAGCGCGGGGTCTGGCTGCAGAGCGAGAACGGCATCCTCGGCATGGGCCCCTTCCCCTTCGAGGGCGATGAAGACCCGCAGGTCATCAACGCCGGCAAGCAGACCGTGACCATCCTGCCAGGAGGGAGCACGTTCGACTCCGCCCTGAGCTTCGCGATGATCCGCGGCGGCCACGTCGACCTCTCGATCCTCGGCGCGATGCAGGTCGGCGCGAACGGCGACCTCGCGAACTGGTCGATCCCCGGCGGCCGCACGATGGGCATCGGCGGCGCGATGGATCTCGCGGCAGGGAGCAAGCGGATCCTCGTGCTGACGAGCCACGTCACCAAGGAGGGCGAGCCCAAGCTCGTCCACCGCTGCGACTACCCCCTCACCGCGCCAGGGGTGGTCGAGCGCGTCATCACCGAGCTCGGTGTTTTCGACTGCGCGGGCGAGGCGTTCCGCCTGGTCGAGCTGGCGCCGGGTGTCTCGCTCGACGAGGTCCGGGCGAAAACCGGCGCGCCGGTCGAGGGCTCGAGCCAAGGAGCACGGGAGGACCGCAGCTCCTCGCTGGGAAAGCGCTGACCGACGGTGGAGATCGACGACCAGCTCGACGCGCTCGAGCTCGCGCACGCCGAGGCCGCTGACGCAGAACGCGACGACCGCCTCGCGCGACGTCCTCGCCCCGCGCGGCGGGTCCCGCCCCCGAGGCGCACGCACGGAGCGCCCCTCGACGCGCTCCGCAGCGCGGGCCCTTGGCGCGTCGAGTCGGACGGCTCGTGCTGGCTCGACGCGACCGCGCCCTTCGGGTCGCACGCCCCCGACGCGCTCGTGCGGAGCTACGTCGAGGGCGCGATGGGGAGCGCGCTGCTCGGGGAGCGCCTCCCCGTCCATGCGCTGAAGAGGCGCTGGGCGATGCTGGCATCCCCGAGCAGCGACCGCACCGCCGCCGCCGCCGGCGCCGCGCGCGACGACGCGCGCGAAGACGACGCGCGCAGCGCTCGCGCGGTAGCGAGCGAGCGCTCGTGCGAGCTCTTTCACAACGCAGGCGACGCACGGGCAGCGCTCGCCGCGACGCTCGCGTCGCGCGGCGAGCTCGTGTCGGTGGGAGAGGTGCCGTGGCCGGAGGCGCGCCCGCTCCCCTACCCCGCCCCGCGCCTGGGCACACACACCGATCCCTCGCAGACGCGGGCGAGCCTCGACGCCTTGGCCCGCGCCCTCGACGCAGGCGCCCACGCCATCGTCCTCGCCTCCCCCGACGCGCTCGGCCGAGCGCTCCCGCCTGGCTTCGTCACCGAGGTCGCGGCCCTCGCGCGCGACCGCGCGCTCGTGATCGTCGACGAGGCGTCGCACCCACCGGGTCGCGCGCCCGCGGAGGGCGATCACCTCGCCGATGTCCGCGTCCTGGGCGGCCCATCACTCCCAGGCCTCGTCCTCGTCCGCGGCGACGCGGACGTCGACGTCGACGCCCCCGACGCCGAGGCGCTCGACCCTGTCTGCCTCGCCCGTCTCGACGCCTGGCTCTCCGACGCTTCGACGGCGCTCGATGCCTCGCTCGAGACCCACGTGCTCGAGCGCTTGCTGGCGCTCCTCGGGCGGTTCCCCGATGCCGTCGTCGCCCCCCACGCGGCAGGCGGTCTCTTCGGCTTCGAGCTCCCGACACCGCAGGACGCCGCGGCGCTCTGGGCGCACGCGCGCGCAGCGGGCGTCTTGCTCGGCCGCCGTGGAAGCCACGTCCTCGCGCGCGTGGGCGAAGGATGGACCCGAGAGACGCTCGACCTCGTGTTCGACGCGCTCCGCCGCGGCCTAAAAGCGCTCGAAGCCGGCCTCCCCTCCTGCTCGAACACACCCGCGGTCTCGGTCTCGACCACCGTCTCCGCCACCAATGCGGACTCGGACTCGGACTCGGTCTCGGACTCGGGCTCGGGCTCGGACTCGGAGTCGGTCTCGGTCTCGGTCTCGGACTCGGACTCGGACTCGGACTCGGTGTCGGCCGCGGACACGACCAGCGCGGCGCTCGTCCGCGTCCGCGTCGCGCCCCCCGACGAAGCGGAGACGTTGCTCGACGCGGTCGTCGCGCTCGAGGCGCGCGTCTACGAGCCCGAGCGCCGCGACCCGCGAGAGAAGCTGGGACTCGCGTTCCACGATCCCGCCGGCGTCGCGATCGTCGCGGAGCTGCGAGACGCGCCCGACGCGCCGTGGCGCCTCGTCGGTTGCGCCCTCGGCGCGCCCCTCGAGCGCGTCCACGGCGTCGAAGGCTGCGACGACGACCCGCTGCGGCCCGCCCACGTCTGCCTCTACGCGCTCGCGACGACGCTCGATCCCGAGGCGCGCGGACACGGGCTCGGCCTGCGCCTCAAGGCCGCGCAGCTCGAGGGCGCTGCGGCGCTCCGCCGGGCGGACGGAAGCCCGCGCTACCACTTCGTCACGGGTCGCATGCGCGTCGGCGTGACCGGCGCGATGTCTCGCATCAACGCCCGGCTCGGCGCCTACGAGGTCCGCCGCATCGCGGGCCAATACGGCGGCGACGCGGCGGCGACGTACTACCGGATGCCCGTGCGCCGCTTCGTCCCGTTCTCGGCGCTCGCCCGGACCCCGGCCCGGAGCCCGGTCGTCGAGCTCTCCGGGGCCGCGCTCGCGACCCCCGCGTGGGGGACGATCCTCCGAAGCGGCGCGCTCTACGGCCCCGCGGTCCTTGGAGCGCCCGCGCACCGAGCGCTCGATCACCTGCGCGCGCTCGCGCCCGGATACGCGCTCGACGTGCATGCGTCCGCGCGCGCCGCGCTGGCGGCCGCGATCACATCGACGCCGAGGCCAACCAGCGCACGGTCGAGCGTCGAGCCTCTCGCGAGCGCCAGGAGCTTGGGCGAAGCGCCACTCGCCGGGCCGGCTGGGGCGCGCTTCGCGCTGCGCGGCGACGACGCCGTCTCAATCGGCTGCGCGCCGCTGCCCCACCCCGCGGACGACCTCGACGTCGCGCTGGCGGCGCTTCGTGCCTTGCCGTCGGGCTCGCTCCTCGCGCTCGAGCTCGTCCAGGCCGCGACGGGCCGCGTCGTACCGGACGGGTATTTGAGCGAGCTCGCGCGTGCCCCCGTTCGCCTCGTCGTGGTCGAGACGGCGACCTTCGGCTGGCGACGTGGCCCGAGCCCTCTCGGTGCGAGCGCGCTCGGAAATCGCCCCGAGCAGCTGGTCTTCGGCCGCGGCGCGCTCGGCCTCGTCTGGCGACGCGTGGAGGGACGCGACGCCGAAGCTTGCGATGTCGAAGATGTCGCAGCCCACGCCCCCATCGACGCGCTCGCCCTGGTGCGGCTGCATCACCAGCTCGAGGCCGCGCGCGCCGCGCGGCTCGGAGAGGATGATCCCGAGCCCTGGCTGCTCGACGCGCTCGCCCCGCTCGTCCACCGCGGCGTCGTGCGCGGCGCGGGCCTCTACCACGTCGCCGAGGTCGGCGACGGCCGGGCGCTCGCTCGAAAGCTCGCGGCCCACGGCTTCTCGACCCAGGCGACGGCGCATCACGTCACGTTCGCACCGCCGCTCGACCTCGGCCCGGAGGCGTACGACGCCTTGGCGGCAGCGCTCGCGTAATCGAGCGACGCGTCGATCGTCACCTCGACCCGGAGGCGCACGACGCCTTGGCGTAATCGAGCGACGCGTCGATCCGTTTCACCCGGCTCGCAGCTCGAACCGGGTGTCCGCAGCCGTGGTCGACGCGGATCTCGACGCTCGCTGGCTCTGTCTTCCGTGGCGCGGCAAACGAGCTCCAGGGCGATCATCCTCGGCGACGCGAGTCGAACCTCGGGCTGGAAGGACGAGCGAGCAGTCCGCGAGTACACGTCACGTGTGCCATCGTTCGGTCACGAGCGAGGAAATGCGCGTCCGACGCTTGCGATGATCAGGGTCAACCGTGATGCTGTGAGACGAGATGCCGAGCGTGCGCCGTCCCTCCCACGAGCCGTCGCGCCGTCGGGGCCAGGACGTCGAAGCCTCGCCACCGACGGCGAGCGCACCGTTGAGGCCCTCGCCCGGACGGATGCGGGAGGTCGCGCGGATGGTCGAGGTCGCGCGGATGGCTGGGGTCGCGCGCGTGGCGCGCCACCTCCGGCTCGTCTGCGTCTTCGGGCTCGTCTTCACGGCGCGGCCTCTCGGCTCGACCGAGGCGGGCCGCGCGCACGCGGACGATCTCTCACCCGTCGCCGGCACCGCGACCGTCGCTCGCCCCGAGGCCCGAGGCGCCATCCGCGTCGTCTCGTGGAACGTCTGGGGTGTGCCGTGGGTGACGCCGGACCTCGACGCGCGCATGGCCGAGGTCGCGCCAGCGCTCGCGGAGCTCGAGCCGGACGTGGTCGCGCTCCAGGAGGTGTGGACCCCCGAGCACGGCGCCAAGATCATCGAGGCGCTCGCGGCGCGCGGGCTGACGCACGCGATCCATTACCACGACGAGACCGAGCGCCAACAAGCCGGCCTCCTCGTGGCGAGCCGGTGGCCGATCGAGGAGGTCGCGTGGCTCCCCTTCCGCACGGGCGGGATGCCGCTCGTGCCGTGGCACGTCGACTACATGGCCAACAAGGGCGTGTCGCTCGTCCGCGTGCACGCGCCGCGTCCGTTCATCCTCGCCAACACCCACCTGCAGGCCGCTTACGGCCCGGTCCGGTACACGGTCACTCGCCTCAGCCAGGCGCTCGAGCTCGCGATGACGCTGGATGCCTTCGACGAGCCCGTGGTCGTCGCGGCGGACCTGAACGCCCATGATCACGAGCTGCCCTTCCGGGCGCTCCGCGCGCGCGCCCGCCTCGAGGACGCGGCGCCGGGGTTCGGCATCGACGCCGTGCTCCACCGCGGCGGCTTCCGCACCCTCGGACACCATCGCGCGCTCGACGGCGACGTCACGCTCGCCAACGGCGCGACGCGGCGGCTCAGCGATCACGACGCGCTCGTGGTCGACCTCGCCCCAACGGCGCGCGTCTCGTTGCCTGCCCTCGCGTGGAGCGACGTGCGCGGCGAGGCCGCCGCGTACGTCCGCAGCGCGGGCGTGCTCTGGAGCGGCGACGGGTCGGGCCTCCGCTTCGCCGGCCTCTTCTTGCTGGCGTTGGTCGTCGCGCGGTGGCGGCGCCGGCGCGCCGTGCTGCTCGGCCTGACGGCCGCGGGCCTCCTCTACGTGGGCTTCTTCTACGGGCCGAACGAGCACGGCGAGCTGCGCCGGATGCTCGACGAGATCTCCGCCGAGCGCGCGGACGTCGAGCCCGCAGCACGCCGCGGCTAGTGCCTCGACACGGGAGTCTTGACTGGTTCAGCGTAGAGGATCGGCCTCGAGGTCGGTTCCGCGTCGACGGAGGAAAGGCCGACGCCTATTTCGAGGAGGCGCGGGGCCGAGATCGAGGTCGAGGACCGCGATCAACCGGTCAAGACTCCTGTGGCGAGGTACGGGCTGCCTCGCCCTCCAAGACGTCGAGCCGAAGCCGCGCCGTGCTCGGGGTCGTGGAGCCTGAAGCTGCGCGCGCGGCCTCGCCCGCGAGACGGGGGTGACGAGGGTCCTCGGACTCGTAGCCCCGAGGGCGGCGTGCGCGGGCGTCCGAACGACGGCCCAAGCTGCCGAGGCTGCCGTGAGCTCCCGGAAGTCCGAGGTTTGCACAACCGTGAGTCGGGTCGGGTGTTCGAGGTGCAGCACCTTGCACAACGGGGCTCGCATTCACGAGCGGACGCGCTCGGCACGAATGCTGCTCTCTCGTTCCCCTCATGAAGTCTGTGGTACCCGCCCAGCGCGCCTCCATCGCCAAGGTCCTCTCGCTCGGGCTGCGAGCCATCGTGCTCGTGCAATGCGTCGGGCTCGTCTGGACGTCGAGGGTCGCGGGTACGGAGATCGAGACCATCCTCTTCGGCGAGTACGGCTGGCCCGACCGCTTCTCGTTCCTGCTCGACCGAACCATCGCAGGAGCGCTCCTGGCGGTCGCGGTCGTGGGTCTCGTCCTGCCGATGCGCGCCGGCTACGTCACCATGGCGGCGTGGTTCGTCGCGATGCCGCTCGCCCGCTGGTCCTTCGGCGGCGTGCCGTTCCACGAACTCGCCCTGCCCGCCGACGCGATCCGCTGGGTGGCGCCGCTCGCGATCGCACTGCTTCCGGCGTGCTCTTTCCGCCAAGCGAGCGCGGCGCTGCCCTGCGAGGCGCCTTCGCGTGAGGTACCAGTCACGTGGCTGCTGCGCGCCGCAGTCGCCGCGACGTTCTTCACCCACGGTATCGAGGCGCTCCAGGGTCATCCCGGGTTCGTCGACTACCTGCTGATCGCCGATCGCCGGCTGCTCGAGGTCGGCCTCGACCAATCGGGCGCCGAGCTGCTGCTGCGCGTCATCGGCGTCGTCGACATCGCGTGCGCGCTCGCGCTCCTCGCCCTCCCGCTGCGGCGCGGCCTACTCGCGTACATGGCGTTCTGGGGCCTGCTCACGGCGGGCGCGCGCATCGTCCACTCGGGCGAGCATGGCATCCACGAGGCGTTGGTACGCGTCGCGAACGGGGGTGTGCCGGCGCTGCTCTGGCTGCTCGGAGCTCGACTGCCGCGCGCGGCCAGGAGCTCGCTCGCGGTGTCCGATGCGGTTGACTGGCTGCGCACGCGGTCCTCCGGGGGACGCTGGATCGCTGTGCTCGCGCTGATGCTCAGCGTGACGTTCTCCATGGTCCATCACGGCGCGTCGGGCCAGGACGCCGCGCTCGCGCCGCGCCAACTCCGGCTGATCTGGGCCGAGGATCCCTCGCACCACGCGCGCCTCTCGTGGACGACCACCAGCGCGGGCGTCGTCAGCGCCGTGCACTACGACACCGTGCCGCGCGATGGCGTCGTGGCCGCGTACGCGCACCGAGTGACGACGAGCCGCGACGGCGAATACGCCTCGGGCACGCCCTACTACCACCACGTCGAGCTCGACGACCTCCTGCCCTCGACCACCTACTGGTTCGTCGTCGAGACCGACGGCAACCGCTCGGACGAGCTCCACTTCGTGACCGCTCCGGCCGACGACCGTCCGTTCACGCTGCTCTACGGAGGCGACTCGCGCTCGAGCAGCACGAACCGCCGCCGCATGAACCAAACGATGGCGCGGCTCTTCGAGGAGCGCGAAGGGATCATCGGGCTCGGACACGGCGGCGACTTCGTGAATACCGGCGCCGACTGGCTGCAGTGGGACGAGTGGCTCGACGATCACCAGCTGACGATCACGGACGCGGGCCGCATGCTCCCGGTGATCCCGACGCGCGGCAACCACGAGCCCGACCGCGAGATGTACAACCGCGTCTTCGGCTGGCCGGGCGGTGAGGCGGTCGACTACTTCGTGACCCACCTGGGCGCAAACACGACGCTGATCACGCTGGACAGCAACGTCTCGCACGGCGGGGACCAGCGCGTCTGGCTCGAGGCGCAGCTCGAAGCGGCGCAGTCGCGACGCTGGATCGTGCCAGGCTATCACCGGCCGGCGTTCCCCGCCGTCAAAACGCCCGGTCCCGCGCTCGAGCACTGGGTGCCGCTCTTCGAGGCGTACGAGGTCGATCTGGTGTGCGAGTCGGACGGGCATGTCCTCAAGCGCACCGTGCCGATCCGCGAGGGCCTCGAGGCGGCCGATGGCATCGTGTACGTGGGCGAGGGTGGGCTCGGCGTGAGCCAGCGAACGCCCATGGATTTCTGGTACCTCGACGCGCCGGGCATGAGCATCGCCGCGCATCACGTGCAGCTCTTGAGCTTCTCTCCAGAGACGCTCCGCTACGAAGCGATCGCGATGGACGGTACGACGCTCGACTCCTACGTCGCGCATCCGCGTCGCGAGGGCGCGGTGGTGACGCCCATCGAGCCTGTGCCCGACGCGGGCGTCCCGCCGGATCACGATGCCGGGATGGAACCGAGCGACGCGGGCTCCGGGGACGTGCCCGACGCGGGCTCCGGGGGTTCGCAGGATGCCGGCGCAGAAGGCACGGTGCCTCCACCCTTCGGGCGCATCCGCGGAGGCTGCGCCGTCGCCCGGGCTGGATCGGCTGGATCGGCTGGATCGGGCTCGAGCGCTGCTGCACTGGTGCTCGTCGTCCTCGCGCTCGGCATGCGCCGCCGCCAGCGCGTCGTCGAGCGAGCGCGTCGCCCAGCAGACCTCCCACGCGAGGTGCTTCGGTACCCGGTCGCGGCACAGTCGCAACGCGGTTGGCTGGCGGCGACGCTGGCGATTTCTTCCATCTGGGCATGCGGCGACGACTCGCTGGCCCCCGACGACGCTGCGGCGGGCCCGCTCGATGGCGCGGTGCGGGACGCAACGATGCCGCCCGCGGACTCAGGGCCTCGCGAGTGCACCGAGGGGCAGGTGGTGTGCGACGACCGCTGCTGCGATCCTGCCACCGCCATTGCGCTGCCCGTCGAGGTGCTCGGAGCGGAAGGTACGATCGCACAGCGCACCTTCGACCTCGAAGCGAGCGAAGCTTCGGCGGTTGCCTACCTCTGGATGCAGGTCAACAACCTGAGTTACCAGGACAAGGGCTCGGTCCGCGTCAACGAGGGCGCGTGGATCGATCTGAACCACGACACCGTGGAGATGCATGGTCCCGAGCGTGCCCGCGGGGGGATGGTGCATGGCGGCTACAGCACCATCCGGTTCCGTTTGCCGCTCGAGGGCTTCGTCGCTGGCGAGAACCGCGTCGAGTTCCGATTCAACCGCTCCGATGGCATCTCCATGGGTTTCCGCGTGGTGCGCTTCCAACTCCTCGACGCCGCTGGAGCCGACATCCTGCCGACCTACCGCTTCTATCATGATGACCCCACCGGCTGGGAGCCGCCGCTCAGCGACGAAGCCTCCATCGCCGAGGGTGAAGAGCTGTGGCGCTCGGCCGGACTCTGGAGCCACTACCTCGAGCCCGGTCGCACCGGGAGCTGGTACGCGGCCACGATCCCCGAGGCCCGGCCGATCCGCGCGGCCTGCGCCGATTGTCACACCCAGGACGGCCGGGACCTCGAGATCTTCGCCTACTCGAACGAGTCGATCATCGAGCGCGCCCGCTTCCACCAGCTCTCCGAGGAAGAGGGCCAAAAGATTGCGTCCTACATTCGCTCACTCTCGGCGCGCCACGACGACGTCGGTCGCTGGGGCCGCCCCTGGAACCCGCCCTACCAGCCGGGTTCCAGGGTTGCCGACCGGCCCGTGCAGGAATGGGCCGCCGGCGCTGGGCTCGAGGCTGTGCTCGAGGAAGACCGCGACATGCTGGGCGCGATGTTCCCGGACGGCGTGAGCGAGGAGGCGGTCGCCGCCTACTTCGACTCGGGCGCGATGGAGGACCACACCACTCTGCCCATCGCCGTGCAGCTCCCGGACTGGAAACACTGGCTCCCCATCGTTCATCCGATGGACGCCTACGCGAACGACGGCTTCTACGAAGACGATTCGCTCGAGTTCAATCCGACCCGCGCTTACGCGGAGGTCCGCCGCTTCTTCGAAGAGATGCCCGCCAGCGAACGAAGCGCCGCCGAGCTGCTCCGCGCGATCAACCGGCACTGGCGTCACTACCGCCTCTTCCTCGCCCAGGGGTCGCGCAACGCCCGCCACTGGCGGACCCGCGACGGCAGCGCGACGACTCGTGGGCTCGTCGATTCGAGCGTGCCGGGAATGGAGATCGCCGCGACTTCACTTGGGCGCCTCTTGGCCGTGAAGCACTTCGAGTTGATGAACGAGTTCGGACTCCAGGCCGAAGCGCAGAGGCTCTTCGACCCCGCCGACCAGCCCATCGCGCGCCAGTGGCTCGGCCGCGACTATCAGGTCTTCGAGCTCCCGCCGCATTTCACCGCCTGCTTCGACGACGACGCGGAGTGCGAGCACTTCCAAGGGCAGCCGATCGAGACCGGCCAGTTCGAGTCGACTCAGTGGTACCACCTGCAGCTGGTGCTCAACGGCGGCCAGGGGCAGATGCTCCACAACTCGCCCGTCGACAACAACTACCACCCAGAGTTCATCCTCAAGGCGAGCCGCTCGTCGGGGCTCGTCGAGCCGCTGCGGTACTACTCGTCGATCAACGCCATGTACCAGACCCGCACCTGGACCGGCGCGACCAACCCGAACGACGGTCGTGGCTTCCGCATTCGCATCCAGGGGCCCTGGTACTTCTTGGCCAAAGAGGGCGACGCCCAGCGCAATCACTTCCACGGCTTCGACCCCGGCTTCTTCCCCTCCCTGCTCGACGATGTGAGCCCCGGCCTCACCAAGTGGATCCTCGACGCCCTCTTCCAGCAGTTCGTCCGCGAGGTTCAACGGCCGGAAAACTCCCTCGACGGTTGGGTCCGCTTCAATGAGGGCGGCGACGCCTCGAACAACCTCGACCCGGTCGACAAGTCGAGCGTCGTCGATGTCACCCAGCGGGGGTCCGCGACGCTCAACCGTGGCGGCCCACTCTGGGCGGACCACACCTACTGGTCCATCCGGCAGGCCGCCGACATGGGCGGCGACTGCGGCGTCCTCGGCGAAGCCATCGACTGGGCCCAGGCCGCTTGGCCCCTCATCGATTTCGAGGCACATCGCGGCCGCTTCACCGCGTACGTCCGGCTCCGACAGGATGCGGGCGGCGTCACCGCCATCCTCGGAAACGAGGGCGACGCACCCACCCTCGAGTGGACCGTGGACGGGAGCCCCGTCGGAGCAACCGGCGCCGTGCTGCCGGCGAGCGCCTACGGCCGCGGCGACGAGATCGGCGTCCGCCTCGTGAGCGACGCCGCCTGCCTCCGCGATGGCCGTCGGAGCGCCACCGCGAACCTCACGGCGGAGTAGCGCGCCTCCACTGGCAATCTCCTCGACCTGCAACGCCGGGATGGCTCGGGTGAGAAGACTCGCGCGCCACCCCAGAACGCCCCAAAGCACGAGCCCTCGTCGGTGAGGCGACGTCTCGGCCGACGCCGAGCTCCCGGCGTCACCGCGCCACGCCGCTCTGACATGCCTCGCCGTCGGTTGCGCACGGCCGAGCGCCTCCAGTCGCCCTGCCCACACCGGAGGCCCCGCAGGCGCAGGCTGCTCGCGCGCCCGTGCGGTATGCTCGGGCGTGGCCCCGTCCTCCACGCGACTGCCCTCTCCCGCGAGCGCGTGGATGCTGGCGTCGCTTGGGCTCCACCTCGTGCTCGCCATGTGGATCGTCTACTTGCCGCCCGCGGCAGAGATGCGGCTCGTCGCGCACGCGCCAGACGACCCCACGCCCGCCCCTGGCGCCCCGAGCGAGTCCGTCGCCCGAGGCGCGGCGCCAGGTGAGGTCGCCCCCCAGCCCGGCGGGGGGCTCTCGCCACAGAACGTGGACGGGCCACGCCTTGGAGAGGGCGGTGACGCCACCGGTGCGGTCGAGTTCGTCATCCTCGTCTCTCGCGCGCACGGCGTCACCCTGCAGGACAGCCCCTGGAACGCCCCCCGCGTCTCCCAGACCCAGCGGATCCGCACCGCCTCCGACCGCGCGAGCTGGGAGGACCGCCGCGCGACCCCGAGCCCCGACGACGACCCCTTCCTCGCGTCCGGCGAGGGCCGTCACCGCGAGCGCCGCCCGCTGAGCGAGCGCGACGCCCGCGCTGGCGTACGGGCCTCCTCGAGGCCTGGGGCAGAGGGCGCCGCGCGGGATGTCCCGACGCTCGCCCTCGGCGATGACGAGCGCGCCGCGAGCGCGCGCGAGCCGAGCCGCGCGGGCGGCCCGCGGGACGCCCCCTCGCGGGGCATCCTCACGGGGCGCGGCGCGCGGGCAGCGGAAGCGGCGGACGGCGCGCATGGCCGGCCGCCCGTGGACCGCGGCCCCGCCGCGACGCTCGCGGAGGATCGAGGCCGCGTGCGTGACGACCAGGACGCGGAGCTGCTCGCGGCGCGCCTCATCGAGAGCTGGGTCGACGCGAGCGAGCGGCGCGGGCGCGCCCCTGGTCCGGGCCGCGGTGGGATTGGGGGCGGCGGCGCCCCCGGCAGCAGCGGCAGCGCCGGAGAGGGAGGGCGCGCCTCGCCCTATGGTCCCGGCGGCGGCGGGCCCTTCGCGCTCGACACCTCCGACGCGCGCTACCGGCGCTGGTACCTCGCGCAGCGCGCGAAGGTCGAGGAGCGCCTCGTCTTTCCCCGCGAGCGCGCGCTGGCGCTCGACATGGGCCTGACCGTATACCGGCTCGCGCTCCGGCGCGACGGCTCGATGGCGAGCGCGCCGGCCCTCGTCCGCGGGAGCGGCTTTCCGGATCTCGACCGCGCCGCGGAGACCGCCATCCGAGCCGCGGCGCCCTTCGACCCGCTGCCACCAGAGCTCGCGCGCGGCGACGGGGTGTTCTCGATCGATCTCACCGTGCGCTTCGCGAATCCGCTCGTTCATTGAACGGATGGGTGCTCGCGTTTGGGGATCCGGGCCGAGGCCGAGACGGGTCCGGGGCCGAGGCCAGCTGGGGCAGGGGCCGAGGCCGGCAGGGGCAGGGGGGCCGGCAGGGGTCGAGGCCGGCAGGGGTCGAGGCCGGCAGGGGCCGGCAGGGGCCGGCAGGGGCCGGCAGGGGCAGGGGCAGGGGGTGTTCCTGCGATGCTCCGGTGCATGGATTCGCCGATGAGGGTAACTTTCCCTCCGTGCGCCACCTCCTCGCTCCCGTGCTCGCCCTCCTGCTCGCTTGTGGAGGCGCCGACGCCGAGCTCGCGCCCCTCGCCCCGGTGACCGCGCGCGTCAACGCGCCCCTCGTGGTGGAGCTCGCCGTCCTGGGCGACGCCGACGGCCTGACGTTCGCCTACGTCGCGCCCGACCTCCCGAGTCTCCGCGTCAGCGTGAGCGGGTCGGGCGGAGGGGGCACCTTCCGTTGGACGCCGCTCGCCAGCCACGTCGGCACGCACGAGTTCACCATCCAGCTCCGCGACGGCTCGCGCACCGTCGACGAGAAGCCGCTCATCGTCACCGTGCAGCCCGCCGACGACGCCGCGCCGGTCTTCATCCGTCCCGGGCCCGGCGGCACCTTCGACCTGACCCGCGATCCCTGCGTCGACGTCGCCATCGAGGTCCGAGACGACGACTCGCGCAGCGTCGACATCCGCGCAGGCGGCACGCTGCCGGACGGCGCGAGCATCACCCAGCTCGCCGAGAAGTCCGGTGTCTTCGAGTGGTGCCCCTCGCCCGATCAGGTCGAGGCCGCGGAGCGCTGGACCATCCCCCTCGCGGCCGACGACGGCGACCACCCCCCGACCCGCCTCGACTACGTCGTCGTGCTCCGCGCCGCAGCGAAGCCCGACTGCCCCGGCGAGCCCCCCGTCGTCGTGATCGACGCCCCAGCCGAGGGCGCCACGCTCTCGGGCTCGGTCGGATACGAGGTGCGCGCCACGGTCACCGACGACATGGGCCTGCGTGACGTGCCGCTGCTCCTCTACACCACCACCGCGCCGGACGATCCGGAGCGCCCCGACATCACCACCTTCGAGCAGCTGCTGATGGCGCCGAGCATGGGCGCGTGGAGCGCGCGCATCCCCCCGCTCGGGCTGGCAGACGGTGCCCGCCGCGACGTGTACTTCCTGGTCAGCGCGACCGACAACGACGACCCCACCGGGACGACCTGCGACAACCGCACGGACTCCCCGCTCCGCCGCTTCACGGCCGTCGGCGGCGAAGGGGGAGCGCTCCTGCCCGCGTGCGAGGCGTGCGCGAGCAACGCCCAATGCCAGAGCGGGCTCTGCGCGACCACCTCGAGCGGCGGGCGATGCGTGCCCGCGTGCTCGGGGGACGGCGCCTGCGCGTCCGGCACGTGCGGGGCCACGCCCACCGTCGAGGGCCCCGTGCGCGCGGGCTGCGGCCCGGTCGACGCGGTCTGCGGCCTCGGCTCGTCTTGCACGAACGACCCGCACGAGCCGAACGACACGCTCGCGACCGCGACGCCGTACATGAGCGGCGCGTCGGGGCAGATTTGTCGTGGCGACCTCGATCATTGGGCGCTGAACGTGAGCGCGGGCTCGCGGGTCGACGTCGTGCTCAGCGGGTTCCGGCACGCCGAGGGCGACCTCGATCTGCGCCTGCTCGACGGGAGCGGGGCGATCGTCGCGAGCAGCGCGAGCACGCGGGACCGCGAGGAGGTGTCCCATTGCTTCGCCGCCGCGCAGCGGGTGGTCGCGCGCGTCGAGGGCTTCCGCGACGCCGAGAACCGCTACGACCTCTCCATGCAGGCGACCCCCGACGCTGGCGGCTGCTGCACCAACGACCGCTTCGAGCCGAACGACACGCGGGCGACCGCGCGCGCGCTCACGCTGAGCGGCGGCTCGGCGAGCTTCGAGGGCGTCATCTGTCCGCGCGACGACGACTGGTTCTCGTTCCCGGTGAGCGGCCCGAGCCGCGTCGAGGTCACGCTGCTGATCGAGGACTACCTCACGCAGGATCTCGATCTCGAGCTCCGCGACCCCGCGGGGACGCTGATCGGGTCGAGCCGCGGGATCGGGGAGGAGGAGTCGATCGACGTGCGCGTCAACGCGTCGGGGACGTACACCATCCGCGTCTTCGGGCTCCTCGGCGCGACGAGCGCTTACATTGGAGAGGTGCGTGTCTCGGCCGACGCGGGCTGCACCTCGAGCCTCGACTGCCCGAGCGACCGGATCTGCGACGGCGGGAGCTGCGTGAGCCGGACGTGCGGGGCCGGCGCCCCGAGCGGCGCCGCCTGCGTCCACAGCTTCGGCGGGATCTTCGCGCACAGCGCGTGCAGCCCGAGCTTCCAGTGCTGCAACGGCGCCTGGCGCGATCGCGGCACCTGCGGTGCCTGCCTCTGCACGGAGACCACGGGCGAGCGGGGCTGCCAGGGCAGCTGCCCCGACGCGCACCTCTGCCCTGCGGCGGGGCCCGCGGCGCAGCCGAGCGAGTGCGGCGCCACCTGCACCGCGAACTCGGGCTGCCGCAGCACGGAGACGTGCAAATGGTTCCGCGAAGGGCGCTACTGCGGCCGTCGCGGCGCCGGCGCGAACGGCGACGCCTGCGCGACGTTCGCGGATTGCGGCGGGCAGCGCGCGTGCGCGCCGTGGCCGAGCGGCACCTGCGCGCGCCTCGGCTGCCGCACGAGCGCGGACTGCGAGGCCGGGACGCACTGCATCGAGCGCGCCGGGCTGCGGATCTGCGCGAAGGCGTGCCCGGGGATCGACGACGATTGCCGGACGGCCGAGGGCTACGAGTGCGACATCGTCGACGACGTCGCGGGCGAGCTGCAGCTCGTGTGTGTCCCCCGATGAGCGCTCGTGTCGTGGTGGCATGCCTGCTCGCCGGCGCGCTGCTCTCGTCAGCGTGCGGAGGCGGCGACGCCCCGCCGACCACCTTGCGTCCCACCATCCTCGACGTCCGCGCGACCACGCCCATGCTCGTCGGGACGCGCCTGCGCTTGCTCGCGACGGAGGTCGACATGCTCGGCCCCACGCGCACGCTGATCGTCGAGGGCAGCGCGGGGCGCTTCGACCTCCGTGAGGCCAGCAGCGCGACGCTCGCCTTCCCGCTCGACGCCGCCCTCGTGCGCGCGTTCGGCCTCGGCACCCACGACGTCGACCTCCGCCTCGCGGGAGATGGCGTCGAGAGCGAGCCCTACCCTTACGTCCTCTCCATCGCCGACGCCCCCACGCTCGCGTTGACCACTGGGCCGAGCGGCGACGTCCATCGCAACGAGCTCGTCGTGCTCGAGGGTGACGGCTTCCTCGAGCCCGACGAGGGTGAGCTCGTGCTGCGCGTGCAGGGCGAGCTGCGCGTGGACGGAGGGGCGACCCGCGCCGTCGACGCTCGCCTGCCGGCCTCGCTCGCGGAATACGGCAGCCGGAGCCGCGGCCTCGTGCGCCTCACGACCGCGCTCGGCGGACCGGAGCCCGGCATGCTCGAGGGCACGGCGCACCTCGAGGCGACGCTCCCGGGCGGCGCCACGTCGCGCAGCGAGACCCGCCCCATCCGCGTGCGCTTCTTGCCGCCCGAGGTCTTCGCGATCGAGCCGGCCGTCGTGAGCCTGGAGCAGCTCGTGCGCGTCCGCGGCGCGGGCTTCCTCGGCGGCGGCGACGAGGTGACGATCCTCCGGGCCGAGGGCAGCTTCACCCCCGAGGGCGCCCCGCCGAGCGCCGTCCCCCCCGCCGAGCTGGTCCTCGAGTGGATCGACGGCGAGACGCTGGTCGGCGCGATCCGCGCCGTCCCTCTCGGCGAGGCGCTCGTCTCGGAGCTCTTCGGCGCGCAGCGCGGACGCTTCGCCGGGACCCTCACCCCGGTCACGCTCGCGGGACGCGTGGAGGTCGCGGGGAGCCCCGCGCCGATCACGTTGACGCTCGGGCCCGTGAGGCAGGTGGTCTGGCTGCGCTTCTTGCCCGGCTTCTACGACAGCCTCGCGCTCTTTGGCCTCGCCGCTGGCGCGGGCACCATCGAGCGGCTCGTGCAGGAGCGGATCGAGTCGATCTATGCGGGCTTCCGCGTCGAGGTCCGCCTCGAGCGGCCCACCGACTTCGGGCCCGCGGGCTTCAGCGTCGTGGAGATCGGCGGCCCCGATCCCAACGGCCGCGGCCTCTTCGGCTACGACAACAGCCCCGGCAAGGACATCGGCAACCTCCGCCTCTTCGACGCGATCGGCGGCGCGAACGCAGAGACCCAAGCCGACGGATATCCCGGCTACGGCGGCGTCTTCGTCGAGTCGCTCTTCGCGTTCTCCGCGCACCCACCCGCGGCGCTCGGGGGCGTCGGGCCGACCTCCGACCCGCTCTTCGACGAGATCTTCGACGGCGTGCGGGACCGCCCGGCCACGCTCGCGGAGGTGCGGGGCGAGGGAGCGCGCGCCGCGGAGGTCGATCGCGCGCTCCGCGCGCTCGCGTCGATCATCGGGGAGACCACGGCGCACGAGCTCGGCCACAGCTTCGGCCTCGCCGAGCCCTACGGCTCGCCGACGGTCTTCCACAACCCCGGCGATCAGCCCGGCTGCCTCATGGACTCCGGGAGCGCGCGCCCGCTCGGCGAGCGCGCTGCACAACCGGGCTACCCGGCCACGCGCCTCTGCCGCGACGCGCCTTCGTACATGGAGCTCATCCTCGGCGATTGACGCGCGATGAAGCCTCGCCTGCCGAAAGACGCGGAGCGTGTTTCGACGGGCTGCTAGGGTCGCGGCGATGCGTTCGGCCCTCCTCGCGCTCGCGCTCACCGCCCTCACGACCGCCGCCCACGCCCAGCTCGAGCGGGCGACGGCGTCACCGCGGCTGCCCGCCGTCTCGAGCGCGGCGCCCGACGGCGCGCTCGCGCTCGAGACGAACCCCGCCGCGCTCGCTTACGTGACCGGCTGGGACGTCGCCTACGTCCACACCGAGGCGCTCGGCGACGCGGCGCTGCAAGGCCGGGGAGACTCGCTCTACGGCGCGCTCTCACTCCCGCTCGGCCTGGCGCTCGCGGCCGGCGTCGACTGGGTCCGTCCGACGGACGGTCAGGACGCCCGCGGCCGGTTCTCGCTCGGCCTCGCGTGGGCCCGCGACCGGCGCTTCGCCCTCGGCGGCGCGGCGCGCTTCCTCGCGAGCGACGGGCCGCTCGGTGGTACGGCGACGCTCGACCTCGGCTTGAGCTGGCGCCCGACGAGCTTCCTCTCGGTCGGCTTCGCCGCCCACGATCTCCTCGCCCCGACCGGCCTCATCGGTCGCGGCGAGGGCGTCGCGGCCACGTTCAACCTCTCCGCGCAGCTCCGGCCTTTCGGGCGCGATGATCTCCTCCTCGAGGTCCTCGGGGCGCTCGACGATCGGGGTCGCTTCGGCATGCGCGGGCTCGCCAGCGTCGCCGTGCCCCGCGTCGGCCGTCTGTGGGGCGCGATCGAAGGCGACGACCTGCGGGGGCGTGGCGTGCTCCGCGGCCTCGTCGGTGTCGATCTCTCCTGGGAGAACGCGACCCTCGGCGGAGGCATCGTCCTCGCCGAGGGCGGCGCCGCGGGGTGGATGACGCACGCTCGCCTCTCGGGCGCGACGCGGCCCGAGGGCCTGCCGAGCGTCGGCGTCGTCGACGAGCTCGAGGTGCGCGGCGGCGAGCGCGGCGTCCTCGCGGTGCTGCACCGCCTCGACGCGGGGCGCCGAGATCCGCGGGTGCGCGGCGTGTTGCTCCGCATGCGCTCCTCGGGGATCGGGAGCGCCTACGCGCAGGAGCTCCGCCAGGCGATCGCGGCGCTCCAAGCGGCCGGCAAGCCCGTCGTCTGCCACTTCGAGGCGCCGACCGGCAGCGAGCTCTACGCCTGCGGTCCGGCGCGCGCGGCCTTCGTGGATCCGGCGGGCTACGTCCGCCTCTACGGCCCCTCGATGGACGCGCTCTATTACGGCGAGCTCCTGCGACGAATCGGCGTGCGCGCCGACTTCCTCCGCATCGGCGACGAGAAGGGCGCCGTGGAGATCTACACCCAGGGCGGCTCGAGCGTGACCGCGCGCGCGCGCCGCGAGGCGATCCTCGACGACGTCTACGCCCGCGTCGTCGCGGACCTCGCCCGCGACCGCGACGCCAGCGTCGAGGACGTGCGCCGCTGGATCGACCAGGGCCCCTACCCTCCGGAAGAGGCCGAGGCGCTGGGGCTGGTCGCCGGGCGGCGCGACGTGCAGCAGCTCGGCCCCGATCTTCGGACGCTCACGGGCACGACCAGCCGCCGCACGCGAGCGCCGAGCGACGCGCCGCGCACCACCGGCGTGCCCCGGCAGATCGGCGTCGTCGTGATCGACGGAACGCTCGTCGACGGGCGCAACGTCGACTACCCGATCATCGAGATCCACCAGAGCGGCAGCGACACCGTCGTCGCCGCCATCGACGCGCTCGCCGCGGACCGGAGCGTCGCCGCGATCGTGCTGCGCATCGACAGCCCCGGCGGCTCCGCGCTGGCGTCGGACCGCATCTGGCGGGCGGTGCGCCGGGCACGCCAGCGCAAGCCCGTCATCGCATCACTCGGGGCCATCGCGGCGAGCGGCGGATACTACGTCGCGACCGCGGCGAGCGAGATCTGGGCCACGCCATCGACGATCACCGGCTCCATCGGCATCTTCTACGGCAAGGTCGACCTCGCCCCGCTCGGTGAGCACCTCGGGATCGCCGCCGAGCAGAGCGCGCGCGGCCGTCGTGCGGGCGCGGAGAGCCTCTACCGTCCCTTCACGCCCGACGAGCGCGGGGTGCTCGCCGCGGCCATCCGGCGTTGGTACCGGCTCTTCCTCGGCCGCGTGGCCGAGAGCCGCGGGATGACCGTCGAGGAGATCGACGCGCGCGGACGCGGGCGAGTCTTCACGGGCGACGCCGCCCGCGAGCTCGGTCTGGTCGACCGCGTCGGAGGCTTCCTCGCGACGCTCGAGCGCGCTCGCGAGCTCGCGAACCTGCCGCCCGACGTCGAGGTGAGCTACGTCCCCTCGCGCCCGAGCACGCTGATCGACTACGTGACCGCGGGCCTCGGCCTCGCGCACGCGGATGGCGCGAGCGCCCCCGCGCCGCCCGCCGCGCTCGCCTCCTCGCGCGCGCCCGCGCTGCGACACGCGCTCGAGCTCGCCGCCACGATCGCGTCGACCGAAGAGGGCGTCCCGCTCGCGATGCTCCCGGTCGCGTTGACCCCCTGACACCAGCCCGCGTTCGCGGTGATGTCGCCTCGCGTGTCGTCGGGGGTCATGCGCGGCCGCAAAGGCTAAAGCGCAGCGCAATCGGTGATCGCGCCCGTCGCGCCCGGCGCGCCCGGGCTGACGAGCGAGAAGCCGCCCGCGCCGCCTGCGCCGCCTGCGCCGCCCGTGATCACGTTGCCGAGCGCGCCCGCGCAATAGCCGGGGTCGCCGACCCCGGACGAGAAGATGCCCACGCTCGGGCCGCCGCAGCCGCCGCCGCCGCCACCGCCGACGCCGCCGTCGCCGCCGTTCCCACCGCGACCCGCGCGCCCAGCGCAGAAGACCGCAGAGGTGCCTCCGGCAGCGCCCGTGCCGCCGATGCCTCCGATGCCGCCGCTGCCGCCGTTGCCGCCCACGCCGCCCTCACCGCGCACGATCGTGCTCGCCGTGATCGTCGGCGCGCCGCCACCCGCGATGAACACCCCGAAGGCCGCGCCTCCGGCGCTCGCGCCGCTGCCGCCGCCGCCGCCGGGCTCGACG
>JAHBWH010000133.1 GCA_019637115.1 Myxococcales bacterium | reverse complement strand
GCGCCGGTGTGGCGGGGCGTGTCCTCCCCCGCCGTGAGCCGCACGAAGAAGTGACCTGAAACCCGGTGGGCTGATCCATGCGGAAGCGGAGATCACAGAGACCACGAAACGGGTTCGCCCCCGCCCAGTCCGTGGACCGGGTCCGCCTCCGCGGCGCCCGGCCGCCCACGTCAGCGCAAGAATCGGCCAGCGGGGGTTGGCGAGCGCGTCTCACCTATGGCACAAAGGTTTCCGCCTCGTGTCTATCAGGTGAGTTACTATGGTCCTCGGCCCCCGAATCATCCGCCCCTCCCTGATCCTCCTGCTCGCCCTCGGCTGCTCCTCGGGGCGCATGACCGACGCCGACGGCGGCACATCCGACGGCGGGGGACGAGACGCTGGCGACCTGCCCACCGACGGGGCGATCGACCACGATGGGAGCATGCCCGACCCCGACGGAGGCGGCCTCGACGCGGGAGACGACTTCGACGGCGGCACGCTGCCGCGAACCTGCGTCACCCCCGAGGGCGCAGACACATCCGGCACCGACGCGTGGGACGACACGCTCGGACGCGCCACCGTCACCGTGATGGACCGCGACGCGTGCCGTCGCTCCTACGCCATCGCGACCACCGCCACCCTCCGTCACCCCATCGGTGTGGGCGTCCAGAACCCGCGGACCGTCGTCGAGCAAGAAGGTTGGCCCACCGTCCGCACCGGGCACGACATGTTCGACGCCCTCTACGCGCTCACCCTCGACGAGGTCCGCGAGTCGAGCGTCGACGCGATCCGCGACTGGGGATTCAACGACGGAGGCGAGGTCCCCTGCGGCACCGGGGGCTGCTTCGAGACCGGGCGCCTGTGGAACTACGTCTGGACCCGCGACACCGCCTACGCCGTCGACCTCGGCCTCGCCGCGATGAACCCCGTGCGCAGCCGCAACTCCCTCGAGTTCAAGCTCAGCGAGCGACGCACCGGCGGTGACCTCCAGATCGTCCAAGACACCGGCTCGGGTGGCTCTTACCCCGTCAGCACCGACCGCGTCTCGTGGGCGGTCGGCGCCTGGGAGATGCTGCGCCAGCTCGACGGCGACGCCCGCGTCCAGTTTCGCGCGCGCACCTTCGAGGCGCTCCGCAACACGCTCGAGCACGATCGCATCGTCGTCTGGGACCCCGCGGACGGCCTCTACCGCGGCGAGCAGTCCTTCCTCGACTGGCGCGAGCAGACCTACCCGGAGTGGACGGCGAACGACACCGTCCACCTCGGCATGAGCAAGGCGCTGAACACGAACCTCCTGCACTACCGCGCGATCGAGCTCGCCGCCGTGCTCGCCGACGAGCTCGGCGAGACCGCGGCGCGCGACCGCTACCGCGGCTGGGCGACGGCGCTGCGCACGTCCATCCGCGAGCGCCTCTGGCTCGAGGAGGAGGGGCTCTTCTCGACCTACGTCACGACCACGCTCGACCCGGCGCCAGTGCGACGCTTCGATCTGCTCGGCTCGGCGTTCGCGGTCCTCTTCGGCGTCGCGACGGAGGCCCAGGCGCGACAGATCCTCGAGCGCTACCCGCACTACGGCCCGGGCGCTCCCGTCGCGTGGCCGCAGCAGCAGGACACCGCCATCTATCACAACCGCGGCGAGTGGCCCTTCGTCACCGCCTACTGGCTCCGCGCCGCCAAGGCCGCGGGCAACGACGCGGTGGCGACCCGCATGGTGCGCGCGTTGATGCGCGGCACCGCCGTGAACCTCTCCAACATGGAGGTCCTCCACGCAGCCAACGGCGGCGTCGGCACCGTGGCGAACCGCGGGGTCGACGGGCCCGTCAACAACTCCGAGCGCCAGCTCTGGTCGGTCGCGGGTTACCTCTCGATGGTCCACCACACGCTCTTCGGGCTCGAGGCCGAGGAGGACGGATTGCACGTCCGGCCCTATCTCCCTGCCTCGCTCCGCGCCGAGCTCTTCGGCGGGACGAACCACCTCGTGCTCAACGACTACCCGTACCGCGGCCGCCGCGTGACCGTCGTCCTGCACCTGCCCGCGTCGGCGGGGACCGGCGCGCTCCGCGTGAGCTCGATCCGTCTGGACGGGAGCGTGATCACGGGCGACCTCCTCCCGAGCGCGATGCTCGCGGACCAGAGCCGCGTCGACGTCCACCTGGCGCCGGGGGAGGGCCCCGCAGCCACGCTCACCGCCACCACGGACGCGCAATGGCGCAACGTCTTCGGCCCGCGCACGCCCCGCATCACCGGGATCGCGGCGGCAGGCTCGGGCGTGACGCTCTCGCTCTCGACGCCCGAGGCCGCCGACGTGACGCTGCGCATCTACCGCGACGGCGAGGTCGTCGCGGACGACTTGCCCGGAACGACGACGAGCTGGACCGACGACGGCGTCGACGCCTCGAGCCCGCGGACGCCGTGCTACGCCGTCGAGGCGACCTTCACGTCCAGCGGGAACCACTCGCAGCACTCGCCGCCCGTCTGCTGGTGGGGCGCGAGCAGCCAGCGCGTGACGTCGGTCGGCGCGGACGCGTTGGCCCACGTCGGCGGCACGCCGTCGACCAATCACGGCCGCTTCCACTACGAGGCGTGGGGTGACAGCGGGCACTCGCTCACGCTCGGGAGCATCACGGCGGGGCAGACGGGCGAGCACCTCGTGCAGCTCTCTTACGGCAACGGCGGCTCGATCGACACGGGGATCACGTGCGCGGTCAAGCACGTCCGCGTCGAGGACGTCGTCTCCGGTGAGGTCGTGGGCTCGGGCTACGTGATGATGCCGCACCTCGGGTCTTGGTCGCGCTGGGCCGACTCGAGCTTCGTGGCCGCGCAGCTCGTCGCCGGGCGCGCCTACCGCGTGGTCATCGGCGACGAGGAGCGCGCGGTGAACATGTCCGTCTTCCGCCACTTCGAGGCGTACACGGCCGGCAACGGCGGACGGAGCGGCATCTTCAACCGCGCCAACGTCGCCGAGGTGAAGTTGCTCGCGCGCTGAGCATGGACGTCGTCGACGCGGGTACGTCGGCGATTCGGGTGTGCAGGGGTCTTCGGAGGAGCAGCATGGGGTCGACGAATCGAGTGAGCCGAGGCTTCCGGGTGTGTTTCGTGGCGGTCGTGTCCGTGGCGATGGCCTGTGGGGAAGACGACAGCCCCTTCGACGCCTTCCCGCCGATCGACGGCGATGGCGGAATGCGGGACGGGGCGACACCGATGGACGACGGAGCGGTCGACCCCGACAGCGACGTCCCGCGTTTCTGCGATGACGTCACGTGCGGGGCCGGCGTCTGCGTCGAGGCGTCGCGGCGATGCAACTGCGACTCGGGCTACGTCTACGACGCCGACGCGCGCACGTGCGTGGCGGACGCTTGCGGGGGCGCCTGCACCCCGGGGGAGGTCTGCGACAGTGCCACCCGCACCTGCGTCGCGCCGCGGTGCACCCCCGATCGCACGGTCGGAGAGTTCGTCTTCTGCTTCGCGACCGAGGGCGAGGGCTACGACGTCGTCGTGCGCTACCAAGGCGCCGGCACCCTCGATCTCGACGCGAGCGTCATCCGCTTGAACGGCGCGACGGTGAACCTCCGGAGCGCCTACGATCCCGCGACCCAGACGTTCTCCATCCGCGCGAGCGGCCTCGAGCCCTCGAAGTACTCGTACCTCTTCCGCATGCGGCGCGCCGACGGCTCCCGCGTGCAGCCGCTCTTCATCCCGATGTGGATCGGGCCGGGCCTGCGCTTCGCGGACTTCACCTGGAACGACTCGGTCGTCTATCAGATCTTCACCGACCGCTTCGACAACGGCGATCCGTCGAACGACCTCGACAACTCGGCGGGTGACCTCGCGCGCGTCACGGATCGACGCAGCCAGTGGCAGGGGGGCGACTTCGCCGGAATCACGCGTCGCATCCGGGACGGCTACTTCGAGCGCATGGGCGTGAACACGCTCTGGATCAGCTCGCCCATCTTGAACTCGCACAACTCGCAGCCCGGGGTCTGGCCCGACGACCCCGTCCGCTACGGCAGCTACCACTCGTACCACCCGATCGCGACGGGACACACCGACGTCGACGATTTCGGCTACCCGAACCCGATCGAGTCGGCCTTCGGCACCCCGGAGGAGCTGCACGAGCTGGTCGAGGAGGCGCACCGGCGCGGCATCCGCGTCATGCCGGACTTCGTGCCGAACCACGTGCAGCGCGAGGCGAACATCTTCGCAAGGCACCCCGAGTGGTTCTTCGAGTACAACGCCTGCCACGACCGCTGGGACGTCGCGCGCATCGGCTGCTGGTTCACCTACGACATGCCCGACTTCGACTACGGGGCGAACCCGGCGGCGATCACGGCCGTGGTCGAGCACGCGATCTGGCTCGTCCAGGAGTTCAACTTCGACGCCTACCGCCTCGACGCGCTCAAGCACATGGACGACGCCTTCGCGCGCGCGCTCAAGCGCGAGGTCGTCGCGCGCCTCGAGACCACGGTCGACGACCACGACCTCTCGGTGGAGCCGACGATCTTCTACATGGTCGGCGAGTCGCTCGGCCGCTGGGCGCGCTACCACGTCCGCGCCGACATGGTGCAGGGCCAGGTGGACGAGGAGTACTACGAGCACGCGCGCGACGCGCTGCTCAACTTCCGGAGGAGCCTCCGGAACCTCGCGGACTTCTCGATCGCCAACGACCGCGCCTACCTCGAGCCGCGCGACACCTTCCCGAGCGGCGTCGCGGGCCGCGGCGGCTACCCCGGCGCGATCATGGGCAACTTCTTCGGCAACCACGACCAGCCGCGGGCGCTCACGGAGGCGCAATGCGGCCGTAACGACGAGCATCGGCTCCTGACGTCCGATCGCTTCAGCCACCAATGCGTGCAGTGGATAGGCGGCCCCACGCGCTCTCCGAACGACGACGCCTACCGGCGCCTTCGGCTCGCCCAGACGTTCCTGATGACCTCACCGTACAACGTGCCGATGATCTACCAGGGCGACGAGATCGGCACGCCGGGCGGTGAGGACCCGGACAACCGCGCGATGCACCGCTTCGACGGGCTCTCCGCCGAGGAGCAGGCGTCGCTCGCGAACATGCAGCGCCTCGGCGAGCTGCGCGAGGCGCACGCGCCGCTCCGCCGCGGCGTCCGCGCGAACGTTCACGTCGAAGATTGGTTCTGGGTCTACCGCGTGAGCCACGACGGCCAGGACGTCTACGTGGCCATCAACCGCGACAACCCGAAGACGTGGAGCCCGCCGTCCGGCTACTCGGACGCCCTCGGCAACTGCTCGGGCGGCACGGTCCCGACGCTCGCGTCTTGCGTCTTCGTCCGCGACTGACGGCGGACGCGCAGCGAACCGTGACCGGTTCCGAGACGGTGACCGGTTGCGAGACGGTGACCGGTTCCGAGACCGTGACCGGTTCCGAGACCTCCCCGACGATCAGGGGCAGAGGCCTGTCGGCCACGGGAGGTCCACGTCGTCGATCCAGGCCGTGTCCGAGCCGACGCTCACCGAGCCGTCCTTCGTGTAGCGCCACTCGAGCGTGTGGGGGCCTGCGGGGAGGGTGCGCGCCCAGCGCGTCCAGCCGACCTCGCCCGAGTAGCTGTCCGCCAGCGCGCCGTCGACGTAGACCCGTAGGAAGTCGTAGTTGGCTTCGCTGCTCACGCGGTACCAGAACGAGACCTCGGCTGCGGCGCCGAGCGTGAAGCTCGCGCTCATCGTGCTCGTCCCGTTGTGAGAGATGGTCCCTGCGCGGGCCGCGCGCGCGCCGCTGCGGGGCGCCGTCACGCTCGTCCAGGTCGTCGTGGTGAAGGGCGCGCTCACGCCCGACTCGAAACCACCGTCGAAGGCGATCGCGCGCAGGGTGATGTCGTCCACCCACACCGTGTCGAGCCCGCCGTTGACGCTGACGTCCTTCACGTAGCGCCACTCGATCGTGTGGGTCCCAGGCGTCAGCGCGACGCGCCGCTCGGTCCACGCGGTCTCTCCAGACCACTGGCCACGCTGCACGCCGCCCACGAGGACGCGCAAATGATCGCAACAACCCTCGGTGCTGGTCCGCGTCCAGAACGAGAGCTCGGCGGGCGTCTGGAGCGTGACGCTCGTGCTCAGCGAGCTGGTCTGGGAGTGACCGATGGCCCCGCTCTGCGCGGCGTAGCTCCCCGAGCGGCGCTCGCCCGAGGTCACGAAGAAGGGGACGGCGCCCCCGGCGGTCCAGCCCGCGCCGAAGGCGCCGGCCTCGAAGTCCTCCACCGGGACGAGCGTGGGGGAGGCGCCGCAGGTCCCGGCCCCGTCGCAGACGCCCGCGCTGCACGGCGTGCAAGCGGCGCGTGGCGAGGCCACGCACGCCCCCGCGACGCAGCTCTCGGCGAGGCACTCGCTCGCGCCGCTGCTGCAGCTCGTGCCGTCCGGCCGCGGCATCGCACCGCACGTCCCCGTCGCGGGGTCGCAGACGCCCACGCTGCAATGGCCATCGAGCGGGCTGCAGTCGACGGCGGCGCACCGATCGGGCGCCCCAGCGTCCACGTCGCCGCTGCCTCCGTCCGAGTCCGTGGCGCCGCCGTCGAGGTCCACGGGCGCGGCGTCCGGGGGCTCTCCGCCGTCGAGGTCGAGCGAGTCGGGGCCCGCGTCGAGCTCGGGCAGCACGAGGCCCGTGTCGAGATCGGCGTCCAGGTCGGAGGGCTTGCCGGCGTCGGTGCCTGGGCGGCCCCCGCCACCCGACGCACAGGCGACGAGGAGGAGGACGGCGGAGCGGGTCAGGGAGCGGTGCATGCGAGCTCCAGAAGGGAAGAAAGCAGGAAGAAGAGCGGAGCGCGAGTCGCGTTCGTGGAGTGAGGCTAGCGCGCACGAAGCGAAAGGCTCGTTCGTGAACCCGGTTCTCTTGCGAGTAGTCCGCGAACGTGGATGGCTTTCGTGCGGCGCCTCGCCCCAGGCCACAGGTGATTGGGCCGACAGACAATCGTGGCTTCGCGGGGCGATGACTCACGCTCCGTGGCGCCTGCGAGGAGATGGCGTGGCGGTGGCATCGTGCACCTGTGTCAGGGTGGGCCTTGCATTCTGTGTGTCGCCTTGCTGTAGGATTGCAGCCTCTTGGGAGGTGGCATGGAGCGGAAGCCCTTGTGGACGCGCGCGGTGGTCGTGGCCTGCTTGCTCGCGACGGCGAGCGGAGCGCGCGGCGACGGCGTCGGCCTCGTCATGGTGGCCAAGTCCATCCCCGAGGCGACGATCGCGGTCATCGACCCCGAGTCGGGCACCTCGTCCGGGACCGGGACCACCGACGTCCGGGTCTCTCCGGGCGACGTGATCCTCTTCCGTTTCAACTTTTTCCCAGTACCAGGCGGGCAGATCCACGGCCTCAACGGCTGGCTCACGGAGTACGTGCCGGCGAACACCGAGGTCGTCGGCGTCCGCATCATCGACGATCGCGGCAACACGATCCTGCCCCGCTTCCCGGGCCTCGCGACCGACGCCTGCGGCACCCCCTGCAACAACTACCCGAGCGTGCCGACGGCCGGAGGCACCCGGACGCTCTCGAACGGCTCGATCGCGCAGCTCTACGCCGACACGGGCATCTTCTACACCACCGATCCGCGCCTCTCTCGCCAGCCGGCCACCAGCTTCCTGACCTTTCGCAACGGGATCCTCATGAGCCCGGCGCCGCGCTACGTCGGCGACATGGCGCCGCTCCTCGAGGCGAGCGCGCCCTACTACATCCACGACGCCTGGGATTGGACGCAGGTGCGCGCCTACGGCATCCAGTCCGGGAGCGCGAGCGGCAACGCCGGCACCGGCAACACACCCCACCGCTACGGCTCGCCCGTCGCGGGGCCCGAGACCCACTACCGCTATGAGGCGACCGAGGTCAGCCCCGGCGTCATCCAATTCAACGACGTCGACGGCCCGTGGCGCCGCATCCGATACCCGGGCTCGACCATCGGCTTCGGCAGCGCGGCCACGGGTCACGGCGGCGCGTTCCCGCTCACCCGGATGGTGCAGGACGCGAGCGCCCTCGGCTGGGACGTGACGCCCGCCAACCCCTTGCCGGCCGGCACACGCGCCCTCCGCGTCGCCCTCGGCGAGGTCCGCGTCGGGCGCCCGGTCGACGTCGAGGTCGCCCTCCGCGTGCTCGCGACCCCCCTCGACCCCGTGCAGGGGCAGGACGTCGACTGCGCCGAGAGCTTCGGCGGCGACACCTCGGGTCGGTCGTCCACCACTCGGGCCGACGACAACATGTGGCCCTTCCACCTCACGTCGCCGGCGTGTGTCTACCTGAACCTGCTCTTCGATCTCACGACCGATCGCCCGCTCTCGGTCACCGGCGACGCCGTCGAGTTCAACCTCCGCACGCGGAACCTCTCGACCAGCACCCAGACGGGCGTCTGGCTCCGCCAGAAGTTCAACTCGAGCCGCATGGCGCTCGCCGCCTCGCCTTTCCCCGACGTCGCGCCCACCTGCCAGGTCTCGAACTGCGACGGCGACGGCCTGAACTGCCTGCTCTGGAACGTGGGCACGATGGCGCCCTCCGACGAGATCAACATCCGCACGCGCTTCACGACCGGCGGCGGTGGCCAATCCACCCACGTGATGAAGGCGGACTACACCTCCGCGATGCTCGGCACCGTCGCGGGCAACCCGTGCGCGGGCGGCAGCGTGAGCGCGCCGGGCTTCCGCGCCGAACGCATCAACATGATCCGCGGCGTGGGCGTGGTCCGCGCCGAGCTCGAGTCGACGACCCCCGTCGCGCTGGCGGGCGGCACGACGAGCTTCGCCGGCAGCATCGGCGCGGACGGCACGAACAACATCTCCTTCGGGCGCGTGACCGTCGTGCTGCCGACCGGCTGGCGGGTGACCGACTCTGGCGGGCCCGGGACGCCGGACGTGATGTGGGGGACGAGCCGCGTCGAGTGCGCGGCCGACTGCGCCACGAACCGGCCGGTCTTCAACCTGGCGACCAACCTCGGCGCGGGTGTGTCGCGCGCGATCACGTTCAGCGCGTCCATCCCGGGCGGGACCGCCACCGGGCTCTACGACGTGGACCTCTCCATCTGGGCGAGCCAGACGGGCTACGGCGGTGATTACGAGACCTACGAGCGGCGCCTCGCCACCGCGGCCGTCGGGCAGCCCCGCTCGGAGCCGCCGACGCTCGACTGCCCGATCTTGACGGCCCGCACCGCGATCCCCGGCTCGACCGCCGAGGCCGACGGGACGATCATCCGGCTCTATTTCAACGGCATCCTGCGCGGCACGGGCACCGCCACCGGGGGCCGCTTCGACGTCCCCTTCCCGGCCTTCGGCGCCCTTTACGGTGGCCTCGAGATCCGCGCGACCGCGCAGGCCCCCGGCGAGCTCGAGAGCGTCCGCAGCGCGACCTGCGAGGCGGTCTTCGTCCCGCAGTGCAGCGACGAAATCGACAACGACGGCGACGGGCTCATCGACTTCCCCGCCGACCCGGGCTGCACGTCCTTCGACGACAACGACGAGACCAGCGCCGAGTGCAGCGACGGCATCGACAACGACGGCGACGGCCTCGTCGACTGGCCGGCCGATCCCGAGTGCTCGGGGCCGCGCGACCCGACCGGCGAGTCCGGCCCGCCGCAGTGCAGCGACGGCATCGACAACGACGGCGACGGCCTCACGGACTTCCCGGCCGATCCGGACTGCGCGTCGGCGACCGATCGCATCGAGGGCGCCCGCCCGCAGTGCAGCGACCTCGTCGACAACGACGGGGACGGGCTCATCGACTTCCCGGCCGATCCCGGCTGCCACTCGGCCATCGACGACGTGGAGCTCGATCCCTCGCCGACGGCGGGCGAGGTGCGCGCGCGCATGCTGCTCGTCCTCGACAGCTCGGGTTCGATGAACTGGAACACGTGCACCGACGACTTCACGGGCGGCGATGGGAGCCTCGAGTGCCCCGGCGCCGACGTGTCGTGCGCGGCGTGTGGCGCGACCGGCTGCAGCGACGGACGGCCCAACGACAGCCGCTTGGCGAAGGCGAAGCGGGGCTTGACCCAGGTGGTCGCGGGCTTCGGAGAGGTCGAGTACGGCCTCATGCGCTTCCACCAACGCGCGATGGAGTTCGCCTGCCCGAGCACGAACGCCTCGCGTCAGTCCGGTGGGTGGCAGGGCTCGGGCGCGGCGCCGTGCGGCGGCGGGTTCGACGCGGGCGATCTGCTCGTCGGGTTCAGCCAGGAGAACCAGTACGACCTGATCCAGTGGATCGACGGACGCGCGAACACGCCGGGCGCGCCGGCGGGCTGGGACGTCGAGATCCGCGGCTCGGGCACGACGCCGCTCGCGGGCAGCCTCGGCAGCGCGCAGTCGTACCTCGAGGGCGCGCAGCTCGCCGACCCCGTGGCGGAGTGCCGCCCCTACGTGGTGATCCTCATCACCGACGGCGTCGAGACGTGCGGGGGCGATCCGGTCTCCGCCGCGACCGCGCTGCGCGTCGCGGGCTATACGACCTACGTCGTCGGCTTCGCGGTCAACGATCCGGCCGACCGCGCGCGCCTCGACGGCATCGCGGCGGCGGGCGGAGGGACCGCGAGCGCGATCTACGTCAGCGACGAGGCGGACCTCGCGGCGGCGATCAGCGGAATCATCGCGGACACCGTGCTCGTCGAGGTCTGCGACGGCGTGGACAACGACTGCGATGGGCTCATCGACGAGGGCGTCACCAACGCCTGCGGCGGCTGCGGTCCAGTGCCGGTCGAGGTCTGCAACGGCATCGACGACGACTGCGACGGGCTCGTCGACGAGGGCGTCGCGAACGCCTGCGGCGAGTGCGGCCCCGAGCCGGTCGAGGTCTGCAACGGGCTCGACGACGACTGCGACGGGCTCATCGACGAGGGCGGCGTCTGCGCGTGCCCGCTCCCAACGCCCGAGATCTGCGACGGCATCGACAACGACTGCGACGGCTTCATCGACGAGGGGCTCACGCGGGGCTGTGGCACCGACGTCGGTGAGTGCTCGCGGGGCCAGGAGGTCTGCGTGCTCGGCGCGTGGCAGGGTTGCACGGCCATTGGGCCCTCGCCGGAGGTCTGCGATGGCCTCGACAACGACTGCGACGGGCTGATCGACGGGCTCACGCGGCCCTGCGGGACCGACGTCGGCGTCTGCCGATCGGGCTACGAGATCTGTGTGGGCGGCGCCTTCGACACCTCGGTCTGTGTCGGCGCGATCGGGCCTCAGCCGGAGGTCTGCAACACGCTCGACGACGACTGCGACGGACGCGTGGACGAGGGGACCGATCCGGGCACGGCGTGCGGCTCGGCCATCGGGCTCTGCACCCAGGGCACCCTTCGCTGCGTCGACGGTTCGCTGCTCTGCCAGGGCGGCACCGGCCCCTCACCCGAGGTCTGCGACAACCAGGACAACGACTGCGACGGACGCATCGACGAGGGGGTTCCGACCGACGGCCCCTGCGGGAACACCACGGGCGCGTGCCAGGCCGGCGTGCGCACGTGCGTCGCGGGGGCCTACCAATGCGTCGGCGCCATCGGCCCGCGCGTGGAGGTCTGCAACGGCGTCGACGACGACTGCGACGGCGTCGTCGACAACGGCAACCCCGGCGGCGGCGGACCGTGCGGGTCGAGCGAGGGGCGCTGCGAGCCTGGGACGCTCGCCTGCGTCGCCGGCGCGCTCGCCTGTCAGGGCGCGGTCGGTCCCTTCGACGAGCTCTGCAACGGGCTCGACGACGACTGCGACGGCCTCATCGACGAAGGCAACCCGGAGGGCGGCGCGCCCTGCGGCGACACCGACGTCGGTGAGTGCGAGCTCGGGCGGCTGCTCTGCCGTGGCGCGGTGCTCGAGTGCGTCGGCGCGCGGGGCCCGACGATGGAGCTCTGCAACGGGCTCGACGACGACTGCGACGGCCTCGTCGATGAGGGCGACCCCGAAGCGGGCGCGCCCTGCGGCGACGACACCGGCGAGTGCCAGTCGGGCACGACGGCGTGCACCGGCGGAGTGCTCGTCTGCGAAGGCGGCGTGGGCCCGAGCGCGGAGATCTGCGACGGGCTCGACAACGACTGCAACGGCGTCGTCGACGACGGCCTCGACGTCGGGGCGCCATGCGGCACGGACGTCGGCGAGTGTGTGCCGGGCTTCAACGTCTGCATCGACGGAGAGGTCCGCTGCGAGGGCGGCATCGGCCCGCAGCCCGAGACCTGCAACGCGCTCGACGACGACTGTGATGGCCGCGTCGACGAGGGGCTGCCGGCCGGCGCCGTCTGTGGCGTGACGGAGGGGGCGTGCAGCCCCGGCATGATCCAATGCGTCGACGGCGCCGAGATCTGCGTCGGCGGGGTGCCCGCCGCAACCGAGGTCTGCGACTGCGAGGACAACGATTGCGACGGGCTCGTCGACGAGGGCGACACGATCTGCCCTGGCTCGTCGAGCTGCATCGACTGCCAGTGCGCGCTGCCCTGCGTCGAGAGCGAGTTCTCGCGCTGCCCGTCGGGGCGCGAACCGATCGAGACGGACGGCCAGTGCTGGTGCCTCGCGCCGCGCTGCAACCCGGAGGACTGCGCCGGGCGCACGGTCTCGTCGGGCGGCGAGGTCCGCTGCGCGCCGGACGATCCCGAGCTGCCCGAGTGCGTGTGCCGCTCGAACGAGTGCACCTACGCCTGCGAGGGCGTGGTGTGCGACGAGCCGACCGTCTGCAACCCGCGCACGGGGCGCTGCGTCTCGGATGACTGCATCGGCCTCGGCTGCCGACGTGACGAGATCTGCGAGGTCGCGACCGGCGATTGCGTTCCGGACGCCTGCCTCGAGGTGGAGTGCCCCGAGGCCTGCCGCGACGGCGAGTGCGAGCGCTCTTGCGCCCGCATCGACTGCGCCGCGGGCGAGGTCTGCCGACGAGGCGTCTGCGAGCTCGATCAGTGCCGCGGCGTGAGCTGCCCCTCGGGGGAGCGCTGCGATCCCACCTCGGGCGAGTGCGTCGTCAACCCCTGCGCCATGCTCACCTGCCCGCTCGGGACCTTCTGCGACCCGGCGACCGGGAGCTGCGGCGAGGAGCCGTGCAGCCGCCTGCGGTGTCCGGAGGGCGAGGATTGCATCTTCGGCGAGTGCTCGGGGCGCCCGACGCCCCCGGCCGACGGTGGGATGGTCGACCGCGACGGGGGGACGACGATGCCGGGCCTCGACGGCGGACCTCCGCCCGACGCGCCTGCATTCGAGGATCCAGAGGAGCGCGTGGTCGCGACCGGCGGTGGCGGCTGCACCTGCCGCGCCACGAGCGACGACTCGCCGCTCCGCGCGCTCTGGTGGATTGTGCCGGCCGTCCTCGTGTGGCGCCGCCGCGGAGGTGCACGATGAGCCGCGCGTGTTGGCGCCCTCTCTCGACGACGCTCGCGCTCGCCGCGCTCGCCTTCGCCGGCGCGGGGTGCAGCGTCGACCCCTACTGCCTCACCTGCGCGGACGGTGACGTCGAGGTCGAGGACTCTGGCGTGGACGCCCGCGTCTTCGACGGTGAGCTCCCGGACGTGCCCGTCGACGCGACGGACGACGACGGTGGTTGCCGCGCCGAGGAGGAGTGCAACGGCCGCGACGACGACTGCGACGGCTTCATCGACGAGGGCTTCGACCTCGACAACGACCCCGCGCATTGCGGGGGCTGCAACGCGCGCTGCGCGCCCTTCCGCGCGTTCCCGATCTGCGAGGAGGGCGTGTGTCGCCCAGGCGATTGCGACGTCGGCTGGGTGGATCTCGACGGCGACGCGGAGACGGGCTGCGAGTATCGCTGCACGCCGACCCACGACGACGACGCGATCTGCGACCTGCGCGACAACGACTGCGACGGTCGCATCGACGAGGACGTGGACCTGCAGAACGATGCACGGAACTGCGGGCGGTGCGGTCGCGTCTGCCGCTTCCCCAACGCGATGACGACGTGCATGGCTGGGGCGTGCGTCATCGAGGCGTGCGAGCCGGGCTTCGAGAACGTCGATGGACGCGCCGAGAACGGCTGCGAGTACGCCTGCGTGCCGGCCGACCCGCCGATCGAGATCTGCAACCTCCGCGACGACGACTGCGATGGCGTGGTCGACGAGGGCAACCCCGGCGGTGACGAGGCCTGCGGCAGCGACGTCGGCGCCTGCATGAGGGGCGTGACCGCGTGTCGGGCGGGCCGCATCGTCTGCGAGGGCGAGGTCACCCCGATCGCGGAGCTCTGCAACGGGCTCGACGACAACTGCAATGGCACCGTCGACGAGGGGAACCCGGAGGGGGGCCGGCTCTGCGGCGAGCGCCGCGGGCAATGCGAGCAGGGTCGCGAGGTCTGTATGGGCGGCGCGCTGCAATGCATGGGCGCGATCGGGCCGAGCCCCGAGCTCTGCAACGGGCTCGACGACGACTGCGACGGCGTCATCGACGAGGGCAACCCCGAAGGCGGGATGGCCTGCGGCGAGACGACCGGCGCCTGCACCGCGGGCGAGGTGACGTGCGTGAACGGGGCGCTGCTCTGCCTCGGCGGGACGACGCCCCGGCCGGAGCTCTGCAACGGGCTCGACGACGACTGCGACGGACTCGTCGACGAGGGCGACCCCGAGTCCGGGGGTCTCTGCGGGACCGACGTCGGCGCGTGCCAGCCGGGCCGGCTGCACTGCGTGGGCGGCGGGCTCGTCTGCCAGGGCGCCATCACGCCGGTCGCCGAGCTCTGCAACGGGTTCGACGACGACTGCGACGGCGAGGTCGACGAGGGCAACCCTGGCGGCGGCGGCGCGTGCGGTGACACGACCGGAGAATGCCGCGCGGGCACGCTCATGTGTCGCTTCGGGGCGTTCGTCTGCGAAGGCTTCACGGCGCCTTCTCCCGAGCTCTGCAACGGGCTCGACGACGACTGCGATGGCCGCGTCGACGAGGACTTCGACTTCCTCAACGACCCACGCCACTGCGGCGGGTGCGGGGTCGCCTGCACGCTCACCAACGCGGCGGGCGCGTGCTCGGCGGGGAGCTGCGTCATCGCCGCGTGCGCGCCGGGCTTCTACGACATCGACGGCGATCCCACGAACGGGTGCGAGTACGGCTGCGACTTCCGCGGACCCGAGATCTGCAACGGCGTCGACGACGACTGCGACGGCGTCGTGGACGAAGGGCTGACCGTGCCGGGCACGTTCTGCTCGCCGCTCGGCGTGTGCGCGGGGACGGTCGCGCGATGTGGTGGGGCGGGCGGCTGGGTCTGCGACTACCCCGCGACGTATCAGGAGACCGAGACGCGCTGCGACGGCCTCGACAACGACTGCGACGGGCGCACCGACGAGGCCTTCCCGCTCGCGGGCACCGGCTGCTCGACGGGGATCGGCGCGTGCCGCGGGCTCGGGAGCTTCGTCTGCAACGCGGCGGGCGACGGGGTCTTCTGCAACGCGACGCCGGCCGCGGCGCCCGCGGACGAGGCGTGCAACGGGCTCGACGACGACTGCGACGGGTTCATCGACGAGGTGGGGCTCGACGATCCGGCTACGCCGTGGCGCGACGCGATCACGGTGGACGCCTTCGACACGGTGGTCGTGCCCCGCGCGAGCGGTGGGACGATGCGCATCATGCAGTACGAGGCGTCACGGCCGGACGCGACGAGCTCGAGCCAGGGCGCGCTCGCGACGCTCGCTTGCAGCCGGCCTGGCGTGCTGCCGTGGACGAGCGTGACGTGGACGCAGGCGCGCGACGCATGTTGCGCGATGAACGCTGGCGGCACCTGTCCGGGGGCGAGCGAGGTCGGCTGGCGGCTCTGCGGCTCGGACGATTGGCAGCGCGCCTGCCAGGGCACGTCCGGGACGTGCGACTGGGCCTACCAGTCGAGCTGCTCGATGAGCCAGCCGACGGTCTGCAACGGCAAGGAGGTCGACGCCGATCCGCTCTTGCCGGGGAACCAGGACGCCATCGCAAGGACGGGGGCGTTCGCGAGCTGTAACGCCTCGTACGCGGCGGGGCGCGTCTACGACATGAGCGGCAACGTCCGCGAGTGGACGGCGACGCCCGCAGGCGCCGGGATCTACGAGCAGCGCGGCGGCGCATACACGACGATCGAGATGGGCCGCGCGTGCGACTTCGACTTCACGGTGGCGGAGCAGACGTTCGCGTTCCCGAATACGGGCTTCCGCTGCTGCCACTACTGAATCGAGGTCCCGTGCCCGTGCCCTTGCCCTTGCCCTTGCCCTTGCCAGGCGGGCACGAAACACGGGACACGCCCGGCCCCAGCTCCGCCGCAGCCCCGCTCCGGACGCAGCCCCAGACCCGGACTCGGATCCAGACCCAGACTCGGATCCAGACCCAGGGCGAGAGCCCCCGACCCAGACCCAGACCCGGACCCGGACCCGGACCCGGACCCGGACCCGGAAAGTCGGTATGGGCCCCGACGCGGACGACGTGGAAGTGCGTTTGAAAGAACGAGCACATCTCGGCGCGTCGGCGCACGGCGGGGGAGGACACGCCCCACCACACCGGCGCGGCGCTGATGGGGCTGTAACTTCGTGACAGCCCCATCGGCCTTGACGGTGTGGCGGGGCGTGTCCTCCCCCGCCTATCCGTTCGAGCGACCATCGGGCCCCCCGGGTGCCGGTCGCGGTCGATGGGCTCGCGGCGCACCCGGCGGGACGAGGCTCGGTCGACGGCTCTTCACCCCCGGATTCATGCGAGGGACGTCGGACACAGAAGCGCGCCCGGCGCCTTCGGACGTTCGATGGACATCACGCCAAGAAATTGAAAGTAGGGTCGGAGGCGAGCGCCGTCGTGAGCTGCGCGCACGACAGCGCTCGCAGGGTCCAACGCGCGTGAGATGGCGACGTCCCGTGTCGAGGGTGCGGCGGTCTTCCGGAACGAGAGCTGGGCTTGCCCGCTCCGCGCTGAGGCGCTGCGCTTCGCAGGTGGGTCGACAAGCGGTCGGGCGGACGCCGACGGACGCGGACGGACGCGGACGGACGCGGACGGACGCGGACTCGGTTCCATCTTCGGCTTCGGCTCCGTCTCGGACTCCGCAACGGCCCAAGTACGAGCGTGCCCGTCCACGTCCACGTGCCCGTCCACGTCCACGTGCGCGTGCGCGTCCACGTCCACGTGCGCGACCAGAAACGGCCGTCGGTTCCGGGATAGAAGCGCGAGAGGCCTCACCACAGCGAAGTGCTGCTTCCTCCCGCGACTTGGACCACGGGACTCGGACGCGGACCCAGCCTCGCCCCCGCGACCGCGACCGCTCAATCCACCACGGGGCTCCGCCCCGCGAGCCCCTCGAGCAAGAAGCGGAGCGCGTCCCGTCGGCCTGCTTCGGTCGCGAAGGCGACGAAGTGCCCGTCCTCGCCCGCTGCCGGTAGGTAAGAGCGCAGCGCGACCGTGAAGCGCTCGCCGTCGATCTCGACGTTCTCCGTCAACCCTTCCCCGACCTCGGGGAATGGGAGCGCGATCGCGCGCGGCGCGACATGTGGGAGACCGGCCGCGACGGCGCGCGCCTGCTGGACCGGCGTCGGCGTGTACGTGTCGGCGTCGCCGAAGGTCGTGAAGTGGTGATGGCCGCGCACCCCCTCGACGCGTGCGCGCCAGATGCCTGCGGCGTGGTTCACTGGATCGGCAGCGTCGAAGACCGTCTGGAAGAGCCCGAGCACGGGGTGGAAGTCGCCGGCTGCGAGGCGGCCGCCCGCGTCGGGGTCGAGCAGCGCGAAGGGCACGATCGCCGCGATGTTCGTCGGTGACGTCTTGTGCAGCATCGAGAGCGTCAGATCGCCCGACGCGCCGCTCAGCACCGCGACGACGACGTCGCCCTCGTACGGCAAGACCAGGTCCGCGTGGATCGCGCCTTGGGAGTGCCCGAAGAGCCCAAGCCGCGCGGGGTCGAAGCGGATCTCGTCGTCCGTCGGCGAGCTCGTCGCGTCGAGGCCGCCCTCGCGCGCCCAGCGGACGAGGGCGAAGAGGTCCGCTGCGCCCTGGATCACGTTGTCTCGGGCAGCCCGTGGGTTCTCGACGTTGAAGAAGAGCACGTCGGGGCTCTCGGTCGACGCGCCGCGGCGCGCGCCGTGGACGGGGAGGTCGATCGCCAAGGTGGCCGTCGGGAGCGGCGCCCCGTCGAGCTCCGCGCGCGCGAGCGCCTCGGCGTAGCCGTTGCGCGCCGCCGTCCGGAACGAGCCGCCCGTGCCGTGGCCGACCACGACGAGCGGCCAGCCCGCCTCGGGGGCGTCGCCAACGGGGACCGTCAGCGCGAAGCACACGTCCTGCGTGTCGACGAGCGCTGGGCGGCCTCCCGTCCACACGATGTCGCCGCCGTCGGCGGGTTGCCGGTAGGGCGCGGTCCCGCGCTGGAAACGCGGCAGCGCGAGGCGCCCGTGGATCTCGACGAAGCCGTCGCCTTCGGCGCCCTCGCAGCTGCGCTGCGCCGTCCCGTCGTCGCACGGCGAGACGACCCCCGGCGCGCAGCGCACCAGATCTCGCGCGACGGGCAAGGGCGCGTCGTGGACGGCGTCGCGGAGCGCGAGCGGGTCGCGCGCGGACTGTGTCGTGAAGACGGTCGCCACCAGCACGTCGTCGACGCTCGGCGTCTCGGCCTCCGCGAGCCACGTACGAAGCGGCGCGTAGGCCTCGTGCGCACGCGAGAGGGCGGCGTCGCTCGGAGCGGTCGGGGCGAGCATCGCCTCGAAGTCGTCGTCGCGCCGATACGCGCCGCCGCTCGCCGGCACGACGCCGCGGCTCACGACGAGCGCGTACGTCGTGCCGGGACGCAAGGGGTCACCGTGTCCGGTGCGGATGCCGAGCCAGTCCTCGCAGAGGTAGCGCGAGATCGGTCCGGCCGTCGTCAACCACGCGACGCCACGCGCGCGTCCGCGCTCGGGCGAGTCGGGGTCGACGTCGACGAGCTGGAGGGCGCCCGCGACCGTGGCCCAGTCGTACGGGGCACCGAAGCGGAAGTGGATCGTGGGGTTCAGCCCGAAGCCGTCGAGGTCCGCCTCGGCCACTTCCACATAGCGGCCGAGCACGTCGAGCGGGAGCGTCGGCACCGGGAAACCGCGCAGATCCGGGCGCCCGTCCGCGCGACGGCGCGCGTCGTTCGGGAAGGGCAGGCGGAAGAAGTCGCCGTCGTCGCCAGTGAAGCGGGGGACCTCGAAGTGCGCGACCCGCTGCTCGCCGCTCTCGCACCCGGTGACGCCTGGCCAGAAGGGCACCGTCGGCGGCGTCGGCGTCCCGGCCGGCGCAGCGGGTGGGGACGCGCATTGGAGCCGGTCGTTGACCCGATCGTCCACGCAGACGAGCCCGGCGAAGCAGTCGAGCGCGTCGGCGCACTCGGCGCCGAGGTCCCCCATGCCAGCGGGCTCGCAAGTCGGGAAGAAGCCGCGGACGACGCAGACCAGGCCGCGCTCGCAGTCACCCGTGCCCGTGCACGAGGTGCCGGCGGGGCTCTCGCCCGCGGGCTGACAGGTTCGATCGGCCCCACAGTAGAGCGCGTCCGCACAGTCCGCGGTCAGCGTGCAGATCGCCCCCTCGGGGACCGCGCCCGAGGGCTGGCACGTGAAGCTCGCCGTGTCGCAGACGAGGCCGGGCCGGCAGGCCTCGGCGGTCTCGCACGGCGCGCCGACGCCACCTCCGCCGGTCACCCACGGCGGCGGCTCTCCGCGCCGGAAGAGCTTGCAGCCCCCGAGCGCCAAGAGGCCTGCAACCAACGCGCCCGCCCGCAACCAACGCTCGCGCCCGCCCCGTCCGATCATGGTGCCTCCTCGGCGAATCCGTGGAGGATTTCACCACGAGCGGACGTCGGCCCGCAATTGGAAGCGCGTCGTTTGTGGAAGCGCGTCGTTTGGGTAACGGCTGTTCGCGCAGGGCGGATCGAGCCGGCTTCTGCGGGCTGGGGCGGGTGGTCGTGTTCCGGGGCCGGGCTGTGTCCGTGTCTGGGGCCGTGTCCGGGGCCGGGGCCGTGTCCGGGGCCGTGTTCGTCTTCGGGGCCGTGTCCGTGTTCGGGGCCGTGTTCCGGGCGGGCAGGCAGGGGCAGGGGCAGGGGCGGGGGCAGGGGCGGGGGCAGGGGCAGGGGCAGGGGCGGGGGCAGGGGCAGGGGCAGGGGCAGGGTGTGCGGAAATCCCCTGAAGATGTGCTATCTTCCACGAATCTCACCCGCCCTCGAAATGCGACCAAGGGGGTGGGTGTTCGCTTGGTCGTATCCGCATGGGCTTCTTCCGAAACAAGACCTCCGCGCGCAGAGACGCCTTCGAGCGGGAGGCCCTCCCGCACTTGGACGCGCTCTACGCGACCGCGCTGCGGCTGACCCGCTCGCCTTCCGACGCCGAGGACCTCGTGCAGGACGCCATGCTGAAGGCGTTTCGCTTCTACGAGAGCTTCGAGGCCGGCACGAACATGAAGGCCTGGCTGCTGCGCATCCTCACCAACACGTTCATCAACCGTTACCGCCGCTCGGTGCGGGAGCGGCGCGTCTTCGACGGCGCGCTCGCCGTCCCGGTGGGTGAGGGCGTGATGAGCCAAGCGGCGATGCGGGGGCTGACGAGCCCGATCGCCGACGCGCAGCGCCGGCTGCTCGGCGAGGAGATCCAGCGGGCCGTCGACGAGCTGCCCGAGGACCACCGCGTCATGATCTTGCTCGCGGACGTCGAAGAGCTGTCGTACAAGGAGATCGCCGACATCGTCGGTTGCCCGGTCGGGACCGTCATGAGCCGACTTCATCGAGCACGAAAATCGTTGCAGAAGTCTCTCGTCGATCAGGCCGTCCAGCTCGGCATCGTCGCCGATCCCGAGCCCATCGACGCCGACGAAGAGGTCGTCTCGCTCGAGGACTGGCGAGCGAAGAAGGTGGCGGCCCGATGAACCCGTGCGAGCTCTTCCGTCGCCACGTTGGCGTCTTCGTGGACGGTGAGCTCGACCCGGCGAGCCAGCTCGAGCTCGAGCAGCACACCTCGAGCTGCGCGAATTGCCGGGAGCACCTCGCGTTCGAGCATGCGTACCGCGTGCACCTCCGCGACGCGCTCACCACCCCGCCTGCGCCGGCCAGCCTCCACGCCCGGATCCGACTCGAGCTCGATCGCGAGCCCGAGCAGCGCAAGCGCAGCTACGTGCCCGTGGCGCGGCGGTTGAGCGTGCCGCTCGCGAGCGCGGCGGCCGTCGCGCTCGTGGTCGGCGTCGTGGGGCAGCGCAGCGAGCCCGCGAGCGAGCGCGCAGGCCTCGCGGACCTCGAGGACATCGTCGCGCTCCACTCGATCCGTCTCCCGGCGGACGTCGCGGTTCAGCCCAAGGAGCCGCAGCCGCCGATGCAGACCGTCAGCAGCTTCTTCCGCGGGAAGGTGTCGTTCCCCGTGCGACCCGCCGAGTTCGACTCGCGAGACGTCCGCCTCGTCGGGGCGCGGCTCTCGAACGTGCGCGCGCGTCGGGCCGCTGCGCTCTACTACGAGACGCTCGCGGGCCAGCGCCTGACGGTGGTGGTCACGGACGCGGACGTCGAGGACGAGGCGGTGCAGCCGCTCCGCTTCGGCGATCGGAGCCTCTTCTACCGTGACGTCCGCGGTTACCCCGTGCCGGTCCGGCGCGAGGCGGGGCTGACCTACGCGTTCACGGGCGACGTCGATCGGGACACGCTCGTTCGCCTGGCTGCGCAGGCGCGTGTGACGTACTGAGCCGCTGACGCGCGCCACGCGTGGCCAGCGCCAGGTGCGCCAGCTCGCAGTGTGGCGCCAGCGCCAGGTGCGCCAGCTCGCCGTGTGGCGCCAGCGCCAGGTGCGGCCAGCTCGCCGTGTGGCGCCAGCGCCAGGTGCGGCCAGCGCCAGGCGCGGCCAGTGCGCGGCCAGCTCGCCAGGTGCGGCCAGCGCCAGGTGGGGCCAGCGCCAGGTGGGGCCAGCGCCAGGCCAGTGCCGGTGGCCAAGCACGGCCACCTTCGGCCAGGCTCGCGTGCGGCCAGCTTCACGTGCCCAGCCGCACGCCACCTCGCGCACCTGCGTCGTGCGCCCGCCACGCGTGCGGCTCGCCGCTCGGTCGCGACCCGTGGCGGTGCCGCGCGGGCGGCCTCGTCGTCGGCCCTCTTGTCCGGAATCCCCCCGGAAACACGGGGTTTTCGGTTGACGGGAACGTTGACGTCCGGGGCGCCCGCTGGATACCCTCTCCCGACACGGCGACACGCCGCCCAGGAGCATTCATGGCGCACCGGATCCTCGTCTTCGAGAGCGACCCTCAGTTCACGGCCGAGCTGCGACGCGGCTTCGCGTCTCGCGCGGTCGAGCTCGACGTGGTCGCGGACGGGACCAAGGGGCTTCAGCGAGCGAGCGCGGCCCGACCCGACCTCATCTTGCTGAGCATCGAGCTCGTGGAGATGAACGGCTTCTTGGTCTGCAAGAAGCTGAAGAAGGACGGCGAGCTCTCGACGGTCCCGCTCATCATCCTGTCGAGCGATCCCAACGCGGACGAGATCTTCGAGCAGCACCAGAAGCTGCGCACGCGCGCCGAGGACTACGTCAAGAAGCCCATCCCCTTCGACGAGCTGCTCGCGCGCATCCGCGCGCTCGTCCCGATCGAGGACGTCGAGCCCGACGCGACGCAGGTGTTGTCGCGGGCGTCGGTGGACGACGAGATCGACGCCTTCGCCGACGACGCCTTCGACGCGCTCATGGCCCCCGCGGCGGCGCCAGAGCCGGTGGTGGACTCCGAGCCCGAGCCCATCGTGATGTTCGAGGACGAGGACGAGGAGGAGAACACCGCGATCGTGAGCGCGGCCGACTTCGAGGGCCTCGAGGAGGTGCGCGCCTCCAAGCCGCCTGCGTCCGCCGCCCCGCCTGCGCCGCCTGCATCCCCGCCCCCGCCCCCGCCCGCCCCCGTCGCGAAGGGCGCCGACGCCTCGACGCTCGAGGCCGAGCTGGCGTCCCGCGACGCGATGATCGAGTCCTTGCGCGCCGAGCTCGAGACCGTCCGAGGGGAGGCGAGCCGAGTCGAAGGGCTCGAGGCAGAGGCGAGCCTGCTTCAACAGAAGGTCTCTGGGCTCGAGAAGGAGGTCGTGCAGCTCAAGACCAAGGGCGGAGGAGGCGGCATCTCGAGTCGCGAGTTCCTCGACCTGCGCGAGAAGCTCAACACGAAGGACAAGGAGATCCTCGGCCTGCGCGACCAGGTCTCGTCGCGCGACAAGGAGCTCATCGAGCTCCGCGACCGAAACCTGGTGGTCGAGCGGGCCAAGGCGGACGTCGAGGACGAGAAGCTGGCGTTCGAGCGGCAGCTCGCCGAGGCCAACGAGAAGCTCGCGGCGCTGCAGGCCGACAAGGACGCCGCGACCAAGCGAGGCGACGACCTCAAGGGCCGCCTCGAGCGCGCCGAGGACAAGGGCAAGAAGCTCGACGCCGAGCTCGAGTCCACCAAGGGCGAGCTCGAGTCCACGAAGGCCGCGGCCACGGCCAAGCAGGCCGAGCTCGAGGACGCGAAGGCCGAGGCGGTCGCCACGCTCCGAGCCGAGAAGGCGGCGGCGATCGAGGCCCTGAAGGCGGAGCACGAGAGCGCCCTCACCGTGGCCGAGCAGGCCCACGCGGCCGCGCTCGCGTCGCTACGCGAGGAGCACGCGGCGTCTCTCGCCGCGAAGGACGCGGCCCACGCGGAGGCGCTGTCGTCGAAGGACGCGGCGCACGCGGGCGCGATGGCCGCGAAGGACCAGGGGCACGCCGACGCGATCGCGGCCCTCGAGGCGGCGCACGCGGAGGCGTTGTCGTCGAAGGACGCGGCGCACGCGGGCGCGATGGCCGCCAAGGACGAGGCGCACGCGGGCGCGATGGCCGCGAAGGACGAGGCGCACGCGGAGGCGCTGTCGTCGAAGGACGCGGCGC
>JAHBWH010000132.1 GCA_019637115.1 Myxococcales bacterium | reverse complement strand
CATCGGCCTTGACGGTGTGGCGAGGCGTGTCCTCCCCCGCCTATCCGTTCGATGGATCTTCGGGTCTCCCGGTGCCGTTCGCGGTGGATGGGCTCGCGACGCACCCGGTGCCACGAAGCTCGGACGACGGCGCTTCGCCCCCGGATTCGTGTGAGTGAGTTCGGAGGGAAACGCGCGCCCGGCGCCTTCGGACGTTCGATGGGCATCACGCCTGGAAATAGAAAATTGGGTCGGAGGCGAGCGCCGTCGTGAGCTGCGCGCACGACAGCGCTCGCAGGGTCCAACGTGCGCGAGGTGGCGACGTCCCGTGTCGAGCGTGCGGCGGTCTTCCGGAATGCGAGATAGGCTTGCCCGCTCCGCGCCGAGGCGCTGCGCTTCGCAGGTGGGTCGACAGGCCGTCAGGTTGGCGGCGCAGACACGACGCGACGGACGCGATGGACGCGATGGACGCGATGGACGCGATGGACGCGATGGACGCGATGGACGCGATGAACGCGATGGACGCGATGGACGCGATGGACGCGATGGACGCGATGGACGCGATGAACGCGATGGACGCGATGGACGCGATGGACGCGATGGACGCGATGGACGCGAACTCGGTTCCATGTCCGGCTTCGGTTCCGTACCCGACTCCGCAACGCTGCAGGTATGCGAGCGTGCCCGTCCACATCCACGTCCACGTGCCCGTCCACGTCCACGTCCACGTCCACGACGTCCACGTCCACGTCCACGTACGTCCACGTCCACGTGCGCGTGCGCGTGCGCGACCAGAATCTGCCGTCGGGGTTCCTTCCGCGCGGGGGGATGTCTCACCAGAGCGAAGCGACACGGACACGGACGGACGCGGACTTGTGCTTGGACTCGGACTCGGACGCGGACGCGGACGCGGACGCGGACTCGGGCTCGGGTGGGCAAGGGCAGGGGCAGGGGCAGGGGCAGGGGCAGGGGCAGGGGCAGGGGCAGGGGCAGGGGCAGGGGCAGGGGCAGGGGACTGCTTCTCCGGCGAACGGGGCAGGGGACTGCTTCTCCGGCGAACGGGGCAGGGGACTGCTTCTCCGGCGAACGGGGCAGGGGACTGCTTCTCCTTCTTCTGCGACTATCCTGCCGCGATGACGCGACTCGCTGCGGGCTCTTGGTTTCTCCTCCTCGCCGCTTGCTCCTCACCAGACTCCGAGCTGCCGCCCGAGCCCGCGCGCCGTCCGTCGCTACCCTCGGTGCCCACCCTGCCGGCAGCACCAGAGCGCGGTGAGCTCGGTCGGGTCGAGGCCGCGGTCGAGGGCGACGCGACGGCCACGCGGGCGCTCGCGCGAGAGTGCGACGCAGGCATCACGCGCGGGTGCGTCGCGCTCGGGGCGGCGTGGGAGCAGGGCGCGGGCGTGCGCGCGAGCGCGGACGAGGCGCGGCGGCTCTATCGCGCCGCTTGCCGGCGCGCCGGCGAGGGTTGCATCGACGCCGTGCGTCTCCACCCCGACCAGGCCGGGCCCTACTTCGAGCGTGGGTGCGAGGCGGGGCTCGCGGAGGCCTGTCGGCGCTGGGCCACCGCGATGCCCGCCAAGGCGGACGAGGCGCGCGCGAAGGGGTGCACGCTCGGCTGGCTCGAGGCCTGCTCCGAGCGCGTCGACGAGTGCGCGGGGCCGCTCTCGCGCTGCGTCGAGCGCGCGGAGTCGCTCCGCGCGGCTCGCCCCGCGGAGGCGCGGCGGCTCGCGAGCGTCGCGTGCCGAGACGAGGTCGTCGCCGGGTGCGCGCTCTTCGCCGCGCTGATGCGAGCGAGCGACGCGCTCGCGGCGCAGGTCGCGTACCAATGGGCCTGCGACGCGGGCGACCTCGAGGCCTGCCACGCGCTGCTCACGACCTTCGAGCTCGACGCGACCGAGCTCGCGCGCGCGGGTCAGCAGGTGGCGATGCTCGAGCGCGCCGCAGCGACGCCGTTCGAGGCGGCGACGCTGCTCGGAGAGGACCGCGTCGATCCCCCCGAGTGAACGCGCGCTCACTCCACCGGTGCGTCTTCTCCCCGCTCACGAAGGCCACGGAGCATGTCGCCGATCCGCCCGAGGTCGGGCGCGATCCGCTGCCAGCGCGCCCGGATCCGCTCGAGCGCAGGCGAAGCGTCGAAGCTCAGCTCGAACTGAGGATCGTCGGTGTCGAGCCCCTCGGCCCGGAGCCGCAGGCCGACGCGGAGCTCCTCCGCTCCGACGCCGACGATCAGCTCGCCCCGGAGCGTCGCCGTCGCGGGCTCCACGCGCCCACGCGCGCGCTCGAGCCTCCACACGAAGGGCGCGGAGCCCTCCTGCGCGACGTCCGCGGCGTCGGGGGTGATGGTCGCGGCCGCGACGTCGAGCCCGCGCTCGTCGCGCGCCGCCATGACGTCGCGGAGCACGATGACCCCGCGGCTGCGCGTGATACGGAGCTCGCCGACTCGCATGGAGGGGTCGTCCGTGCGCGCGGCGAGCGCCGCGAGAGCGACGAGCGCGCGACGCAGCGGGTCGGGCACCTGGTCGGTGGCCAGCCCGAGCCCGACCGCGTCGAGCGACGCACGATCTCGCAGCTCGAGCTCGAGCGTGGGGACGTCGAGCGAGCGCGGTGAGAGGCCGTCGAGCTCCAAGGAGGCGCCCGCAGGGAGCGCGACGACCGCGACGCGCCCGCGGGATCGTTCGCACCGAGTCGGCCCGCTCCTCACGGCGCGAAGACGCCAGTCGACGTCGAGCGCGAGCGGGGCGCATCGAAAGTCTCGCTCCGCGAGGGCGCGTCGAGCGAGGGCGCTGACGATGAGCCCGCGCGCGAGAAACGCGCCGAGCAAGAGGCCTAGGAGCGCCACGAGCACGAGCACGCGACGACGACGAGGTCTGCGAGCGGCCGTGGCGGATTCCGAGGTCTGCGTGCTCATCTCAACTCACCTTTGGGGGCTGTCGCCAGCCCCACGCCCACGGGGCATCGTTCGAAGCGGAATCATACGAGGTGGAGCGGGCACGGTCCGCAGAGCCGCACGATTCCAGCTCACAGGCCGTCCTGCGAAATCGGCCAAGCTCCTGTTCGGAACCCTACGACGAACACCCGGTCTTCATGTCAGCTTCCTATGAGGGGCTGTCGCCAGGTCGCCAGCCCCTCCCCCACGGGGCATGAAGCCCCGCGGGGCCCCCTCCCACGAGCCTACGCTCGCTTCGCTCGCTGCGCGCCGTCCGGTAGGGCGGCTTGCGAAATCGGCCAAGCTTCTTTTCAGCTTCCCTAGGATACCTGTCGATGTTCCTCGATCGCGTTGACCTCGGGCGCGGATGCGTTCAAAGGGGCCGCAGGAGGGAAGTGAATGTCGACGAGGATCACTCGAGCGCTCGCGCTCGTCGCGTTCGTGATGGGAGGCGCCGCCTGCGCGAAGCCCGCAGAGGTCGCGTGCAACGACACCGTCACGGCGTTGGTCGATGCCTTCGAGCGCTGCGGATTCTTCGACCCAGCGGACCGGGTGACCGCCGAGGAGGAGATCGAAGAGGGCGCCACGCTCGGGCGGGGCTGTCGGAACATCGTCCGGATTCGGGACGAGGACGAGCTCCGACGCGCGTGCTTGCCCGAGCTCGATACCTACCCCTGCGCCACGCTGCAGGAGGAGATCCCCGCGTCGTGTCGCGGGCAGCTGGTCTTCTATCGGGACTGAAGCCACGGGCGGGGCCGCGCGCTGCTCGGTGTTGACGCACGCGCTCGAGGGGCAGCGACCCACTCAGGGAGAGGTTCGCGCGCGCAGCCAGGCGACGAGGCGATCCTGGACCTCGGTCGGGACCGCGTGTCCGCCGTCGAAGGCGAGGAAGTCGACCTCCGCCCCCGCACCCGCGAGCTGCTCGCGCAACGTCGCGGCGTCGCGGAAGGGTAGGATCTCGTCGCCGCGACCGTGCGCGACCAACACCCGCAGGTCCCTCGCCCGCTCGAGCGGCCACCCCGGCAACGGCCCGCCGCTCAAGAAGCCCACGCCGCCGATCGCCGGCTCGGTGTGGAGCGCGAGGTCGAGGCTCATCATCGCGCCCTGCGAGAAGCCCGCGACGACGATCGCGGAGCGGTCGAAGCCTCGCCCCTCGAGCGTCGCGAGCACCCCCTCGAGGCGCGCGCGCGAGCGGCGGATGTCCTGCTCGGCGCGCCGCCGATCCGCCTCTCGCTCGTGCAGCGAGAGCGGCGGCTCGAACCACGCGCGCCCCGCCCCGCGCCGCTGGAGGATCGGCGCCGCGGGCACGATGAAGAGCGCAGGGATCTCTTCGGCGAGGCGATTGGCGAAGCCCAGCAGGTCGTCGCCGCGGACGCCGTAGCCGTGCAGGAGCACGACCGCGAGCTCGCCCCGCCCGCGCTCCGCGATCTGCAGGCCGCCCCAGGGCGCACGCACGACGTCCTCGTCGCGCGCACCCTCATCACCACCCGACCGTTCATCACTGCCCGCTCCGTCGTCGGCCTGTGCCCGGTCGTCCCCCTCGGCCGCGCTCGCGGGCAGCGGCCGCGGGGTCGCGTCGCACCCCACGCAGAGACCGAAGAGGCCGAAGAGCACCAAGAGCGATCGGAGGCCAAACACGATCCGAGGCTCTAACACACGTCTCGTCTGCGGCCCACGTGGCCACCACAGGCGCTCGTCTGCGCGTGCCCGCTCTCGGACGCGGCCGTCGAACGCGGACATCGGCCTCGGTCATCGGACGCGCTCATCAGACCCCGTCATCAGACTCGTCACCGGACACGGTCACCGGACACGGTCATCGGACAGGACACGGTCATCGGACTCGGTCATCGGACACGGTCATCGGACTCGGTCATCGGACTCGGTCATCGGACTCGGTCATCGGACTCGGTCATCGGACTCGGTCATCGGACTCGGTCATCGCGGTCATCGGACACGGTCATCGGACTCGGTCGCAAGCGGACCTCGGCCCGAAGACCCCATCGCGCGTCGCGCCGAGGTGCTACAACGAGCGCGTGACGAACCGACACCTCGGGCTCTGTCTGGCAGGCGGCGGCATCACGGGCGCGATGTACGAGGTCGGCGTGATGGCCGCCCTCGAGGAGGCGTTCGAGGACTTCAGCGCGAACGACTTCGACGTCTACGTCGGCGCCGCCTCGGGGAGCGTCGTCGCGACGGGGCTCGCGGCGGGGATCTCTGCGCAGCGCATGTACCGCGCGCTGCTCGACCCGATGGACGACTTCTTCCCGCTGCAGCGGCAGCACCTCGTGCGCCTCGACCCCAAGGAGCTGCAGCGGGCCGCCTTCTCGGTGGTCGGGGCGGTGCGGCGCATGCTCGGCTCCGTCACCTCCAAGCCGCTCGCGGTGGACGTCTGGAACGAGGTGGATCGCTTCTGGGACTCTCTGCCCGCGGGCCTCTTCACGACCGATCCCTTCGAGCAGTTCTTCTTCGACTTCCTCGTGCGCCGCGGACTCCCGAAGGCCTTCCCCGAGATGCCGCGCCGCCTGCTGCTCGTCGCCAACGACCTCGACGACGGCGCGCGCGTGACCTTCGGCCTCGGTGGCGATCTCGAGCACGTGCCGATCGCCAAGGCGATCGCCGCGTCGATGGCGAGCCCGATCCTCTTCGCGCCCGTCCGCATCGATGGCCGCGACTTCGTCGGTGGGAGCCCTGGCGAGGCGGGTCACGCGGACGTCGCCGTCGCGCAGGGCTGCGACACGGTGCTCATCGTCAACCCGATGGTGCCGCTCAAGGTCGATCCCCTGCAGCGCGAGGTGCCCACGGGCCACGGGCAACGCAAGCGCGTCCGCGACAAGGGCCTGCTCTGGGTCTACTCGCAGAGCTGGCGCATCGTCACCGAAGCGCGCCTGCAGAAGGGGCTCGCCGCGTATCGCGACGCGCACCCCGAGGTGGACATCCACCTGATCGAGCCCGATCGCAGCAACGCGACGATGTTCATGCACTCACCGATGAACTTCGCGGCGCGCCGCGCCATCCTCGAGGACGGTTACCGCGCGACGCTCACGCTGCTGCGCGACGAGGACCACCCGCTGCGCCGGAGCCTCGTCGCCGCGGGCTTCAAGCCGAAGCCCACCGTGGCGTGACTCCCCGAGGAGCTGGCCCAGAGCGGCGACGCTGGCCAGAGATACCCATCTCGATGTCGTCCAACGGCGACACCTCATTCGTGTCGTCGAACGGCGACACCGGCGTGCATGTCGTCGAACGGCGACACTGGCGTGCATGTCGTCGAACGGCGACGCTGGCGTGTGTGTCGTCGAACGGCGACACGTGCTAGTGTGGGCGGATGTTGGCGCGCACCCCGGAGGACGTCGGTTCGCTCATCCGTGAACAACGGCTCGCCCGTGGGATGACGCAGGCGCAGCTGGCGCAAGCGATAGGCGCGAGTCGCCAGTGGGTCGTGGACCTCGAGCGTGGCAAGTCCACGCTCGCGCTCGGCTTGGTGCTGCGCGCGGTGACCGCGGTCGGCTTGTCGCTCCGCGTCGAGACGAGCACGACGCCTGCGCTCGCCGCGGGACACCCGGTGATCGACCTCGACGCGGTCCTAGCCCGCGCCCGCACCCCTGCGCTGAGCGCGCCAAACGTTGGCCGCGGGACCGCGGGCGCCTCGACGAGAACGGACGCCGAGCCGAAGGCGCGCGATCGGAAGAAGGCCCGATGAGATCGCGCGTCAACGCCCCGTCGACGCTGCTGCTCGTGCACGACGGCGGCGCAGTCGCGGGCACGCTCGAGCAGTCCGCGGGACGCACGACGCTGCGCTACGAGGACACCTGGCGGCGGTCGCCTGCGGCGATCGCGCTCTCCCTCTCGCTCCCGCTGTCCAAGCGCGAGCACGACCACCCGCGGGTCGACGCGTTCCTGTGGGGCCTGCTCCCGGACAACGAGCTGGTGCTAGAGCGCTGGGGTCGGCAGTTCCAGGTGTCGTCGCGCAACGCGTTCCGGCTGCTCGCGCACGTCGGCGAAGACTGTCCGGGGGCGTTCCAGCTCGTCTCGCCGGAGCGCTACCCGAGCCTGCGCGACGACGCGGGAGGGGTGCAGTGGCTCTCGGCAAGACAGGTCGAGCAGCGCCTCGCGGCGATCCGAATCGACCCGAGCCGAACGCGGGCGGCACGCGACCGCGGACAGTTCAGCCTCGCTGGCGCGCAGCCGAAGATCGCGCTCTACCGCGAGGGCGCTCGCTGGGGCGTGCCGCACGGCCGCACACCCACGACGCATATCCTCAAGCCGCCGAGCGCGGATCTCGATGGGTTCGCCGAGAACGAGCACTTCTGCTTGCGACTCGCGCAGCGGGTCGGCTTCGCCGTCGCGCGCTCTGAGGTGCTCCGCTTCGGCGACGAGACCGCGATCGTCGTCGAGCGCTACGATCGCGCGTGGACGGCCGCGCTGGCAGCGTCGAGCACCGCGCTCGCCGCGGCGGAAGCGGCGAACGTGGAGGACCCCTCGGCCGCGGCCCGCGCTGCCGAACACGCCGCGAGGTCGACGGCTCTCGCGCGCCTCGCCGAAGCACGTCCGATCCTGCGACTGCATCAGGAGGACCTCTGCCAGGCGCTGGGGGTGCACCCAGCGCGCAAGTACCAGAACGAAGGCGGGCCGACACCTCTGGCGATCGTCCAGCTCATCCGCGCGGCGAGCGCGCGCGCGTCCGACGACGCGGCGGCGTTCGTCGACGCGCTCGCGTTCCACTGGATCCTCGGCGGGACCGACGCGCACGCGAAGAACTACTCGCTGCTGCACGCGGGTGGCGGATCGGTCCGGCTCGCGCCGCTCTACGACGTGGCGAGCGCCCTCCCCTATCCGCGGCTGCAACCGCGGAAGCTGAAGCTCGCGATGAGCATCGGCGGCGAGTACGGCATGCACGCGATCCATGCGCGTCACGTCGCGAAGCTCGCGAGCGAGCTGCGCCTCGACGAAGCTGCGACGGTCGCGCGCTTTCGCGCGCTCGCGGAGGCCGTCGAGCAGCACGCGCCCACGCTCCGCGAAGAGCTTCGGGCCGAAGGACTCACGAGCCCGATCCTCGACCCGCTCGCGTCGGCGATCGGGCGACGCGCCGCCCAGTGCGCGGCGAGGCTCCGCTGACGGAGGCCGTCGCGAGGCAACCTGGCGGACGACGCTGCGCCCGGCGCGCGACGAGGCTCCATGGAAAGAGGCTGGCGAGAGACCCCTGGGCTTGCTCGTGCCGATTGCCGGAGCGCCGCCACCGGCTCGTGCTCGTACGGAATCCAGCTCGGCCCACGCGCAGGCCTCGCGCATCGCGATCACCGAGGAGGGCTCGTCGGCTCGGGCGGCTTGCTCGACAGGCGCCGCGGGTGCAGCGGGTGGTGCCGGTGTACGAAGTGCTCGGCCTCGTCCAGGGTGCCGACGATGCGGCAGAGGTAGGACGGACGAGTGATCAGCTTCACGGCGGAGAGGGCGCCGCGGACGAGCCACGTGGTCGCGACCCACGCCTCCGCGACGAGGAAGCGACGCTCGTGCGCCTGCAACGGACCCGTCGACAGTTCGACCATCGCGTGACGTACGCGCGGATCGGGCGGCAACGCGCTCGAGAGGTCCCAGAGCTGTACGAAGCGCTCGGCGTGCACGAGGACCTCTTGGAGGTAGCGCTCGCGCAGCTCGTCGACGTCGGCGACGGTCATCCGCCCCGCAACCGCCCAGCGGACGAGCGGGAACTCCGAGGTGTCGAGCGCAACCGGCACGAGCTGGAGCATACGCGAATCGAGTTCTCCGTCGTCATGAAAAGTCGCGTCCTGCGACCGACGAAGTGGCAGCGACCCGTCCCTGTCACGGGAGGGTTGGGATGTTCCTCACTTCATGCGGTGCGTGATGTCCTCCGCGGCCTGCTTCGCCTTCCGCGTCGTGTCCTCGAGCTTCTGCTTGGCTTTCATCGCCGCGCCCTCGGCCGCGTGCTTCGCCTTCATCGAGGCGCCCTCGGCCCCGTGCTTCGCCTTCATCGAGGCCTCCTCGGCCCCGTGCTGGCCCTTCAGCACCGCCCCCTTCGCGGAGTGCCCTGCCTTGCGGAGCTTCGCCTCCGCGTCATCGGCGACCTCTTCGACCTTCTCGCTCACGGCCTCGAGGCCCTCACGTGCGTCCGACTTGGCCTCTTCGGCGACGCGCTCGACCTTCTCTCCTGCGTGCTCGAGGGCGTGCTTGCCCTTCTCGACCATCGCCTCGACGGCATCGCCGACGGCCTTCGCGGCCTCGGAGAGCTTCTGCTTGATCGTCTCGCCCGACATGACGTTCCCCTCCTCGTCCGCGCGCGCTCCACGACACCGAGGCATCGCGCGAGGACTCGAGGGCTTCGGTCGGTGCAGCAAGCGCGCCAGCGACCCGCCCTCCGCGAGCGGGAGCGGTCCGCGAGCGATGCAACCGACCGCTACGCGGCGAGCGCCGCCTCGATCGCCCGGACGACCTTCTCCGAGGTCGGCGTCGTCGTCGGCGCAAAGCGTGCGAGCACCGCGCCGTCTTTGCCGACGAGGAACTTACCGAAGTTCCACTGCACGTCGCCCGGACCGTCGGGCTCGGTCGGCTCAGCCGTCAGCCACTGGTAGAGTGGGTGGCGCCCCGGCCCGTTGACGTCGAGCTTCGAGGACATCGGGAAGGTGACGTCGTAGCGGGTCGTGCAGAACGCCTTGATGGTGGCCTCGTCGCCCGGCTCCTGGCCGCCGAACTGGTTGCAGGGCACGCCAAGCACGACGAGCCCGCGATCGCCATACGCCCGGTGGAGCTCTTCGAGGCCCTCATATTGTGGCGTGAGCCCGCACTCGGAGGCGACGTTGACGATGAGCACGACCTTCCCGGCGTAGGCGTCGAGCCCTCGCTCTTCGCCGTCGAGGGTGCGCAGCGTGAAATCGTGGAGCGTAGTCATGGCCCGCACATGGGCCTGGGCGCGCCGATCCGCCAGCCCTGCCCCTCTGCCGGCGACCGAATGCCGTTCGCAATGGCACGAAAACATGACGCTTTTCGTCGAAGTCAGGCGAAGCCCAGCAAATTGACTGACACGCCAGTCTACTCGCGCTACAACCCGCGCTCGCCGCGCCGACAAAACTGACATGTCAGTCTAATCGTGACGCCGGGGACACGTTTTCGATCCCTCCACGACGCATATGACGCAGACCGCCGCCTTCTTCCGGGTCGAAGGGACCCTGACCGAGCGCTCCGCCCTCGCGGCGGCCGCCTGGCTCGCCTCCAACGCGCAGGGGCTCGGCGAGCGCTTCGCGCGGCTCGGCAACGTCGCCCTGGCCGCGCCCCTGCGCATGGTCGGCGAGCTGCAGACCGGCGCCACCGCGACGCGCATGACCTGGATGGGCCTGCGCGGGATGAGCGAGGACCGGCTGGTGCTCCTCTGCGAGGAGTACTTCGAGAAGTACGTCCGCGACGAGGTCCTCGAGGTCGGCGCCGAGCTCGTGAAGCAAGCGAAGAAGCAGGGCCGCCGCGTCGTGCTCATCAGCGACAACGTCGATCTCATCATCGGCCCGCTGGCCGAACAGCTGGGCGCCGACGACGTGGTCTGCAACCGCCTCGAGCTCCGCAAGCACAAGGCGACCGGTCGCCTCGAGGATCCGGTCATCGGCGGCAACGTCGCCGGCCAGTGGGCGCGCGCGTTCGCGTCCGAGAACGGCATCGACCTGGCCGACTCGTGGGCGTACGGCGCCAGCGCCGCCGACAGCCTGCTCCTGAGCGCCATCGGGCAACCGTGCGTCGTCAACCCCGACCGGCAGCTCCGGCGCCTCGCGCGCGATCACGACTGGCCAGTCGTCGAGAAGTAGCCAGCGCTCTCCCCTCTTTGTTTGGCTTCTCTGCTTTGGAATCCCCGCCGTACGGAGACGATTCGACGTGAAGAACGGGCACAACGGGCACAACGGGCACAACGGCCAGGGCGGGCACGGTCCCGACGGACGTGACGGGATCTCGGTGAAGTCGACGGGGGTTCGACCTCTTCGCGCGCGCGGCGTGCGAGAGGCCTTCGCCGGCAAGCACCTCTTCGTGACGGGCGTGACCGGCTTCCTCGGCAAGGTGTGGCTCGGGATGCTCCTCGACCACGTCGAGGAGGTCGGGCGCGTGACGGTCGTCATCCGCCCGAAGAAGGGCGAGGACGCGCGCGCGCGCTTCGAGCGCATCGTCGAGCGCAACCCGGCCTTCCGGCCGCTGCGGGCGAAGCACGGCGCGGGGCTGCGCGCGCTCGTCGCCAAGAAGGTGAACGTCGTCGAGGCGCGGCTGACCGCGCCGCTCTGCGGCTTCTCCTGCGAGGAGGCGCGCGCGCTGATGAGCGACGTCGACGCCGTCGTCCACTTCGCGGGCCTGACCGACTTCGAGCCCGACCCGCAGCAGGCGCTCGACGCGAACGTCCACGGCGCCCGCCACGCCGCCGACCTGGCCGCGCTCACGCCGAGCAAGCGCTACGTGCACGTGTCGACGACGTACGTCGCTGGCATGCGGAGCGGCCCGGTCGAGGAGTCCCTGGTGCGCGGGGTCTCGCCAACGGGTGTGCGCTTCGACCCCGAAGAAGAGCTCGCGACGATCGAGCGCGAGCTCGCGGCCTGCGAGACGAAGAAGCAGCGCCTCGACCTCGCGATGGCCCGCGCCCGCGCCCTCGGCTGGCCGAACGTCTACACCTACTCGAAGGCGCTCTCCGAGCACCTGCTCGAAGACCGGCGCGACATCCACACGACGACCTTCCGCCCCGCGATCGTCGAGTGCGCGCGCAGCTACCCCTTCCCTGGCTGGAACGAGGGCATCAACACCTCGGGCCCGCTCGTCTGGCTCCTCTCGACCGCGTTCCAGCGGCTGCCGGCGAAGAAGACGCTGACCTTCGACATCGTGCCGGTCGACACGGTCGCGCGCTCGATGATGGTGACGGTCGCGGCGGCGCTGCGCGACGAGGCCGAGCCGATCTACCAATGCGCGAGCGGCGACCTGAACCCGCTGCACTTCGAACGCGCGGCGGACCTCACGTCGATCGCGCTGCGCCGGCTCACGCAGAAGCGCGAGGACGCGAGCTGGTGGGAGAAGAACGTGGTCGCGCGGCTCGACACGCAATGCCTCGACTACATCGACGATGAACAGATCCTCGGGTACCGACGCTTGCGAGAGGCCGCCCGGGCGACGCGCAACTTCCTCAAAGACTTCGAGCTCGCGCGGGTCGTGCCGGCCGCGCTCTACGAGAAGGTCGACGGTGAGAAGCTCGAGGCCGAGCTCCGCTCCTTCTCGATGAAGTGCCGCACGACCGACCGGAGGCTCGGTACGGTCGACGAGATGCTGCGGCAGTTCCGGCCCTTCATCTGGGACCACGACTACACCTTCCGCACCGCGAACCTGCAGCGCGCGAGCGAGCGGCTCGACGACGAGGAGCGCGCGCTCTTCGGCTTCGACGTGCCGGAGATCTGCTGGCGGCGCTATTGGGTCGAGGTGCAGGTGCCGGGCCTCGACACGTGGTGTCTCCCCGTGCTCCGCGGCGAGAAGGTCCACGAGGATCCGCCGATGGCGGTCGAGCTGGCGGAGCCGGCGTCGGCCGAGGTGCCGAGCGCCGACGGCTTCCGCACCAAGAAGAGCGACCTGCCGGCCGACCCGCGGCGCATGCGCGCCACGGCCTGACCGCCGCGGGACGCGGCACGACGACACGACGACACCGCCGCGGGACGCGGCTGGCTCGAGGCTTCCATGACCGAGACCGTATTCATCACCGGCGCGACGGGATTCCTGGGCTCCTACGTGCTCGACCTCTACCTGCGGGAGACGAGCGCGAAGCTGCTGGTGCTGACCCGCGCCAAGAGCCGCGCCGACGGCCTCGAGAAGCTCTGGAAGGCGCTGCAGCTCCACATGAGCGCGGAGACCTTCTGGGAGCTCGAGGGGCGCATGGAGATCGTCAGCGGCGACCTCGCTTCCCCCAAGCTCGGCATGGACGACGCGACCTGGCACCGCGTCGCCACCGAGAGCGAATCGATCCTGCACATCGCCGCGTCGCTCAACCGCAAGAGCGAGAAGGCGTGCCTCAACCACAACCTCAAGGGCACGCTGAGCATGATCCAGCTCGCCCGCGCCGCGCAGGACCACCACGGCCTGCGCCGCTTCGCCAACGTCTCGACGACGGCGATCGCCGGCAAGCGCTGGAGCGAGACGCTCCGCGAGGACGAGGCCCTCGACTGGGATCGCAGCGACTACGATCCCTACGCGCGCACCAAGAAGTTCTGCGAGCACATGGTCGCCGAGCTCTTGCCGGACGTGCCGACGACCATCTTCCGGCCGTCGACCGTGATGGGCGACTCGCGCCACCCGCGCACCACGCAGTTCGAGATGGTGCAGGCGTTCAACACCGTCTTCGACCTGCCGGCCTTCCCCATCCGCCCGACGGCGCGGGTCGACATCGTGAACGCCGACTGGGTCGGCCGGGCGATGTTCGAGATCTTCCGCGACGACGCGAAGGCGAAGCACGGCATCTACCACCTCAGCGCGGGCGAGGCGTCGCCCGTCGCGAAAGACATCGCGCAGGCGATGGCGGGCGCGGGCCGTCGGCCTCCGGTCATGGTCCCGGGCCTGCTCGGCGCGACGCAGACGGCCTTCGACCTCATCGCCGGCCTGCCCCAGCGCAACGCGCTCACCTACATCGGCAGCCTCTTCAAGGTCTTCCTGCCTTACATCACCTTCGACACCGTCTTCGTGAACGAGCGCGCGTCCGAGGCGATCGGCCGCAAGCCGGTCAGCTTCCTCGAGTACGGCCCCGCCTTCGCGGAGTGGTGCCGCGAGCAGAAGTACCGCTTCGACTACGCGCCGCTCCCGGAGCGCCCGGCGCGCGTGAACGTCGGAGGGGAGATCAGCGCGTGAGCGAGGCGCCGAAGAAGCCGCGCTTCTGGCGGCCGACGACCGACCCCGCCAAGCGCCCCGCCGCCGCGCTGACGGCCGGGACGCCGGCTGGGGGGGAAGGCCCGCTCGAGGTCCTGCCGAAGAGCTGGGCCGAGATGCGCGGCTTCGTCGACGAGCTGCGCGCCAAGGTCGAGGCCCGCGACGCGGAGTCGCTCCTCGGGGTCGCCAGGCGCGTGCTCACCCTGACGGGTGAGCGAGTGCGCGACGCGATCGACGCCGACCGCGCGATCATGCTCGCGACCAGCGCGACCATCGAGCTCGCGGCGAGCCGCTACGCGCTCGATCCCGGCGCCCAATGGGAGCCCGGCCAGCCGCTGAAGGTGCTGCTCGCGGGCTACAGCGGCACCCGCAACACCGGCGCCGACGTGCGCGTCGAGGAGATGATCCGCCAGTTCCGGCACCTCTTCGGCGACGAGCACGTCGAGCTGAGCATCTTCACGATCGACCCCGAGCTGACGCGCGGCTACTTCCGCACCGTCCGGCAGCTCCACATCCCCAAGCTCTTCCCGAAGTTCCTCTACGACACGATCCACGAGCAGCACGCGGTGATCGCGTGCGAGGGCTCGATGTTCAAGAGCAAGTTCGCCAACGCGCTCTCGGCGATGATGGTGGGCTCGCTCGGCCTGGCCTCGGTCGAGGGCAAGATCGCGGTGGGCTACGGCGGCGAGGCAGGCGGCATGGACCGCCCGCTCGCAGACCTGGTGCGCCGCTACTGCCAGGACGCGCTGATCATCGCGCGCAACGAGGCCTCGAAGGAGGTGCTCGCCGAGCTCGGCGTCGCCTCGCGCTCGGGGACCGACACCGCGTGGACCTTCGACCCCGCGCCCGCGGAGGTCGGCCGGAAGATCCTCGTGGACGCTGGCTGGGACGGCGCGACGCCCGTGCTCGCGCTCTGCCCCATCAACCCCTTCTGGTGGCCCGTCACGCCGAACGTCCCGCGCGCCGTGCTGCGCGCGGTCGGTGACCTCGACGCCGAGCTGCACTACGGCAGCGTCTACTTCCACCGCGGCGGCGCGGAGGTCGACGACCAACAAGACGCCTACCTCGAGGCGTGGGCGAACGCGGTCGCGCGCTTCCTGGAGTCGCACGAGGTCTTCCCCGTGATGTTCGGCAGCGAGCAGCTCGACCGGCGCGCGGGCGAGGCGCTGAGCGAGAAGCTCGTGCAGAAGCTCGAGGCGCGCGGGCTGCCCGTGCCGACGCTCCCCTCGGGCGAGCGAGGCTTCCCCGTCGTCGTCAGCGACGATCACGACATGTACGCGATGGTCTCGGCGATGCGCCAAGCGACCTATATGGTGTCGAGCCGCTACCACGCGATCGTGATGACGATGGCGGGCGGCGTCGTGAGCGCCGGCGTGACGATGGACGAGCGCATCCGCAACCTCATGAAGGATCGGCGGACGCCGGAGCTGGCGCTCGAGTGCGACCAGCCCGATCTGGAGGACGCGCTCTTCGCGACGCTCGAGCGGCTCGTGCGCGACGCGGACGCGATCCGCGAGGGCATCGACGCCTGCGTCTACGACAACCTCGTCCGCATGGGCGAGATGGGCATGGTGCTCGTCGACTACGTGCGTGCGCGGCACCCCGAGCTGCCGTTCCGCCCCGAGCTCGGCGAGCACGGGGACCCGTGGGATCACCTTCCCGCGCTGCCACCGGCCGTGCGGGCCCTCGTCGGGCGCGTCGAGGCGCGCCGCGCATCGGAGCGCCCTGCGTCGCTGGTCGAGGTCGCGCACTCGGCCGAAGGGGCGAAGCCCCGCGCGGAGGCACGCTCATGAGCGAGGTCGGAGCGATGTCGGGCAACGAGACGCCGAGCGGAGAGCAGCCGAGCCGTGGCCTGCGAGCGGAGCGCGCGGAGGCGACGCCGAACGTGGTGCCGGCGACGACACGCCTCGGCGCGTGGCAGGCCCGCCTCGTCGGCTCGCGCGTCTTCCGCGCCGCGCAGCGCGAGCTCGCGCGCGTCGGCGTCGCGCTGCCCGCGGCGGGGCCGCGCCCGGCCGTGCGGGTGCCCGATCCAGGCCCCTCGTTCGAGGGCCGCGCGCTCCGCTGGGCGCTCGTCCCCAACGCCGCGGGCGCGCACCTCGAGGTCGAGCTGCACCGCGCGCCCTGCAACGAGATCGGCACGACCGCGCTCGCCGAGCTCGAGGCGCTCGCGACCTTCGTGCGTGGCGGCGCCGGCGGCGCCAAGGCGCTGCTCCTGCACTCCACGGTCCCCAAGGGCTTCTGCGCGGGGGCCGACCTCCGCGAGCTCTACGCGGCGTTGATCGAGCGGCGGGCGGCGGCGGCGGGCGCAGGCCCGATCGGTCGGGCGCTCGGGCAGCTCGCCATCGCGCACGAGGTGCGCGGCTTCGTCGACCGCATCCACGCCGTCTTCGACACGCTCGACATGGCGCCGCTGACGACGGTGGGCGCGGTGCACGGCTTCTGCTTCGGCGGAGGCTTCGAGCTCGCCCTCACCTGCGACGTGCTCGTCGCCGACAAGAGCGCGCGCTTCGCCTTCCCGGAGCTCCGCCTCGGGCTCGTGCCGGGCTTCGGCGGCATCCCGCGGCTTCGGCGCGACCTCGGCAACGCGGTCGTGCGCGACCTGCTCCTGACGGGGCGCTCGATGAACGCGTCGCGCGCGCACGAGGTCGGGCTCGTCTCGCAGGTCGTGCCCCGGGGGAGCGCCCTCGAGATCGCCCGCAAGGTCGCCGAGCAGGCGTGCCGCTTCGACCTCGAGACGACGGCCCGCGCCAAGGCGTTCACCAAACCCCTCCCCCGCGAAGCCCTCGCGCGCGAGAAAGATCTCTTCGTCGAGATGATCGGCAGCCCGGTGGTCGAGGCCGCGCTGCGCAAATTCGTAGAGTCCACGGACGTCCGCCCCTACCTGCCGTAGAGAAGAAGCGGAAGCAGGTCACCTGCCCACAGGGCCCCTGCCACCCCAAGCTCCCTCCAATCACCCCGCTCCCGACCTCTCCGACGAGCTCCGCTCCCCTCTCCGCGCCCACTCTCCGCCGCGCGCCTCCACCCTCCGCCCGCCGACCGCCCCCCGCCGACAGCGCCCCCCCAAGCCCCATGACCCGCGACGCCCTCCAAAACCGCCTCATCGAGCTGGCCGCCAAGCGCTTCGAACGCGACGCCAGCACCCTCTCGGCCACCGACGACTTCTTCGAGAAGCTCGGCATCGACTCCTTCCAGGCGATGGAGCTGATGACCGACCTCGAAGAGGAGTTCGACATCGAGATCCCCGACTACGAGCTGCAGGGCGTCAACACGCTCGCCAAGCTCGCCGAGGTCATCGAGCCGCGCCTCTGACCCGACGCCCCGTCACAGAACCCCCATGATCCCTCCCGAACGATACGACTCCCTCGGCGAGCTCCTCCGCGACGCGCTCATCCAGTACAAGAGCGAGACGGCGCTGATCGAGCTCGACCGCAAGAAGGAGAAGCTCCGCCTGAGCTACCTCGAGGCCAAGCGCGTCGCCGAGCGGCTCGCGCGCCGCCTCGAGGAGGCCGGCGTCGGGGCGGGGGATCGCGTCGCGATCCTGATGAGCAACCAATCCCGTTGGTTGCTCAGCGCCTACGCGGCCCTCTTCCGGGGCGCCGTCCTGGTCCCGCTCGACTACAAGCTCACGGGCGAGGAGCACGAGGCGCTGCTCGCGCACTGCCGGCCGAAGGTGCTCGTCACGGAGTACGCGGAGTGGCGCGATCTGAAGCGCGTCGAGCGCGGAGAGCTCGAGATCCCGCTCGTGCTCGTCTCCGAGCTCCCGCCGAGCGCGACCCTCCCCGCGAGCGGCGCCTCGACCTTCGAGCGCTGGGAGCACGCGATCGAGACCTCCGGCGCGCCCACCTTCGTGCCCCGCGCGCGCGGCGATCAGGCGACCCTCGTCTACAGCTCCGGCACCGGCGGCAGCCCCAAGGGCTGCATGCTGACGCACGACAACTACCTCGAGCAGTACCGCACGCTCCTGAAGCTCTACCCCTTCGAGGTAGGCGACCGCTACTTCAGCGTCCTGCCGACGAACCACGCGATCGACTTCATGTGCGGCTTCATCGGCGCGTTCGCGTGCGGCGCGACGGTGGTGCACCAGCGGACCCTGAGGCCCGAGCAGATCCGCTGGGTGATGCAGGAGCAGGGCATCACGCACATGGCCATCGTGCCGCTCATCCTCGAGGCCTTCGAGCGCACGCTCGACGAGCGCCTCGACGAACGCGGAGAGCTCGCCGAGCACGTCGTCGAGGGCCTCCGCCAGCTCAACGCCTCGCTCACGCTCGACCGCCCGCGCCGGTGGCTCAGCCGTCGGCTGCTGAGGCCCATCCACGACGCGATCGGCCCCGACCTGCGCGTGCTCTTCATCGGCGGCGCGTTCACGCCGCGCGAGCGCGCGCAGCGCTTCTACGACCTCGGCGTGCCCGTCGTGATCGGCTACGGCCTCACCGAGGCCTGCACGGTCCTCACGGTGAACGACCTCAAGCCCTTCCGCGCGGACTCGGTGGGCAAGCCGCTCGAGGGTGTCGAGCTCGAGATCCGCGGCGCGGACGAGCGCGGCGTCGGCGAGGTCTGGGTGAAGAGCCGGACCGTCTTCGCGGGCTACCTCGACGACCCCGAGCAGACCGCCGAGGTGCTGCAGGACGGCTGGCTGCGCACCGGCGACCTCGGCTGGCTCGATCCGAGCGGGCACCTGCACCTGGTAGGGCGCAGCAAGAACATGATCGTCACGGCGGGCGGCAAGAACGTCTATCCCGAGGACGTCGAGAGCGCCTTCGAGGGCGTCCCCTGCGAGGACCTCGTGGTCTTCGCGTCGGGCTACGTCTGGCCGGGCACGCGGCTCGAGGACGAGGGCCTCTTCGCGTTGGTCCGCCCGACGACGCGCGGGCAGGACGCCGCCGCGCTCCTGCCCGAGGTCCGGCGACGCAACCTGAAGCTCGCGGACTACAAGCGGCTCGTCGCCGTGCTGCCGTGGGACGAGGACCTGCCGCGCACGGCGTCGATGAAGGTGAAGCGCGCGGAGCTCGCCGCGCAGATCCGCGAGGCCGTCGGGCGCGACGCGCTGATCTCGCTCGAGCTCGACGCGCCGGCGGAGGTGAGCGCGTGAGCGCCGAGCCCTTCGTCACGATCGTGAACGGCGCCGCCGGCGGCGGGCGCTGCCGTGAGCGCGCGGCCGAAGGGCTCGCGAGGCTCGCCACGATGGGGGTGGCGCTCGACCCGCCCTGCTTCACCGAGGGCGCCGGTCACGCGACGCAGCTGGCGGCCGAGGCGTGGCGCGCCGGGCGGCGCCGCTTCCTCGCCGTCGGAGGCGACGGCACGAGCTACGAGGTGATCAACGGGCTCTTCCCGGCCGCGACCGAGGCGAACGAGCGCCCGATCCTCGGGCTCTTGCCCTTCGGCACCGGCAACTCGTTCTTGCGCGACTTCGGCGTGCGCACCCTCGACGACGCCACGCGGCGGATCGCGCACGGGACGCCCCGCGCGATGGACGTCGTGCGCGCCGACCACGCGAAGGGCGCCGTGCACTACCTGAACCTGCTCGGCCTCGGCTTCACGGCCAGCGCCGGGGACCTGACGAACCGCCGCTTCAAGGGGCTCGGCGCCGCCGGCTACGTCGCCGCGGTCCTGCTCACGACCCTGCGCCTCGAGCACCCCGTCGACGTCGTACGCCTCGACGACGACCCGCACGCCGACGCGCGGCCGGCGGCGTTCCTCTCGTTCTCGAACAGCAAATACACGGGCGGCGCGATGATGATGGCGCCGAACGCGGATCCGTCGGACGGCCAGCTCGACGTGATCCGCTGCGGGGCGATCGGGCGCGCGGACCTCGTGCGCACCTTCCCCAAGATCTTCCGCGGCACGCACGTCGAGCATCGGCTCGTCGAGCAGCGCCGCGCTCGCCGCGTCGAGCTCCTCGAGCCGCGCGAGCAGCCTTGCATGATCGACGGTGAGATCGTGCCCTTGGCGCTCCGCTCGCTGGAGGTCGTGCACGGCGCGTTGGAGGTGATGCTATGACGACGCAACAGAGCGAGCGTACCCGACCCCACGACGAGGCCGCCGCCGACGACGGAAGCCACCCCGCGCGCGCCGAGGGCAAGCCCGGCGATTGGCGCGGCTGGCGCCCCGGCCTGAAGGACAAGCTCCTCTCGGCCGCGTGCTGGGCCACCGGCGTCTCGTGGATCGTGCCGATGACGAGCGTGATGACCGCGGCGCATTATCTCGTCGGCGCCGAGAAGATCGACGGGCTCAGCCGCGTCTTCTGCCATGGCATGGTGAAGACCGCGACGATGTCCCGCTGGGAGGCGCACGTGCACCCCGCCGTGCGAGACGACGAGCAATACGTCTTCGCGCAGAACCACATCAACCACTTCGACTTCGTCTCGATGTACCCGGCGACCCCGCACTTCAAGCAGGGCATCGAGCTCGCCTCGCACTTCGACTACCCCGTCTACGGCTGGTTCATGAAGAGCCGCGGCACGATCCCGGTCCCCGCCGAGCGGAGCGAGCGCCTCGCGGCGGTCGAGCAGGGGATGCGCGACGAGGTCGCGCGAGGTCACTCGATCCTCGCGTTCCCGGAGGGCACGCGCACCCTCAACGGCCGCGTGGGCCCCTTCCGCAGCGGCATCTTCGTCGCGGCGCGGAACCTCGGCCTCAAGGTCGTCCCGACGACGGTCACGGGCATGTACACGGCCATGCGCAAGGGCTCGCTCGTCATCCGCCCCTTCCAGAAGATCGACGTCTGGATCGACGAGCCCGTCGACTTCGCGGGCGTGAGCGACGAGGAGCTGCCAGCGAAGATCGACGAGGTGCGTAACGCCATCGTCGCGCGCGTGGACCACTACCTGGACTCGCTCGAGGCCACATGAAAGCGAGCGGGGCGATGCCGATGGAGAGCGACGGGCGCGCCGAGCGCGCCACCAAGAAACGCGAGAGCCGACGCCGAGCGATCCTCGGCGCGGCGCGGCGCGTCTTCGCCGAGAAGGGCTATCACCACACCCACGTCTCGGACATCATCGAAGCCGCGGGCATCGCGCGCGGCACCTTCTACCTCTACTTCGAGTCGAAGAGCGCGATCTTCCTCGAGCTGCTCGAGCAGCTCCTCGACGAGGTCAAAGCGAGCATCGTCGGCGTCGACATGGGCGCGAACGCCCCCCCGGTGCCCGAGCAGCTCGTCGACCGGATCCAGCGCATCGTGCACCTCGTGGTCGACAACCGCGCCCTCACGACCATCCTCGTGCGCGAGGCGGTGGGGCTCGACGCCGAGGTCGACGCGAAGCTCCGCGAGTTCTACCAGAGCGTGCACCTCTACCTTCGCGACGCCCTCGAGAACGGCAAGCGCATGGGCATCCTGCGCGACCTCGACACCGAGGTCGCCGCGTTCTGCATCCTCGGCACGATCAAGCAGCTCATGGAGCAGCTCGTGATGGACGAGGGCGGCGGCCTGGCCGATGACGTCGACCGCGTCGCGCTCGCGGTGCTCGACTTCAACCTGCGCGGCCTGCTGGGGCGCTGAGCGGATGTGGGCGGAGCCAGAGCCCCTGCGCGCGAAGCGCCGGGACGGCCGCGACCCCACGCCGGGCGCGCCGACGAAGGATCCCCGCCTCGGCGACGAGGGCGGCGCTGGCCGACTCCGCTGTCCGAAGTGCGCGTGGGAGCCCCGCCCGGGCGACGTCTGGTGCTGCATCTGCTTCTGCGTTTGGAACACCTTCGAGACGGGCGGCGTCTGCCCCGCGTGCGGCCGTGTGTGGACCGAGACCCAATGCCACCGCTGTGGTGAGTGGTCGCCGCACGAGGATTGGTACGAGCCGGCCTCCGGTTGATCGAGGCTGGCTCATCGAGGAGAAGCGACCACGAACTTCGTGTGGCACGCGCGGGCTCGGGCGACGATACTGGGCCCTTCGATGCGCGCTCTCGTCCTCGTCCTCCTCGCGTCGCTCGGCCTCTTGCTCGACGCCCGCCCCGCCGCCGCTTGGTGCCAGAGCACGAACGTCGTCCTGCCCGGAGGCGGCTGCCTGCAGCGCTGCGTGACGGAGGCGGACATCGCCGAGGGCGACACGCTGCTCTATCTCGCGTGGACCCGGCCCTGCATGGAGTGGGTCTGGGTGGACAGCGGCCGAGACCTCCGCCGCGAGGAGTCCATCGCGGTCTTCGAGCGATCCTTCCGCACGTGGACGAGCGTCACCTGCGACGGAGGTCGGCCGATCGGTTTCGACGTCCGCTTCCGCGACGCCCCGGGCCTCTGCTCGCGGACTGAGTACGTGATCGGGGAGGGCAACGCGAACCAGATGGGCTTCGTCTCCGGTTGGACGGATCGAGGCCACGACCCGCGCGCGTTCGCGCTCACGACCACGTGGTTCAGCACGCGCACGGGCGAAATCTTCGACGCGGACATGGAGATCAACGAGCAACACTGGGATTGGGCCATCTGTCCGGAGGAGGGCTGCACCGACGGCCGCATCGACCTCGAGAACACCGTCACGCACGAGCTCGGTCATTTCTTCGGGCTCGCGCACACGCCCGACGATCGCGACGCGACGATGTGGGCTTGCGCCGACGAGGGCGAGACGCACAAGCGCACGCTCGAAGAGGACGACATCGAGGGGATCTGCACGATCTACGGCCCCGGCTCGCTACGCACCGAGTGCGACCACACCCCGCGAGGAGGCTTCGACGCGCGCTGCCGCGACGACCGCGGCGGCTGCGGCTGCGTCACGCCAGGCGCGGGCGAAGCGAGCGGCGCGCCGGCGCTCGGGCTGCTCGTCGTCGGCGGCCTGCTCTGGCGACGCCGCGCCCGCTGAGCTCACGAATCGTCTCGACCGTCGACGATCTCGAAGCCAGGCACCCCGCCGAACCCACGCCTTCGGATGGTCGGCTCCGCGCCCTCGACGGTGGCGAAGTACTCGAGATCGTCCGAGTAGCGCCGCTCGACACGTTCGACGATGGTGGGCCCGCGGATCAGGCCGACCTCTCGGCCATCGTGGGTGACACCGAGGACGCCGGCGACGGGCGACGTGAAGCGAACGGCGGTGGGCGGACGGTCGGCGTCGAGGCCCTCCTCGAGCAGGATGCCTGACATGTTCGCGAGGAGCTCCGTCAGGACCTTGTTCTTCCAGAAGTCTTGGTTGGCCCCGAAGCCGAGGAGCCGCTCCATCACCTTGGAGCGGGCCGCGAGCTCGTTGCTCACCCCCACTGGAAGAGATGCGGGCGCCGGTTTCGCGAGCGCACGACCCACCCCGAGCCTGACCGCGACGCCGACCAAGTACCGGGCGACCCCACGCAGCAGATCGTCGAGGTCCAAGGAGACGTAGAGCGAGTTGCTCCAGCAGGTGACCGACGCCGACCCCGGAAGGTCACACGGGTCCGCGCAGTTGCTCATCACGAAGCCGATCGCGAACTCGGCTCCTTCCATCTTGGTCGTGCGCGAGGTGAACATCACCTTGCGTGCCGAGCCGATCACTTGCGCGGGGGTCATCACGTTGAGCGGAGGCACGGAGACGTGGAGTATGAACCCCCCGACGTTGTGCCCCTTCTGGACGATGCGCTTGTGACGGTGGCGAACCATTCGCGTCATCTTGTGGCCGACGATCCCGGGCAGGTTGCCCTGTTCGACGGGGGCCTCGACGCAAGGCGCGCCCTTCACGGGGGCGCCCACCGGAGGAGTCACGTCGTGCGTACTGAGCACGGTGACGGTTAGATCGTTCTCGATGTCGACGGGGAGCATCATGTGACCACCTCGGCAGCACTTCGACCTCGCCGACGACCAGTTGCCAAGAAACGACGCTCAGCCGCAGACGCTCCGCAGCTCGCGTCCCTCGACGACCAGGATCGGGTCGCGGCCGATCTCCCAGCGCAGCTCCGGCGCGTGGCCCTCCACGCGGATCCGCCCGCCGTGCACTCCCTCGAGGTGGCAGAACTCGCAAGGGCTCGTGAGGTTTTCGAGCTCTTCGCCTCCCTGATGCGCGCGGAAGACGACGTGGTGGCAGGTCACGTTCCGGCTGTCGCAGACGGGGCTCGAGCAGCGCAGCCGGTCGCGGAGGTGGACGTCACGGTACTTGCCGCCGCTGGACTCGACGAGCGGGAGCATGACGTGGCAGAGCGCCGTGACGGCGAAGCGGAGGAAGTCCCCTGGGAGCCCCGAGCGCTCGTAGTTGGCCTCGAGCTGGCGGTAGTGGAGCGCGGCGTCCTCGCGGCAGCGGATCGCGACGGTGGTGTAGCCGATGCGGCGGCGGGGGGTGGGGGCGTCAGGCGCGCTCGAGAAGTGGTCGGATATCCGATCG
>JAHBWH010000131.1 GCA_019637115.1 Myxococcales bacterium | reverse complement strand
GGGGGCGTCCCCCCCCCCGCCGTGAGCCATGCGCGAAGATGAACGTGTGGGCCACGCGGGGAGGTGGGCGTGTGGGCGCCGATCTCCAGGACAGGTCACGCGCTCGAAACAAAGCACCGACACAACGCCCGTTGCGCGAACCAGGGCAAGGACACGTGGGGCCACCCTGGGGCAAGGGCAGGGGCAAGGGCAGGGGCAGGGGCTAGGCGCTGGCGCGACTAGAGCAGCATCCCCATCGGGTTCTCGAGCAGCTTCTTCAGCTCCGCGAGCCAGCGCGCGCCGAGCGCGCCGTCCACCACGCGGTGGTCGCAGCTCAGGGTGACCTTCATCCGCTTGACCGGTCGCACCTCGCCACCGACGACGCCCACGTCGTCCCGCAGCGCGCCCACCGCGAGGAGCGCGCCCTCGGGCGGGTTGATCACCGCCGCGAACTCCTCGATCCCGTACATGCCGAGGTTCGAGATGCTGAACGTCCCGTTCTGCATCTCCTCGGGCTTGAGCTTCTTGGTCCGCGCCTTCTCGGCGAGGTCCTTCACCTCGCGCGAGATCGCGAGCACGCCGAGCCGGTCGGCGTCGCGAACCACGGGCGTCACGAGGCCGTCGGCGACCGCGACGGCGACGCTCATGTCGACCACCTGGTGGTAGTGGATCTCGCCGTCCATCCACGAGGCGTTCACCTCCGGGATGCGGCGCAGCGCGATGGCCGACGCCTTGATGACCAGGTCGTTGAAGCTGACCTTCTCGCCGTCGAGGAGCGCGTTCATCTGCTCGCGCGCCGAGATCATCGGCGCGGCGTCGAGGTCGATGGTCAGGTAGAAGTGCGGGACGTTCTGCTTCGACTCGACGAGCCGACGCGCGATCGTCTTGCGCATCTGCGAGGCCTTCTCGACCCGCGGCGGCCGCCGCTCGAAGGCCGCCCCGCTCGACGCCGGAGCGCCGCCCGAGGCAAGGAACTCGTCGAGATCTCGTTTGACGATGCGCCCGAAGGGGCCCGTCCCCTCGACGTGACCGAGGTCGACGCCCTCCTCGCGCGCGAGGCGTCGGACGAGGGGCGACGCCATCTGCCGACCGCCCGCGGCGACCCTCTTTGCTGCGGGCGCAGGCTTGGACGAACGAGCGGGCTTCGCCTCCTTCGCGGGCTCCGCGGCCTCACTCGAGCCCTTCGGCTCGGCCTTCGACTCCGTCGGCTCCGACTTGGCCGCGCCAGACTTCGGCGCGCCAGACTTCGCCTGCTCGAGCAGCGCCGAGATGTCCTCGCCTTCGTCGCCCATGATCGCGACGGGCGTGTCGGCGGCGACGGTCTCGCCCGGCTCGACCAAGATGGCGAGCAGGTACCCCTTGTCGAAGGAGCGGAACTCCATCGTCGCCTTGTCCGTCTCGACCTCCGCGAGGAGGTCGTCCACGTCGACCGCGTCGCCGACCTTCTTGGCCCAGTCGACGAGGGTGCCCTCCTCCATCGTGGGCGAGAGCTTGGGGAGCCCGATGATCTTCGCCATGTCGTTCACTTCTGCGGCCGAGGCCGCTCGGGAGTCAAGTCGCGCGGGCGATGCCGCAGAGGGGTGGTCGTGCGGCCGAGGCCGCCAGGTCCGCGGCGGGGGCCGCGACACGCTCAGAGGTAAGCAGCCCTCTTCACCGCTTCGATGACGCGGTCGACGTTCGGCAGCACCAACGTCTCGAGGTTCGAGGCATAGGGCATCGGCACGTCGAGCGCCGCGACGCGCTCGATCGGGGCGTCGAGCCAGTCGAACGCCTCGCGTTGCACCTGGTCGACGATCTCCGCGCCGGGCCCGCCGTAGGGCCAGTGCTCGTGCACGACGACGCAGCGGTGGGTCTTCTTGACGCTCTCCACGATCGTCTCGATGTCGAGCGGGCGGAGCGTGCGCGGGTCGACCACCTCGCACTCGAGCCCGTGCTCCTGTCGCAGGCGCTCGGCGGCGTCGAGCACGACGTAGTAGGGCGCGCCCCAGGCCACGATCGTGCAGCCGTCGCCTTCGCGGGCGACGCGCGCCTTGCCGAAGGGGATGGCCTCGTCGGCCTCGACGTCCGGGACCTCGCCCTTGACGTTGTAGAGCGTCTCCCCCTCGAGGAAGATCACCGGGTTGTCCTCGCGGATCGCGGTCTTGAGCAGCCCCTTCGCGTCGCGCGGCGTCGACGGCATCACGACCCAGAGGCCCGGGATGTTCGTGTAGAAGGGGTCGACGCTGTGGCTGTGCTGCGACGCGACCTGCTTCGCCGCGCCGTTCGGCCCGCGGAAGACGATCGGGCACGGCACCCGCCCGCCGCTCATCTGCGACGCCTTCGCCGCGTTGCTGATGATCTGGTCGAAGGCGACGAAGCTGAAGTTCCAGGTCATGAACTCGATGATCGGGCGAAGGCCCGTCATCGCGGCGCCGACGCCGATGCCCGCGAAGCCCGCCTCGGCGATCGGCGTGTCGATCACCCGCTTCTCGCCGAAGCGCGCGAGCAAGCCCTCGCTGACCTTGTAGGCCCCTTGGTAGTGGCCGACCTCTTCGCCCATGAGGAAGACGCGCTCGTCGCGCTCCATCTCCTCGAGCATCGCCTCGCGGACGGCCTCCCGATAACGGATCTCACGCATCGGAGCCCTCCTCCACGCGCACGACGCCGCGCGGCAGGCGATCGGCGGGGACCGCCATCGTCGGGGCGTGCACCGAGCTCCACATCACCGACTCCTCTGCGGGCGGCGCCTCGTCGGCGTGCTTCACGCACGCGGCGACCGCGTCGTCGACCTCCCCCTCGAGCTCGAGGAGCGCCTGCTCCTTCACGCCGGCCTCGAGCAGGCGCTGGCGCACGATGGCGATCGGGTCCTTCTTCTTCCGCTCTTCGAGCTCGTTGCGGCTCCGGTACTTCGCCGGGTCGCTCATCGAGTGTCCGCGGAAGCGGTACGTCTCGATCTCGATGAAGGTGGGTCCCTCACCCTTGCGCGCGCGGTCGACCGCCGTCTTCACGCGGTCCTTCACGACGCTCACGTCGTGGCCCTCGAAGCGGTCGCCGACCATCCCGTAGCCCTGCGCCTTCAGCGTGAGATCCTCGAGCGGCGAGGTCCGGCTCATGGGCGTTCCCATGGCGTATTGGTTGTTCTCACAGATGAAGACGATCGGCAGCTTCCACAGGCCCGCGAGCGAGAGCCCCTCGTGGAAGCCGCCGATGTTGGTCGCGCCTTCGCCGAAGAAGCACACCGTCACGCGCTCGTCGCCGACGTACTTCGAGCGGAACGCGGCGCCGGCCGCCACCGCGACGTGGCCGCCGACGATGCCCCAGCCGCCGTAGAAGCCGACCTCGGGATCGAAGAAGTGCATGGACCCGCCGAGGCCACGCGAGCAGCCCGTGTCCTTGCCGAAGAGCTCGGCCATCCCCGCCTCGAGCGTCATGCCCAAGGCGAGCGCGATGCCGTGGTCGCGGTACGTCTGGAAGAAGTAGTCCCCCTCCCGCGTCGCGCTCGCGACGCCTACCGCGATGGCCTCTTGGCCGATGTAGAGGTGCAGGAAGCCGCCGATCTTGCCCATCGCATAGGCGCGGGCCGCTTCCTCCTCGAAACGCCGAATTTCCAGCATCCTGCGATACTGCTGGCGTAGCTCGTCGATACCGGATGCCACGTCGTATCTCTCCTCAGAGTCACGCTTTGAGCTCGCACCCTAGCTAGGGGACGGGCGGGATTCAAGCGCCGATCGGCAGGGATCAGCGCGTGGGCGAACCATAGCGCCCCGATCGCATCGTCCACCGCTAAATCACCGAGACGAAAAACAAAAGGCGCTCTCTCACGACGCACCGCGTCGTCGCACGTCGGCAACGATCCGCCAGCACCTCGGCTGACTCGCCGCAATCCGCGGTGACCTTCACATTCCACGAGGTCTTCTCGGCGTACCGGTTCGCCCGCGTGGTTGGAGCCACCCTCCCCGCCGAATCGTTTCGCCCCGGACCCGGACAAGCCTCCCGGCCCCCGCGCAGACACATGAAAAAAGCCCGGCCGGAGCCGGGCTCTTTCACTCATCCCCGGGTCGGGGTCAGATGCCGAAGTAGTTCGAGATGCCGTACATCGCCTGCAGCTGGATGATGTACTCGACGAACGACTCCTGCTCCTGGAGGCGGATGCGCTTCGCGTCGATCACGCTCTGCGCGGCGCCGTCGGCGATCGCCTGGTTCAGATCGTCCTGCAGGTCCACGAGCTGGCGGAGCACCTGGAAGCCGAGCTGCTCCTCCTCGAGGTTGTAGGTGAAGCGCGGGCGCACCTTCACGGCCACGTAGGGCGTGTGGAGGCGCTCCGAGTCGTACACGACGTAGGTCGCGTCCTCCGCGGAGTCGCAGGTCGGGTCGCCGCCGCCCACCACGTTGTGCGGGGAGGAGGCGTCGAGGATGCTGCCGTACGCGCACGCCGGCGAGCCATCACGCTGCACGTCCGGGATCTGGTGGCCCGTGCCATCGCCCTTGCGGAAGATGATGAGGCGCTGCTCGAACGACGAGTCGTAGAAGACGGCGAACTGCGCGAGGGCGAGCATGGTCGCCCACGAGCGGAGCACCGTGTTCGTCGTGCCGCCGAGCGCGGGCTCGGGGTACTCGGTGTCGCGGTTGCCACCGCAGGGGACGCGAGCGCCACCCACGTTGCAGTTGCCGAAGAGCAGGCCGCGATCGTTCTGCATGTGGACGACGTTGACGTTCCCCCCACCCGCGTCGACCACGCGCGGGGCGAACCAGCGGGGATCGTCGAGGATGATGCCCCCGAAGAACTCCGTGATCTCCGTCGCGTAGAGGTCGTAGTAGTTGATGAAGAAGCGCTCGTCGATCGTGAAGCTCAGGCCCCAGTCACGAATGGCGAGGGCGAAGAGGGCGTAGAACTTGTCCCAGAAGACGCCCCCGCGCTCGGCGCGGAAGAAGCCCTGGTGACCCTCCTGGAACTTCGTCCACATCCCGAAGCCGTCGCCCGGGCGGAGGAAGAAGTCGGAGCCCGCGACCTGGTTCTCGCTCACGTGCTCGTAGACGTTCCGGTCCGCGTTGAGGCGGTAGGAGCCCTCGTCCGGGAGGTTCACGAGCTCCATGAGCCAGTTCATGCCCTGCGTCGCCGCCTCGAGCTGATCGTCCAGACCCATCGGGCCGCTGTCCGGACCGCGGTTCGCCTCGAAGCCCGGCTCGTAGAAGATCCGGAAGAAGAGGTGCTGGTACATCTTCGCGACGTCGATGATGGCGCGAATGCTGGACGCCACCGCCGGACCGCGGCGCAAGAAGCGGCGATTGTAGCTGTTGGCGTAGCGCTCGTACCAGTCGCGACGGTAGTGGTCGACCGCCTCGGTGAACGACTCGCCCGCGTCGAAGACCGAGCACCAGCTGAGGTCGTTCGCGCGCTCGTCGCCGCAGAAGAGGTAACGGACGGGGTAGTGGTCCACCACCCGGTCGCCGTCCACGTCGTTGTTGTACGGGGCCGCGCCGAAGAAGTAGTCCTGGAAGTCCTTGTCGAAGTTCGAGCAGACGCAGTTGCGGTCGCCGCCGCACGCGGTCTGCAGGCGCGAGTAGCGCGGGTGCTTGACGCAGCGCTGGAAGACCGGCTGGTCACCGAAGCCCGGACCCGCGCAGTCGGTGTCCTCGACGCAGGACTCGCCACCCACGTAGGTCTGCCACCACACGCGCTCGGTCGTGTGCGAGGCGTGGAGCGGGTTGAGCAGCGGGTTGAGCCGACGCTCGACGCGCGGGTCGCCGACGTACGCCTCGACCAGGCCGAAGTGGCTCCACATCGTGGCCGCGATGTCGTAGCGCCCGAGGCCCATCGAGTCCGACGGGTCGCCGTTGTAGTCCATGATGGACCCGGTCATGTAGTTGTGGGCGCCGCGGCGAGCGCGCTCGTTGCGGGCCGTGCGGAGCGCCTCGCCATAGGCGTTCAGCTCGGCGTTCTCGAGGTAGCCGTTGCCGTTGGCGTCGAAGTCCTCGTAGCGCGGGAGCTGGAGGCCCTGACCGACGACCAGGTTGAAGTAGCCGTCGCCGTAGTTGTTTCGGTCGAAGCTGCCACCGAAGTTGTGGCGCAGACCGACGCTGTGGCCGACCTCGTGGTACTGCACACCCTTCATCTGCATCTGTTGCATGCGGATGCTGGCCTCGCCGAGGGGGCGGTCGCGGAAGGCCTCGGCCCAGTACTCCCAGTAACGGCCGCGGAGGAAGTTCCGTGGATCCGTCAGCTCCTGGAAGTCGTAGCCGACCATGCGGGCGCGCTGCGCGAGCTCGTCGTCACGACGCGCGGTGCGGACGTGCTCCATCCCGCGGAAGGGCGACATGGTGTCGAGCACCGCCCGGTCGGAGAGCTGCGCGCTCCCGAGGTCGACGGCGTCCGGCGCGAAGGGCGAGGCGGTGTTCGCGAAGTGAGCGTTCAGCCCCTCGCGACCGATCGCCTCCATCATGTTCGCCTCGACCGGGGTCCCCGCGACGTTGCGGAGGCGATCCTGGAAGATGTTGAAGCGCGCGCCCTCGCCGCGGAGATTCTCCACGCGGGGCATCACCTCGGCGATGCGCTCCATCATGAGCTCGCTGCGCAGGTTGCCGACCGGCATCGCCGGGCGACCGCCACCGACCAGGTTGCTGAAGCCGTCCGCGCCGGACGGGGCGATCCCGATGGGGAGCTCGACCCGGCCCGAGATGCGACCGAAGTAGTCGCGCATCTGGTCGCCGGCGACCCAGCGCTCCGCGGCCCGCGGGTCGTCGGTCTCGCCACAGCCGTTGGGGCCGGTGCAGCGAAGGACCTGGAACCACTCGGTCGCGGTCATCGTCATGTTCTCGGTCACGACGCTCGCGAAGTTCGCGTCCGCCGTGATGAGCTCACCGTTCGTCGGGTCGGCCCGGAGCTCCGAGACACCGCCGAAGTAGGTGCCGACCTGATTGATGAAGTTGTAGAACTGGTAGCGGATGTCGCCCTGCTGCTCCCAGCGGACGAACGCCCCCTGGTCGTCGCGGACGTCGTCGCAGTGCGTGCCCGCGTCCTCGCGCCACCAGTCGCACTTGTTCGTCTTGAGGATGAACATGCACTCGCTGCCCACGAACTCCCAGCGGTAGGCCGAGGGGATCGGGTACTGCGAGTAGCTCTCGGGGCGCGCGGGCTCGTCCCAACCGTCCGCGTTCACGATCTGGCAGTCGTAGGGGTTCGTGACGCCGCGCGACTCCCACTCGGCCGGGGAGACGAAGGGGTCGAACTTCGCCGGGCAGCTTCCGTCGCCATCCGCGTCATCCGCGGAGCCGGCGAAGCAATACGCCGTCGGGTCGGTGGTCTGCGTCGGCACGGTGACGTCCGCGTAGCGCGGGACACCGCGGCCCGTCGTCACGCGCCAACCACGCATGAAGACCTCGTTCCAGTAGCCCATGGTCTCGTAGGCGGCCTTCACGAGGTACGGCGGGAAGCCGTCGTTCAGGTGGTAGGGGACCTGGCGGATCTCGCGCTGAGCCACCGGGATGGTGCAGCGACGCGCGACGCGGTCGCAGGTCGAGCCCGGCGTGCCGCCCGTGCCGTACTGGTTGTTGCACTGCCAATCACGTACGCAGGCGCGGTCGGTCAGCGACTCCCGGTAGAAGTTGTGGCGGGGGAGGCTGAAGTTGAGGAAGTCCAGCTCGCCGAGGTCCGAGGTGAGACCGCCGGTGCAGACGTTCTGCTCGGTGTTGCACGCGCGGCCACGCGCCATGTCGTAGCAGCGGCGCTGGTCGGGCTCGCAGTTCACACCGGGGGGGCAAGCGCAGGCCGCGCCCGCGCCGCAGTCGTCGTCGAACTCGCAGGTGGTGCCCGCCACGAGGTCGCCGCAGTGGGCGTCGGACGCGCAGAAGGTCGCCTGGCCGGCGGGGTCCTGGCCACCGCGGACGTACGTCCGCTGGTAGGTGCGGAAGGTGCCGAAGCGGTCGAACTCCTGGTGGCTCTGCTGCGCCGCCTCGTAGGTGTGGTTCGGCGGGATGCGAAGGAACGCCGTCCGCACCGGCACCGACACCGTCTGGCAGGGGCCGCCGCCGATGAAGAGGCAGCTCGCGCCCGGCGAGAAGAGCGTCATCGTCGTGAACGACATGTAGTGGACGGCGTCCTGCATCTCCGACGGCCACTCGTCCGCCCAGCGGTAGTCCGGGTCGTCGCTGACGCGCACGAACTGCGGCGCCCACGAGCGCGGGAAGTCGGGGTGCGAGCCGGGCTCCTGAAGGAACGCGGTCGACTCACGGCGCCACTGGCCCTCGAGCGCGACGTAGTCCGTGAGGTAGGCGAAGGACTGGGCGTGGTTCATCGACCAGTCGACGCGCATGAAGTCACGCTCGTACCAGCGACGGTCCGTGGTGTTCTCCTGCACCACGTTGGTCAGCTCACCCGTGAGCTCGTCGTAGGTCCGTCGGACGTCGACGTGCGTCTCGATCCGGAAGGCCGCGAGCGGCTGGCCGCGGAAGGTCGCGTTCCGGCCGTCGTCGTTGCCGCCGTCGATGAGCTCGTAGGAGCGGTAGGCGTAGAGGAAGTTCTCGTCGATGACCCAGCGGATCCGGCCGATCGACGCCGACTGACCGTTGTCGAGCGCGAGGTCGGTGAAGGCCGAGCCGCCGTTGAACATGTAGAGCGACGCGCCTCGCCCGACGGCGGTGGCGTCACCGTCGGCCTCGACGACCGACTGCAACGTCCACCACTCGCCTTCGAAGATCGCCTTGTCGACGAGGTTTCCGTGGACTCGGTTGATGAGCCCGTTCGGGGTGCCGCAGCCGAGCGCGAAGAGCGCGATGGCGAGGGCGGGGATGGAGAAGCGCAAGCTCATGGTCGGGACCTTCACCTGAGGAGTGCGAGGGGTGCGATTGTCGTTCTGATGCATCGTCATCCCTCGTTCAGAAGCGAATGTAGTGCTGGATGCCGAACTGCGACTGCAGCTGGATCAGCTGGAAGAAGAACGACTCCTGGCTGCGCATCCAGCCGTCGATGCGGCTGAGCTCCTCGGAGAACCGGCCCGCGTCCGTGGGGATCGTGTAGCCAATCTCCGCGAGACCCGCGACCTGCTGCGCCGTGAGGTTCGCCATGCTGAAGGGCGTGCCGCCGAACTCACCCGAGTAGGTGCGGAGCGCGTCGAAGATGAAGTCGGTCTCGTTGGCGCGGCGGACCATCTCGAAGCCGAGCGAGCGCTGGTTCGGCACACCGACCCCGGGCTCGATCTGCCAGGCGATGAAGGTCTTGCCGTAGCGCTCGCTGAAGTACTGGACGTAGTCCGCGTCCTCCACGGAGACCGTCCCGCCCAGGACGTACTCCCGCGCGCTCGCGCTCGGCTCGTTGCAGCGACCGTTGCCGACGATGCAGACGAAGAGCTGGTTCTGGAAGGACGAGTCGTAGAAGACCGGGAAGTCGCTCAGCGCGAAGACCGCGGCGAGGAACTGGAGGAGCGAGCCCGCCCCCGGGTTCACGACGTTGAGGCCCGCGTAGTTCTCCTCCGGCGCCGGGCGACAGGTCGCCGGGTCGGAGCAGTCGCCTCGGTAGAGGTCCATGTAGACCAGGCGCGGGTCGCGGCAGTTCGGGAAGGTCCCCGATCGGCACTCGACGCGCGGCGCGATGGCCTCCGGCTGGTCGAGGATGAGGCCCTGGAAGACCTGCTGCATCTCGACCGGGAAGAGGTCGTAGAAGTTCGTCCAGAACGGGATGTCGCGGGTGTAGTTCGCCGCGAAGCCACGGCTCGTGAGCAGCTGCATCACGAACCACTTCTCGTAGAACGTGCCGATGAGCTCGATGCGCTGGATGCCGGAGAGGCCAGCCTGGTACTCCGAGGACTGGTAGCGAGCCATGCCGAGGGGCAGCGAGAGCTGAGCGCCGGCGAGGTTCGCGTCGAGGCTGCGGAGCTGGTAGCGCTGCCAGCCGGGATCGTATTGGTACGAGCCGAGCGAGGGCTGCGCCATGATGCGCGCGTAGAAGTTCATCGTGTCGGCGGTCGCGAGGAACTGGTCCTCGAAGCCGAACGGGCCCGTGCTGTCCCGGAACTCCGGGTCGACCTGGTAGTTGTAGAGCAGGTTCTGGAAGATCGACTGCAGGATGTTGAGCTGCCGATCGATGAGCCGCCCGAAGAGGTACGTCCCGAGGTTGAAGTTCCGACGGTAGCGGCGGAAGTTCGTGAAGAGGTACTGGCGGTCGTACTGCTCCGAGATGTTGCGGACGATCTCGCGGTAGCTGTCGCCCTCGTCGAAGCGGTGGCACTGCGCATCCGTCCCGACGCGGTCATCGGTGCAGAACTTGTACTCGACCGGGACGAAGTTCTGGACTCCCGCGCCGCTGAGGAGCGCGCGCGCGTCGGCGTCGTAGTTCGAGCAGATGTTCCCGCGCGCCGCACCCTCCGGGTTCGGCACGCACGATTGGACGAGGCCCGCGGCGCGGTTGCCGTCGAGCAGGTCCGCCGAGCGACGGCCGCTCGCCGAGAACGGGCAGTCCGCGTCGACGTTGCAGCTCTCGCCACCGAAGTAGTACTTCGCCCAGATCCGACGGCCCGTCAGCGTGTTGAGCTGCTCGGCCGGCAGGCGAGTCTCGCGGTTGTCGTAGAGCTCGACCACGTCGGCGTACGCGAAGCTGACCGCCATGTCGTCGTAGGTGCCGATGCCCTGCGCGCCGCCGCCCACCCGCTGGTACCACTGCGCCGAGTAGTCCATCGTCGACGAGTCCATGTGACGGTCGATGCCGGCGAGCTCGCGCAGGCGCTTGGCCTCGCGGTAAGCGTCCTCCCAAGCCATCTGCTCGGTCGGGCTCAGGCCGACCGTTCCGTCGACGTCGAAGTCGACCGGATCCGGGACCGGGATCGCCTGATTGATGGCGTGGTAGTCACGGCCGTAGTTCGGGACGTCAGCGCTCGCCATGAAGCTGTGGCGGAGGCCGAGGCAGTGACCCATCTCGTGCAGCTGGGTCTGGTAATAGAGCAGCTGGTTGAGCGTGATCTCGAGGCGGGCGCGCGGCCAGTCGCTGTGCCGGTTCACGAACTCGAGGACCGAGTTGTCGATGAACTCGTTCGGCAAGAGGACGTTCGCCTTGCCAAGCTTGCGTTCGATCTCTTCCTGCCGCGCCATCAGCTCGGGCGCCGAGATGCGGAAGGGCGAGACGCGGTCGAGGATGTTGTCGTTGATGTCCGCGGGGCCGACGCCGTCGGGCAGCGTCTGGATGCCGGCCATCGCGAGCGTCTCGTAGTTCTCCATGAGACGACGCTCGGTGTCGGTGCCGCGGAGCGCCTGGCGACGGTCGCTGAAGATGCGCGCGCGCCCCTCGTTGCCGCGGAGGAGCTCACCACGCGAGGCGTAGCGCTCCATCACGTTTCGCAGCTCGCGGCGCTCCGGGAGGAGGTTCGGGGCGCGCGTGGCGACCGAGAACTCCTCGCGCGGCGGAGCCGGCGGCTGGATGTTGCTGAGGTTCTCGACGTAGCTGCGGACGTCCTCACCGACGATGAGGTCGCGGTTGCCGAGCCGACCGTTGATGAAGTCGTACCACTGCAGCGCCTGGGTCCGGTAGCCGTCGAGGGCGGGGCCGCCGATGTTCGAGTCGCCGACGATGATCTCGCCCGAGACCGGGTCGCCGCGCATCGTCGCGATGCCGAGGAAGCCGGTGCCCGGCTGGTCGACGTAGCTGAGGAACTTGAAGCGGGCGTCGCCGCGCTCCTGGCAGTCGAGGCCCTCCATCGAGCCACCGTTCGCCGCGATCGTGGCGCGGTTGCAGGTGTTGATGCGCAGCACGTTGACGCACTCCGAGCCGACCATCTCGGCGCGGAACCAGTCGCTGAACATCGCGTCCGTGAGGCCGGGATCGTTCAGGTTGGGGCGCGTACCGTCCGCCGGGAAGGCGACGTGGCACTGGTAGGGGTTCGTCGCGCCCGTCGCGCTCGGATCGGCGAAGGGATCGTAGCGACCGGGGCAGGTCGGGTTGATGCTCGTGCCGGGGTTACGCGGGTCGGGCGTGCAGAAGCAGTACCCGTTCGGATCCTCGGTCTGACAGCTGACGTCCGCGTACTCCGGGAGCGGCTCGCCGCGGAGGATGCGCACCATGCGCATGTAGACCTCGTTCCAGCGGCTCACGAGGTCGTAGCTCGGCTGCACGAGGTGCGCGGGGAGCTCGTGGGTGGTGTACCAGATGATCGGGCGGACGCGGCGCTCGCGGTACGGTACCGGGTTGCCCGCCTCGTCGACCCAGTCGTACCACATGTTCTGGCGGTTCGCGCCGTAGTTGAGGAAGTCGGTGGTGCCCCAGCTGGGGTCCTCGGCCGAGGTGCTGCGGTCGTAGGTGCCGCGCTCGAGGCGGAAGTAGCCCGCGCGGTCGAAGCGCGAGTCGTTCCAGTCGACCGCCTGATACTGACGGCGGGGGGTGACCTTCAGGAAGGCGTTCCGGATGTAGACCGCGTTGGTGACGCAGTTCGGCGCGTCCGCGTACGGCGAGATGCACCAGTTGACCATGCCTCCCGTGAACGGGTTGGGCACGTTGCCCGGCGAGAGGAGCTCCTGGGTGACGAAGCTGAAGTGGTAGAGCTCGCCCTGCTCGTAGTCGTTGACGTAGTCGCGGTCACCCGGGGTGCAGGTCTCGTCGTCCGCCGACGCGCAGCGCATGAAGTGGAACTGCGGCTGCCAGCTCGAGGGGAAGTCCGAGGCCCCCTGCACGAAGAGGTCGGCCGGCTCGCGGTTGTAGAAGCCGATCACCTCGTAGAGGTTCGCGATCTGGCCGTAGTATCCGGGGAGGTGGTTCTTCGACCAGTTCACGCGCATGAACTGGCGCTGGTACCAGCGGCGGTCCTCGGTGTTCTCGACGATGACGTTGCGCTCCTCGCCCGTCACGCTGTTGTACAGGCGCCGGATGTCGAAGTGCGACTCGATCGCGAACGCCGCCACGGGGTGGGTCAGCGTCGCGCCGGGCGTCGTCGCCGGCGAGCCCGGGGGGTTGATCCCCTCGATGATCTCGTAGTCGCGGTAGGCGTAGAGCATGTCCTCGTCGATGACCCAGCGGACGCGGGGCATGGAGCCGAGGTCGCTGCCGACGAAGTCGTACGCCGAGTCGCCGGGGAAGGTCCCAATCCCAGCCGCCTCGTAGTCGACGTCGATGACGACCCGCGAGTAGTACCAGGACCCGGTGAACAGGGCCTTGTCGACGACGTTGACGCCCACGCGGTTGATGGCCGGTTGTTCCTTGCCACAGGCGTTGAGCACGAAGAGGGCGCTGAAAGCGAGCCAGAAAAGATAGGAGCGATTCATCTGCTGAGGCCTCCGGGAACGACTCCCAAGGGTCCGGGGCAGCCCCCCGAATGGATTCGTCGTGTCCCACCACCTGGAATCACGACGCCTCTACGTGCGTTAGTACCCGCACGAAAGGAGGCGGAGGGATACCGCCGGGGTGGCCCTTTCGCAACCCTCGTGCCACGGGAGCCTGAAGGTCTCGGTGGACCGAAACGCCCGGAAATCGTGGAGGGCTTGGTGGAGGAGGGCCGCGCCATGATGTCGCGCCGACCCCGGAGCGGTGGAGACCCCGTGAGGATCCCCCGGCGCTGCCGAGACATTGGCGGGCGTAAGAGATTTGACGTCGCCTCCCGCCACGCTCGGCGCGGCACGCGATTCGTGAGGACACGCACGTCAACAAGCCGCGCCCGCGGAGGCCGCCACGTGATCTTCTTGTGAGGAAGGTCCCAGTTTGGTGCCTCGCCCCCTTCGATCGCTCGATCCGAATGCCACGCGATGGCCCCAAACAGGCGAAATGAGGGCGGGGTTTTCGCGAGCAGGCTCCGAGGTGGGGGTTGCGAGCAAGACTCGGCGGCGGGCGCAGCAAGCGAATTGCCAGGCGGGCGCAGCGAGCAGCACCGAGGAGGACACGGGGCAAGGCGCGCTGCCGCCACGAGGGCTCCCCGCGAGACACGTCAGCTGCGCGCGCCAGCAGCACGCCATGACGGGCGGATCGGCCTATGCTCGTGGCGTGATCACCCCCGATGAGCTCAAGGCCGCCCGCGCGCGCACCCAGCCCCACGTGCGGCGCACGCCGGTGGAGCGCTGCCGATCGCTCGACGACCGGGCGCGCGCAGCCCTCTTCCTGAAGTGCGAACAGCTTCAGCGGGGCGGGGCGTTCAAGTTCCGCGGCGCCTGCAACGCGGTGCTCGGGCTCGACGCGGAGACGGCGCGGCGAGGGGTGGCGACACACTCGTCGGGGAACCACGCGCAGGCCCTCGCCCTCGCGGCGCGGATGCGAGGGATCCCCGCGACCCTCGTGATGCCTTCGAACGCGCCCCGGGCCAAACGCGCGGCGGTCGAGGCGCTCGGGGCGACCATCGTGACCTGCGGCCCGACCCTCGCCGAGCGGGAGGCAGCGCTGGCCGCGGTGGTCGCCGACACGGGGGCTGAGATCGTGCACCCCTACGACGACGCGCGGGTCATCGCTGGCCAGGCGACCGCCGTGATGGAGCTGCTCGAGGACGCGCCCGACCTCGACGTCGTCTTGGCGCCGGTCGGGGGTGGTGGGCTGCTCTCGGGGACGTGCCTCGGGGCCGCGCACGTGGGCGCCCGCGTGGAGGTGGTGGGCGCCGAGCCCGCGCTCGCCGACGACGCAGCGGAGAGCCTCCGCACGGGTCGCCGCGTCGGCCAGCGTCCCCCCGTCTCGGTCGCCGACGGGCTGCGGACGGCCCTCGGCGCCCTCCCCTTCGAGATCCTCCGCGCGCACCAGGTCGCCATCCACGTGGTGAGCGAGGAGGCGATCGTGGACGCGATGCGCTTCGTCTGGGAGCGCGCGAAGCTCGTGATCGAGCCGTCTGCCGCCGTCCCCGTGGCGGCGGCGATGAGCGGGGCCTACGCGGGACGGCGGGTCGGGGTGATCCTCTCGGGCGGCAACCTGGACCTCGACCGCCTTCCTTGGCAGGGTGCGGAGCGCGCATGAGCTTCACGCCCTACGACCCCCACCTGTCTCGTTCGGGCCCGAACGGTGGCCGCGAGCTATCGCAGTTCGACAAGCTCGCGATCTCGATCGCCTACTTTGGCGCCGCGATCCTGATCGGCCTGCACGTCTTGCTGGTGCCCGAGCATGGGCGCGTCTACTCGGGGCTCGACGAGCTCATCCCCGGCTTCACCAACATCGTGAAGAGCCCCGGCTACGCGGCGTCCATGGCGCTCTTGATGAGCTTCCTCGCGTATTACGGCTCGCGCATGCGGCGGCTCTACGACAGCGGGAGCGCGAGCTTCGTGCTCTTCCTCGGCCTCGTCGTCTCGCTCGCCGCGAACGGCCTGCTCATCTGGGGGCTCTACGCGCCCGCTGGGCGGTCGATGCAGCTCCTCGGCGGCTGAGCACGTGGGGCCGCGCGTGGGCGGCGAAGGTCGACCGGCCGTCCGCCGCCGAGCGCGCGCTGTGAGCCACCTCCTCGTTCGCGGCGAGCAGCACGTAGGGCCCCTCGCGCGCGACGAAGGCCCACCGTCCGAGCGCGCGCGCGACGTCGGAGCCCGCGAGCTCGATGACGTGGCTGACCTCGCGACGCGTGAGCACGTCCGTGATGAAGGCAGGATCCTGGCCCGGACGCCCGAGCTCATAGGCCTCACGCAAGACGTCCGCCGGGTAACAATCGTTTCGAGGGTCGGCGAAGACGCGCACGCCGCGCTCGTGGCCCAGCCACGCGAGCCGGCCACCGAGCGCCACCGGCGCATAGACACGCGCGCCCGCGGGTAGGCGGGCTTCGAGCAGCTTGAGCGGGCTCCCGCCGAGCGCCTCGGCGGGCGGGCCCGCGAGCGCCGCGACCCCGAGGACGAGCGCGGGGGCGAGCGCGAGGACGAAGAGCGGCCGCGTCAGCACGGCCCTCGGCGGCTGCGCGGGCAGCCACGCGGCGAGGATCGGCCTCAGCAGCGGCACCGCGAGCAGCAGCACGAGCGGCAGGTGCCGCTGGTTGCGGAAGGCGAGCGCGCCGAGCGCCAGGACCAGCAGCGCACGAGGTGGGTGGGAGCGGACGCCGAGGAGCGCGACCGTGAGCACACCGCCGAAAGCGACGAGCTCGGGCCAGATGATCTTCGGGTCCATCGCGCCGAGCGGCTGGAACTCTCGGACGTAGGTGTGGACGACGTCGAGCGAAGGAGCGCCGCCCGTGAGGTAGTCGTAGACGAGGCCGTGGAGGGCGAGCCCGTGCGGCGTCGCGAGCGAGGCCAACGCGCAGAGGCCGGCCGTGATCCAGCGCGCGCGGGCGTGCCCCTCGAAGCCCGCGAGCGCGACGATCGCGACGCCGAGGACGAAGCTGCCGTGCAGGTTGGCCCAGAGCAGCGAGAGGGCGACGAGGAGGCCGGCGCGCCGCCGATCGAAGCGGGCCCCGAAGGCGAGCAGGACGAACGCGAGCGGCAGCAGCCGCGCGAGGATGGTCACGCGCGCGCTCATCCCGTGCAGCCCCACCGAGCCGACCCAGCCCAGCGCCAGCAAGAGCCCCGCGGCCCGGTGACGCGAGGTCGTCTCGCCCGCCGTGGCGCTCGACTCTGGCTCGCGTACGGCGGCCAGCATCACGAGCCCGCCCATGGCCAAGGTGCCGACGAGCGCGATGATCGCCAGAAAGCGCGTCCCCAGGGCGCCGAGCCCCGCGGCGTAGAGCGGCCCCGCGAGGTGCTCGTGGAAGACCCAGGGATGATCGGGGGCCGTGAACGAGAAGGTGTTGGTGGTGAGGGGCGCGAGCCAGCTGCCCGCGCGACCGGCCGCCGCCACCCACCACACGTCCGGGTCCACCGCCGCGACCGCGCCTGTGCCGGCACCGAGGGCGCCGAGCCCGAGCACGAGGCCGAAGAGGGCCGCGAGCGCGATCGAGGCTCGATCGGGCCGCTTCGGCGCGCTCGCGTCTGCGGCTCGCTCCTCGCTCACCGTCAGTTCAACCGAATGATTCGGATGGGCTCGGGGCGTCGACGCGCGCGACGGCGAACGGGCCGCGGCTCCTCCACCTCGAAGGTCTGCGCGAACACGAAGACGTCGTCCCGCGGCCCGAGGGTGAACTGCTGGTAGGGGTTCTGGGGCCGCAGCTTCGGGAGCTCGGAGGTGTCGAGGGTCATGCGGAAGGTGCGGCCGGGCTCGGCGGCTTGGACGACGTACGCGAAGCCTTGGGCGTTCGTCCGCGCGACCTCTTGGCCGTTCACCTTGATCGGGATGTCCGCGTGGCCGTTGGTGCGGACCACGAAGGCGACCCGGCGGCGGGCGGGTGTGCACGAGAGCGTGAGGTCGAGGCCCGAGCGGCCGTCACCGTCGAGCGAGCGGAAGTCGTGCAGGCGGAGGGTCTGGGACTCGCGCGGCTGGACGTGGCCGTCCGGGCACTCGTGCGCGATCTCGACGCCCGCCCCCTCCGGCCCGCGGAGCATCGTCTGGACGAGGCCGAACTCGTCCGATCGCCCGACCTCGCGACCGTTGGCCTTCACCACGACGCCGGCGAGCGGCACGCCGGGATCCGCCTCCGCGATGAAGGTGACCGAGAAGGTCGCGGTGCGCTGCTGCGGCGTCTGGGGCGAGCCGCAGCCCCCCACGACGAGGCCAGCCCCGATGACGCCAGCCCCCACGAAGCCCGTCACGAGCCTCCTCGCCATGAGCCCTCCGGGGGCGAACGTCCGGGAGAACATCGACGTCAGGGTAGGCATGGTGGACGCGCCTCCGATCCGACCCCGGTGCCGCAGCCGAGCTTCACCCGGAGCACGGGGATCATCGTAGCGTAAGGACCGTCCGGGTGCTCCCGGGCCAGTCGTTGAAACGACACGAGCGCCAGCGCGAAATCGTTCGTCGCGAGGGCATCGACGGCGAGCTTCTCGAGCGCGTCGTGCTCCGCCTGCTCGACGGCGGCGACGATCTCTTCCTCGGTCGCCGCCCGGGGGCTGGCCGCGCGCGCCGCCTCGCGCGCCCGCTCGAGCGCGGTGTCGACGCGAGCCTGGACGCGCACCGCGAGCCGTGCCTCTTGCTCCTGCCGGAGCTCCCGCGCGCGCTCGATCCGCGCGCGGATCTCTGCGGCGGCGGCCGCGGCCTGCGCTTCCTGCTGGGCGCGCGACTCCTCGACGGCCGCGGAGGCGGCCTCCGCGCGCTGGGATTTCCGCCACGCGATGAGGCCGAGGCCTCCTGCGGCGACCACGATCGTGATCCCCAGCAGGACCAAGGTGCGCGTGGGCGGGAGCTGGAGCTTCCCCTTCGGGGCGGGCTCCGCGGAGGCGATTGGGGGCAACGCGAACTTGCCCGTCGGACCCACGGTCGGTCCCGAAGGAGGCGCCGACGGTGTTCGAGGCAAGACGTCGGTCGGGATCTGCGACGCCATCAGGGGTTGGCGGTCCTCCACCGGAGGCATGGTCGCGTCGCCGAAGCTCCCCGTGTCGAGGATCTGCGTCTTGAAGCCGCCCGCGCTCGCCGGGACGTCGCCGAAGGGGGTCACGGTCGGTGCGATCGGTCGTGACGCGGGGACCCCGCCGACCCCGGGCCGGCCGACGAGCGGCACGTCCGCGGCCCCGTCGAGCATGCGGGTCGCTTCCCCCGAGAGCTCGTCGACGCCCGCTTCTGGGTCGAAGATCATGGTGGACTCGTTGCTGAGCGGGCCGAGGTCGGCGAGGTCGAGCTCGCCCGTCGCCATCATCGGCGCCATGAGCGTCGCGTCGTCCTCGGGCGGCTGCGTGATGGCCCCCACGCGGGCGGCCGGCGCGATCCCAGCGATCGCCAAGGACGACTCGACGAGCATCGCCGCCTGGCCGAATTCGAGCCGCGCGCGACCCGCGAGCTGTCTCCAGGCCTGCACTCGCTCCCCATCGACGAGGAGCTGACCCGCGAAGGGCGGCGACACCCACAGGCTCGTGCCGTCCCAGTAGAGCTCGAAGTGCACGGGCGCGACGCCGCTGGCGCTCACGTTCCAGCCTGCTTCGGGACCCGATCCGATGGTGACGCGGGCCTCGGGGACCTGGCTCGAGAGATCCCAGAGGCCAGCCGAGGAATGACCCGCCGCGAGCTGCACGCGCGCCCAATGAGTCGGACTCGGGATCGGACCGTTCACGAGGAACCTTCAGGACGATGATACATCAATGCGAGGCCATGACGTTCGCCGACGGATCCGAGCTGGGGATCGGGAGACCGTTGCGCTCGGCCGCCTCGTACATGCTCGGCGGCAGCTGGAGGCCGAGGGCCCGGACCATCTCGATGCAGCGCGGGAAGCGCCCCGTGGGGACGAACTCCGAGATGACCTTGCCGTCCGCCTCTCGGCCGAGGTATCGGCGCACGAAGACGTCCCCGAGCTGATAGCCACGCTCCGTATCGTACCCGAGGACCTCGGTGATGTGGGTGACGCAGCGAGAGCCGTCGAGCAGGCGGGTCGTCTGCACGACGAAGTCGATCGCCGAGGCGATCTGCGCCCGCATCGCTTGGAGCGGGATCTCGACGTCGCTCATCATCGCCATCGTCTCGAGGCGGTTGAGCGTGTCGATCGGATAGGTCGCGTGGACCGTCGAGAGGCAGCCGCCGTGCCCGGAGGTCATCGCCTGGATCAGCTCCAGGGCCTCGCCGCTGCGGATCTCGCCGACCACGATGCGATCGGGCCGCATGCGGAGCGTGGCCTTGAAGAGGTCGCGGATGGTCACGCGCCCACGTCCGCGCGGATCGGGCGGCTGCGCCTCCATCTGCACGACGTGCGGGAGTTGGAGCTGGAGCTCGCGCGCGTCCTCGATGACGACGATCCGCTCCTCGTGTCCACAGAACGAGGAGAGGCAGTTGAGCAGCGAGGTCTTCCCCGAGCCGGTGCCGCCCGCGACGATGATGTTCTGCTTGCAGGCGACGAGCGCCTGCAGCGTGTCGGCGGCGTCCTGCGTCATCGAGCCGAAGGAGAGCAGCTTCTCGATGGTGAGCGTGTCCTTGAAGAAGCGGCGGATCGCGACGCTCGGGCCGTCGGGCGAGGCCGGCGGGATGACCGCCTCGACGCGCGAGCCGTCCGGCAGGCGCGCCTCGAGGATCGGGTTCTCCTTGTTGAGCTGCCGGCCGACGAATTGCGAGAGGTTCCGCAGCGCCGACATCAGCGCCTCGTGCGAGGAGAAGCGGGCGTCGGTCTTGTAGAGGCGGCCCTTCTTCTCGATGAAGATCTCCTCCGGGCCGTTGATCATCACCTCCGACACCGCCGCGTCCTCGAGGAAGGGGCGGATGGGATCGAAGAACTTGAGGATGGTCTGCTCGAAGACCTCTCTCGGGATCGTCATCGGGGCCCTCCGGGGCTCGCGTCGTCGGACCCGGCGTGGAGCTCGGGCGCCTCGGTGGGGATCTGGACCTCGCCGGCCGGGGGGCCGGCGAGGTCGCCGAGACCTTCGACCCGGCTCACGGGGCGCGCCGACAGGACGCTTCGCGCCTCCGCGGCGTGGCGACCGCGAGGGTCGAGCTCGAGGTAGCGCTCGAGCAGCGCGCGCGCCGTCATGTGGTTGCCGCGCCGCTCGTGCTCGAGGATGCCCAAGGTGAAATGCGGGACCGCCTGATCGGGCGCGTCGTCGATGACCCGCTGCAGCTCGCGCGCGGCGTCGTCGGCTCGATCGAGGCCGAGGTAGATGGTCGCGACCAGGTAGCGCAGCGCCCACTGGTCGGGGTGCTCCCGAAGGTAGGGCTCCGCGTGGGTCAGGGCCGAGCTGAGCCGGTCCGACGCGATGCAGACCCGGAGCAGGATCGGGAGCGCCTCCTCCCGCGGGTACCCACGCTCGATCGCGGCGACGATGTATTGCTCGGCCCGGACCGCGTCGCCTCGCTGGGCGAGGCCGGCGCCGTGCTCGAAGAGCTGCCGCGCCTCCACCCCTTCGAGCGGGTCGGGCATCGGCGTCCGCTCGGCGTTCGCCCCGCCGCAAGCGAAGGCGAAGAGCAGGACGCAGGCGAAGAGCTTCATCGTCCCCGGAAGATGCCACCCCCGGCGGTCGTGTTCCAACCCCATTTACGTCGACGGGCTCAACGCCGGCGGCGCCGGCTGTCGCGGGACTTCTCGTAGCGGGCCTGGACGATGCGCCGGGTGCGCTCGAGCCAGACCGCGTAGGGGTTCTCGGCGTCGACGTGGTCGATCATCCGCGCGATCGCGCGGGACTCGACGGCGGCTCGCTCCCAATTTTCCGTCTGCAGCGCGTGGTGCATCCGCAGCCGGCGGGCGGCGTACTCCGCCTCGATCGTCTCCTTCAGCTCGTCGCGCTGCCGCTCCATCTCGCTGGCGCGCTCCTCGTTGCCCGCCGCGCGGTGACACGCGGCGGCCTCCGCGTAGAGCTTCACCGCCTCGACGCCGTCTCGCAGGTCGTAGCGGAAGCGGTCGCCGCGGCTGTGGGCGCGGTACTCGACCTCGCGCGCTTCGGTGTTCGCGGGGCACGCCGTCGGCAGCGCCGGGAAGATCGGCGGAGGCTCGAGTCCCTCGGCCGAGGGCAGGGCCGAGCCGCCGCCCTTGAGGAAGGTCCATGCGGCGAGCGCCCCGACCAGGACGACCGCCACGATGAGCACGGGGCTGACCTGCGACTCGCTCTTGGCGGTCGGGCGGCGGTTGGTCACCCGCATCCGGACGCGCCCGATGACGAGTTCGCTGTTCCACGGGACCATCCCGCTCGTGAACGGCTTGCCCTTGAGGAGCGTCGGGGTCAGCGCGCCCTGTGTCGTCGAGACCCAGCACCCCTCCTTGCCGCGCGGCGCGATCAGCAGGTGCTCGAGCTCGAGCTCGTTGGCGGTGGGGATCGAGATCCCCGCCGTGCCGGACTTCCCGAGCGTCACCTGCGCCCCTTCGACGGGGTAACGCTCCTGCGTTCCATCTGGCTTCACGACTTCGACGAAGGCATCCATCGTTTCGGTCCTGCGGGGCTCCCCGCGACGAAGGTCAATTCGAGAGGCCCGTGCCCATCCACTGGATCACGAAGGGGCCGAGGAGCAGGAGGATGACGCACATGAACATCATCATGAGCGGTCCCATCATCATCAGGCCGGCCTTGGCCGCCGACTCTTCGGCGCGGACGCTGCGTCGCATGCGCAGCATTCGAGCCTGGATCGAGAGCACCTCCGCCAGCGGGGTGCCCTTCGCCTCCGCCTGGACGACCGTCCCGACGAAGTCCTTCACCGCCTCGATGGGCACGCGCTCGGCGAACCCTTCGAGCGCCTTGCGGCGCGTGTGGCCGAGCTCGAGCTCTTGAAGGATCCGGCCGAACTCCTCGACGAGGACGGCGTCCTTCGACGACGACTTCTCGACGATCTGCCGGAGGGAGCCGGGGAAGTCGAGGCCGGCGCCCATGCAGAGCGACGCCAGGTCGATCGCCGTCGGCAGCGAGCGGTTGACGGACTTGAAGCGCTCCTGGGCCTCGTTGTCGACCGACATGATCGGCATGTACGCGCCGAGGCCCGCGAAGAAGAGCACCATGATGCTCGGCAGCGAGGCCATGTAGGAGAGGAAGAGGCCCACGCAGGCCATCGCAGTCGACGAGAGCACGCTGAGCGCGAGGAGCTCGTTGGCGGAGAGGCCGAGGAAGTCACCCGCGTAGGTGATCCGGTGGTGGAGCTTCTCGCGGATCTTCGGGACCGGTAGGCCCGAGACCCACCCGGCGACGAGGCGCATCGCGGGCTCCGCGCTCGCGAAGAGCCCCCCCTCGTCGAGCGCGCGGCGGCGTTTGAGGCCCCGCACGCCGACCTCGGGCCGCTCGGTCGGTGGGTTTCGCCCGAGGATGAACGTGATGACGAAGAGCCCCCCGCCGATGCAGGCGAGCGCGGCGTAGCGCATGGCGGCGGTCAAGGGGTCCATCAGATGTCCACGTTGAGGATCTTGCGGGCCCAGATGATGCCCACGAGCCAGAGGGTCATGGCGATGGTGACGATCATGTAGCCGATGAAGCTCTGCGTGAGCGGCACCATCCAGTTCGGGTCGATCGCGCTCAGCAGGATCACCATCGCGAAGGGGACGATGGCGAGCACCCAGGTCTGGCCCTTGCCTTCGGCCGTCTTGGTGCGCACGACGCCCTCGAGGCGCGCCATCTCGCGGAGCGAGGCGGCGCTGGTCTCCAAGATGGTCGGGAGATCGCCGCCGGTCTGACGCGCGATGACGAGCGTCGCGAGCGCACCCGAGATGACGGGGCTGCCCATCCGCTCCGAGGCGTTGAGCACCGCCTGGTCGAGCGGGGTGCCGAGCTGGTTCTCCTTGACCATGAGGTCGAGCTCCTCGCTCATCGGCGGCTGCACGAGGTTCACGGTGCTCTTGATCGCCTCGCCGATCGCGGGCGTCGCCTTCAACGCGTTCGCCAACATCAACAGCCAACCGTCGAGCTGCATCTCGAGCTTCTCGATGCGCTCCCGCTTGCGCCGGTCGAGCACGACCGGAGGGGCGACCACCACGAGCAGAATGATGACCAAGAGCAGGACGTTCCCGGTCGCCGCGAGCAGCAGGATCAGCACCGCGCAGGCGATGGCTTGGTTGCGCGCGATCTGCGCCGCCGTCTGCTTGAGCAACAAGAAGCGGACGTAGCCGTCGAGGTACGCGATGTACTTCTGCCACTTCTCCTTGAGCACGGTGTTCGGGAGAGCCAACGCCAAGTAGACGCCGATCCCACCGCCGAGCCCCATGAGCGCGATGGCGAGCCAGCCCGACGCGGAGCTCGCGAGGAACTCGTTCATAGGTACTCCCCATCGGCCACGAGGCCATAGGTGATGAACTCGTCCAGGAACGAGGGCAGATAGCCGCTCGCCCGATACTCACCCACGATCGTCCCGTCCGGTTTGGTACCCGTTCGGTGGTAGGCGAAGATGTCGTTCAGCACGAACTCGCCGTTGTCGTCGAGGCCCGAGACCTCGGTGATCGCGCTGACTCGACGCGAGCCGTCCGAGAAGCGGCTCTGCTGCACGACGAGGTGGACGCTGCCGGCGATCTGCTCGCGGATCGCGCGCGAGGGGAGCTCGATGCCGCTCATGAGGCAGAGGGTCTCGATGCGCTTGACCGCCTCGGGAGGGCTGTTGGCGTGTGTCGTCGTCATCGAACCCTCGTGACCGGTGTTCATGGCCTGGAGCATGTCGAGGGCCTCGCCGCCACGACACTCACCGACGACGATGCGGTCGGGGCGCATGCGTAGCGCGTTCTTCACGAGGTCGCGGATCGAATACTCGCCCTTCCCCTCCATGTTCGCCGGCCGCGTCTCGAGCGACACGACGTGCGGCTGCTCGAGCCTCAGCTCGGCCGCGTCCTCGATGGTCACGATCCGCTCGCGGTGCGGGATGGCGCCCGAGAGCACGTTGAGCAGCGTGGTCTTACCGGAGCCGGTGCCGCCGGAGATGATCACGTTCTTGCGGACCTTCACGGCGCGGACGAGGAACTGCGCCATGCGGTCGGTCATCGATCCGAAGCGGACGAGGTCGTCGATCGTCAGCGGGTTCTTCTGGAACTTCCGGATCGTGATGCACGCGCCGTTGATGGCGAGCGGCTTGATGATCGCGTTGACGCGGCTGCCGTCCTTGAGGCGCGCGTCGACCAGCGGGTTCGACTCGTCGATGCGGCGCCCGAGGGGCGTGACGATGCGCTCGATGACGGCGCGGGCGGACTCGTCGTCCGTGAAGCGCAGGTCGGTCGCCCAGATCTTCCCCTTCTTCTCGATGTAGATCTTGTAGGGGTGGACGACCATGACCTCGCTGACGTCCTCGTCGGCGAGCAGGCGCTCGAGCGGGCCGAGGCCGAGCGCCTCGTCCGCCATCTCGCGCATGAAGTCGTCGCGGTTGACCTCGCGCGGGATGTCGTGGGTGAGCTGCGCCATGATGCGGTTCATGGCGGCCATCACCTTCGGCCGCATGACCTCGTCCTCCATGTTGGAGCGATCGAGGGCGACGAGGTCGAGGTGGTCGAGGAGCATCCGGTGCACGCGGCGCCGGAGCTCGGCCGGGATCACGGCGGTGCTCCCCGCGACGCGGAGCACCTCCTCCTCCGAATGCTCGATGAGCGGCGCCTTCTTCTTCGCCGGGGCGGCGGCG
>JAHBWH010000130.1 GCA_019637115.1 Myxococcales bacterium | reverse complement strand
GGCCGCCCCGGGGGTCGGCCCCGAGCTCGACATGGACTGGGACGACGACGAGCTCGCGACCCAGATCTACGACGTCCCGAAGGACACCCCGAGCTCCCCGGGAATGCTCGGCGCGCCGGCGTCGCCCGCGACGCCACAGCTCGGATACGGCGGCGCTCCCTCACACGGTCCGCTGTCGACGGCACCGACCACCGCGCCCGCGGTGCGCAGCGGCGCGCCGTCCCCCTTCGACGATCTCCCCGCGTCGCCCCCCGCGCGCGGACCGGCGCCGCCGAGCGGCGCACCTTCCCCCTTCGATCTCGGCCCCGAGCCGGCACCCTCCGAGCCGCCGCGCCTGCGGGAGCCGACGGCGGTCACGGCTCGCCCCGAGTCCAAGGGCGGCCTCGGCCTGGCGGCGATCGTCGGGATCGGCCTGGCCATCGTCGGCGCGATGGGCGCCGCCGCGTGGTTCCTGCTTCGGCCGCCCGCCCCTGGGACGATCCATTTGACGACGAGCCCGGTGGATCCCGTGGTGCTCTTCGACGAGCAGCCCGTCCAGGCGACGTCGAGCCCCTTCATCATCGCGAACGTCGAAGCAGGGGTGCCGCACCTCATCGAGGTCCGCAAGCGCGGCTATCGCGTCTGGTCGATGCAGGTCGAGGTGCAGCCGGGGCAGACGCTCGAGCTTCCCCCGGTCACCTTGGTCCCCGAGGAGGGCGCCGAGGTCGCGACTGGGCCGACGCCGCCCGGCGGCGACACCAATGGCCCGACGCCGACGGCGGGGACGGCGGGCTTCTCCCTCACGACGGATCCGCCCGGCGCGAAGGTCTTCGTCGACGGGGTAGAGAAGGGCGTGACCCCGCTGACGCTGAGCGACCTCGCGGCGGGGTCGCGGAGGATCCGCGTCGAGCTCGAGGGCCGCGCGCCGTGGGAGACCAGCCTGAACCTCGTCGACGGGCGCATCCTGCCTCTCGCCGACGTGACCCTCGCCGCGTCGGTGAACGTGCGCTTCGAGAGCGAGCCCTCGGGCGCGCGGGTCACCTTGGTCCGTGGCGACACCCGCCAGAACGTGGGGACCACGCCAACGGAGACGACGATCGACCCGAGCGGTTGGACCGTCGAGATGGTCCGCAGCGGATACGAGACGTGGACGGAGCCGCTGAACGTGCCGAGCGGCCGGAGCACGCACCGGGTGAGCGCGGACCTCGAGCGAGTGGCCGTGTCGTCCCCGATGGTCGTCACCATGCGCGACCCGGTCACGCCGATGGTGACCGAGATGATCACGATGGTGGAGGCGACCGAGATGGTCGCGGCCACCGGCGGGAGCGGCACGCTCCGGATCAACTCGCGGCCGTGGTCGCAGGTCTTCATCGACGGGCGCCTGATCGGCAACACCCCGCAGATGAACATCTCGCTCGCGTCCGGGCGGCACCAGGTCACGCTCGTGAACCCGGACTTCAACATCCGCCACACGATCACGGTGAACGTGTCGGCCGGTGAGACCGTGACGCGGATCGTCGACCTGCCGATGCCTTGACGCGCCCGTGGGCGCGTCGGCACTTGTCCGCGCGCACACTGGCTTCATGATCCGCCGCGTGAGACACCCGCGACCCGACGCGCGCGCGACCCCTGGGGCCAGCATGGGCCAGGACATCGACCCGTTGGGTCGAGACATGGGCCAGGCGCACGCCCGAGGCCCTCGGCGACACGTTCCGCCGTTCGCGGCTCCGCGGCGCACGGCTCCGCGGCGCTTGGCTCCGCGCTGGAGGACCGCGGGGCTCTCGCTCGTCGAGGCGGCCGCGGTGGTCTCCGCGGTCGGCGTGTTGCTCGCCATCCTCGTGCCGACCTTCGTGCGCGAGCTCCGCACGAGCAAGGTCGAGGAGGCGTCGAGCCAGCTCGAGGAGCTTCACGCGCGCGCGGCCGCGTATTTCCAGGCCCGCCATGAGGGCGGCCGCCGTTGTCTTCCTGCCCCCGCGGGCCCAGCGCCGGCCGAAGCTTCGGTGGAGCCCGTCGAGGTGGACTTTGCCGACGAGAGCACGCCAGGGCACGCGACGTGGGAAGCGCTGGGCTTCGCGCCCTCCCGCCCGATTCGTTATCGATACGAGCTCATCCCGTTCCGCGAGGGGTGCGAGATCGCCATCTCGCCGGGAGACCCGCTCTTCGTCCTCCGCGCGACCGGAGATCTCGACGGGGACGGCCGGCGATCCGTCTTCGAGCGCGTTGCGACCGTCTCGGACGACGGCGCGGTGATCCCGCATGGCGCGCTCTACGTTCGCGACCGGATGGAGTGATGGACGCCGCGCCCATCCCGACCGAGCAGCACACCTACCCAGGGCTCCCGGCGCTGCCCATCGAGGTACTGCACCGCCGCCGAGAAGGCGTCTTCTTGGTCTTGTCGGGGCTCTTCCTCGGCACGCTCGCGATCCTCAACATCCTCGGGATCAGCCGCTTCATCGATCTCGGCTTCGAGGTCTTCGGCCAGCCCGTGATGATCGCGGTCGGGGTCTTGCCGTACCCCATCACCTTCTTGTGCACGGACTTCATCAGTGAGCTTTATGGCCGCGAGCGCGCGAGCGCGGTGGTCTGGATGGGCCTGGCGCTGAACCTCTGGCTGGTGCTCGTGCTCTGGCTCGGGGGCATCCTCCCCGCGGCCGGCCCCGCGCCCGAGGACGACGTGTTCATGCAAGTCCGCGCGCTGACCTTCGCCGCCGTCACCGCCTCGATGTTGGCGTACCTGGCGGCGCAGTTCGTCGACGTGCACCTCTTCCACTTCTGGAAACGCCTCACCCGAGGGCGCCACCTCTGGCTCCGCAACAACGCCTCGACGGTCGTCAGCCAGCTCGTCGACACGACGGCTGTGATTCTCGTCACGCACTTCATCGCGGCGGGGCTCCCGGTGGATCCCGCGCGGAGCCTCTGGCCGCAGCTCTTTGCCTTCGTTTTCGCGGGATACGTCTTCAAGCTCGTCGCGGCGCTCGCGGACACGCTGCCCTTCTACCTTGGCGCGTCGGTGCTCTCACGATACCTTCGTCTGCGACCCGCGGTGGCCGCGCGCACGGCCCCAGAGGCCTCCCCCGTCGCGGGGAGTTGAGCGCTTGGCGCGCCGGGTGGGCGTGTCGTGTGGATGCTTGGAAGTGAGGTGCGGGATGAGGAAGTGGTTCAGGCTGGTACCCCTGCTGGGCGTGCTCGCGATCGGACTCTACGTCCCGATCGCGCGAGCGACGGTCATGGTCGAGGTCCCGCTCGAGGACATGGCGCGAGACGCGATCGCCATCGTCCGTGGGCGGGTCATTCACTCGGGGACGCACATGGTCGTCCGTGACGGAGGCATCGATCCACATACGATCACGAGCCTGCAGGTCACGGATTGGATCAAGGGCGATGCGGGGACGGCGACCGTGCAGATCCGCGAGCTCGGCGGGCTGATCGGGCCGGGCGGGCAGGGCGGCGGCATGTGGATCGACGGCACGCCGCGCTACCGCCTCGGCGAGGAGGTCATCGTCTTCCTCCGGGCCGATCCCGACGACGCGACGTACTTCCGGACCTACGCGATGGCGCAGGGGAAGTTCGTCGTGCTCCGCGGCGTGGGCGACGCGCCCGACGTCGTGGCGCGGGACACCTCGACGGTCGCCTTCGCGCGATGGGCGAACGGCCGCATGAGCGTCCACCACGGCGGTCGCGAGGTCATGGTCCTCGAGAGCTTCGTCGAGCTCGTACGCGGGACCCTCGTCCGCTTCCCCTCGCCCGGCGGCGTCGTCGAAGGGGGTGTCCGATGAGCCGCTCCATGCTTCGCGTGGCGCTCTTCGCGTCGCTCCTTGCCGGGGCGACCGTGGGCGAGCTGGTGGCACCGACTCCCGCGCTCGCTTGGGAGTGCCTCACGGGCTCGTGCCCGCGCTGGTGTCGCACGGTGCCCTACGGCATCTCGCGCGTGTCCGACGACCTCGGCGAGGAGGTCACGGTGACGGAGACCCGCCGTGGCATGGACGATTGGACGCGGGTCAGCTGCACGAACCTGACGACCAATTACACCGGCCGCAGCGCAGCGACGGCGGGCGCCGGGGACGGCCAGTCGATCATCGGCTGGGTCGAGAGCGGGTGGCGCCACGGCTCGAGCGCGATCGGCGTCACCGGCCCGCGCTGGGACGGACGCAACTGCATCGTCGAGGCCGACATGGAGATGAACGGCGTGAACTACACGTGGATCACCGGGCCTGGCTCGGGCTCGCGCGTGAACACCTACTCCATCGCCCTGCACGAGGGCGGGCACTACTTCGGCCTCGGCCACTCGAACGATCGGAACGCCTCGATGTACTTCGCCTACAGCGGCGGCATCTCGGCCATCAACACCGACGACTCGAACGGCATCTGCACGCTCTACCCGGGCATGGGGGGCGGGACCGTGGACTGCACGACGGCGGGTTGTCCCTCGGGCCAGGAGTGCGTGTCGGGCGCGTGCCGACCGATCATGGGTGATGGCTCGCTCTGCTCGCCCTGTCGCGACAGCAGCGAGTGCGGCGGCGCCGGGGACTTCTGCCTGCAATACCCGACGGGTGGGTCGTTCTGCGGTCGCGCGTGCTCGGGCAGCGATTGTGGCTCGGGCTACCAGTGCGTGAACGTCGGCGGCCGCGGTCAGTGTGTCGGGGTGGTCGGCACCCAGCCGAGCTGCGAGGGGGCGACCCCGCGCTGCCGCAACGACTCCGAGTGCAGCGGCGGGCAGCGGTGCAACACGACCACGGGCACCTGCGAGGCGGCGCCGACCGACCGCGCGGGCCTCGGCGAGTCGTGCGAGGAGGACGCCGACTGCAACTCCGGCCTCTGCGCGTCGACGCCCACGGGCGGCGTGTGCAGCCAGTCGTGCAACGGGCTCGATCGGATGTCCTGCCCCGCGGGGTTCTACTGCGACGGCCGCGGAGGCTGCGATACGGGTCTCTGCATGGCGGGGACGGCGGGCGGCGCGGCCCTCGGCGCGAGCTGCTCGGCGGACACCGACTGTGCGTCGCTGATGTGCGACGGGACGGTCTGCGCGAGCCCCTGCCGGCCCGACTCGGACGTCAGCGGTTGCCCGATGGGCTTCCTCTGCCGGCCGGGCGCGGTGGCGGGCTGCGGGGCGTGCCGCTCCGAGGCGGACCTCGGCGCGCCGGGCGATGCGTGCGAGATCAACGAGGACTGTCGCACCGGGATCTGCGTGGTGCTGGGCGACGAGCGCTTCTGCTCGGACTTCTGCACCGAGGCGATGCCGTGCCCCGATCGCTTCACCTGCACGCCTCTGGGCGAGGAGGCCGAGCCCGCGATCTGCGTGCCGCCGCGGCGGCGTGACGAGGGCGGCTGCGGCTGCCGCGTCCCGGGAGCGGACGGAGGCGGCGAGGCGCCGTGGGCGCTGCTCCTCGTGCCGGCCGTCGTCCTGTGGCGGCGGACGCGCCGTCGGCGCTGACGCTCCAGCGCGCGCAGCGGCCCCGTCGAGGCGTTCCTCGGCGGGGCCTCTGCGTTCCGTCGTGCGCGGCCGCGCGGACCAGGACCCGGACACGGGAGCGACCCGGACTCGGACTCGGACGCGGTCTCGGACTCGGACTCGGACTCGGTCTCGGACTCGGACGCACCGCGCTCGCGCCGTGGCGTCACGTTTTGGCGGGTGGGGCGACCGACGAGGGTTGTGGGCTGCGAAGCTCGCCCGGACGTGTCACAGGGCGCAGGCACGCTTCGCACCTCGGACGCCGCGCGCTCATGAGCAGCCCGACCCTCCCCAGCCTCTTGCGCCCCTACGCCAAGCGATTGGCGCTCGGCGCGTTCCTGCTCTTGCTCACGAACGCCCTCGACAAGGCGATCCCGTGGCTGCTGCGGGGCGCCGTCGATGGGCTCGTGGCTTCGGACCTGTCGCGCGTGCGAGACCACGCGATCGCGGTCGTCGGGATCGCCGCGGGCCTGTGGATCGTGCGGACCCGCTCGCGGATCGTGGTCTTCAACGTCGGGCGAGACGTCGAGCACGACCTGCGCGAGCGCCTGCTCGCGCAGGTCCACCGGCTCGGGGCCGCGTTCTTTCGACGGATGCCGACCGGAGAGGTGATGACGCGCGCGACGAGCGACGTCGGCCAGGTGCGGCTCTTGGTCGGCTTCGGCGCGCTGAACGTCGTCAATTCGCTCTTCGCCTTCGTCGGCGCCGTCGCCCTGATGCTGGCGATCAGCCCCGAGCTCACGCTCTACGCCCTCGCGCCCTTTCCGATCGTGGTCTTCTTGATGCAGCGCTTCAGCCGCGCGCTGCTCACGCGCAGCCGCGAGGCCCAAGAGGCGCTCGGACACCTCGCCGACGTCGCGCACGAGAACGTCTCGGGGGTGCGCGTCGTCCGGGCGTTCGCGGTCGAGGCCGCCGAGGAGGCGCGCTTCGCCAAGGCGAACGCCCGCGCCGTCCGGGCGAACATGCGCCTCGTGGTGTTGCGCGGCCTGATGTGGCCGATCCTCCTGCTGACGCTCTCGATCGGCACGCTCGTCGTGCTCTGGCGCGGCGGCCAGATGGTGCTCGAGGGGGGGGAGGGCGCGCTCACGGTCGGGGACCTCGCGGCGTTCCACGCCTACGTCGCGCAGCTGATCTGGCCGACCCTCGCGCTCGGCTGGTTGCTCTCGGTGGTCCAACGAGGCCGCGCGTCGTACGCGCGCGTGCGCGAGATCCTCGACGCGGAGCCCGAGGTCCGAGCGCCAGCGCAGCCGAAGGTCCCGAGCGGCGAGGGCGCGCTCCGCGTCGAGCACCTCGGCTACGCGATCGACGGCCGGACGGTGCTCGACGACGTCTCCTTCGAGGTGCCCGCGCGGACGTCGCTCGCGATCATGGGGACCGTCGGCTCGGGGAAGAGCACCCTCGCGACGCTGCTCCCGCGGCTCGCGCCGACCCCTCCGGGCGCGGTCTTCGTCGACGACGTCGACGTCACCGAGATCGAGCCGACCGCGCTGCGCCGGACCGTCGCCTACGCGCCGCAGGAGCCCTTCTTGTTCTCGACCACCGTGGCCCGGAACCTCGCCTTCGGCCTCGACGACCCGGCGGCGCCCGACGCCGAGGCGCGGATCCGACGGGCCGCGGAGGAGGCGGCCGTGCTCGACGAGATCGAGCAGCTCCCGGACGGGCTCGAGACGCTCGTCGGTGAGCGCGGCGTGCAGCTCTCGGGCGGCCAGAAGCAGCGCCTCGCGCTCGCGCGCGCGCTCCTGCGCGAGCCCGCGGTGCTCGTGCTCGACGATCCGATGAGCGCGGTCGACGCGCGCACCGAGTCGACGATCTTGCGCGCCCTCGATCGCGTCGGCGAGGGCCGGACGATGGTGCTCGTCACCCACCGGGCGGGCGCGGCGGCGCGGTGTGATCGCGTGGTGGTGCTGGAGGAAGGCCGCGTCGTCGAGACGGGCAGCCCCGAGGAGCTGCTCGCGGCGGGCGGCGCGTACGCGCGGGTGTGCGCGCACCAGCGCATCGAGCGCGAGCTGGACGCCGAGGAGGTCGCGCCGTGACCGCTCCGCGACCGCTCGATCTCGGGACGAAGGACGCTCGGCTGCTCGTCGAGGCGAGCGCGGAGCGAAGCGACGACGCCGCTCGCGATCTCGCGCTCCTCTGGCGGCTCGTCCCCTTCCTGAAGCCGCACCGGAAGCTCTTCGTCACCTCGCTCGTGTTGATGCCGCTCGCGGCGGTCGCGGGGCTCTTCCAGCCCTGGCTCCTCAAGCAAGCGGTCGACGCGATCCTGGCGGACGACGCGGCCACGCTGCGGAGCGTGCTGCTGGGGTTCGCAGGGGTGCTCGCGTTCGAGTTCGTGACGCGCTTCGCGCAGACCTACACGTTGCAGCTCACGGGACAGCGCGCGACGGCCGATCTGCGCGCCACGCTCTTCGCGCACGTGCAGCGCCTCCGGATCGCCTACTTCGACCGCACCCCAGTCGGTCGCATCGTCACGAGGCTCACCAACGACGTCGATGGAATCTCCGAGCTCTTCGCGAGCGGCGCGGTCACCGCGATCACCGATCTCGTCACGCTCGTGGGCATCGTCGCCTTCATGTTGGCGATCGACTGGCAGCTGAGCTTGGTCGCGTTCGCGGCGCTCCCGCCGCTGGCGTTCGTCGTGAACGTCTTCCGGCGCTGGGCGCGCGCCGCCTTCCGCGAGATCCGGCTCCGCGTCGCGCAGCTCAACAGCCAGCTCTCGGAGCAGATCCAGGGGCTGCCGGTCACGCAGGCGTTCGGTCGCGAGGCGGACTGCGCGGCGGAGTACGCGCGGATCAACGAGGCGTACCGCCAGGCGAACTACCGGTCGATTCGCTACGACGCGCTGCTCTACAGCGTCGTGCAGTCGGTGTCGGTGGCGTGCGTCGCGCTGGTGCTCTGGTTCGCGGCGGTCCGCGCGGGGTGGGCGGAGGCCGACGGGAGTGGCGTGATCTACGTGGGGACGGTCGTCGCCTTCTACGACTACATCCAGCGATTCTTCGAGCCGGTGCGCGACCTCGCCACGAAGTACACGCTCATCCAGTCGGCGCTGGCTTCGGCCGAGCGCATCTTCTCGCTCCTCGACACCGAAGAGCCGGACGCGCCCGCTGTGATGGACCGAAGCGCTGCACCCCCACCGGCCGCGCCCGCACCGGCCGCGCCCGCACCGGCCGCGCCGGCACCGCATTCGAACGGGGTCACCGCGACGCCTTCGACCGCGACGCCTTCGACCGCGACGCCTTCGACCGCGACGCCTGCGATGCGGACGTCGGCGGCGCACGACCCGGAGGTCGCGCTTCGCTTCGAGGACGTGACCTTCGCGTACCGAGAGGGGCACCCGGTCCTCCACGAGGTGAGCTTCGAGGTCCGGCGCGGCGAGACGGTGGCGCTCGTCGGCGCGACGGGGTCGGGCAAGAGCACGCTGACCTCCTTGCTCCTCCGTCTCCACGAGCCGCAGCTCGGGCGCGTGACGGTCGAAGGGCGCGACGTGCGCCAGATCCCCGCGCACGAGCTCCGGCGGCGCTTCGCGGTCGTCCCGCAAGACGTCTTCCTCTTCTCGGGCACGCTGCGCGAGAACCTCGCGCTCGGCGAGGCGAGCCCGGACGACGCGCAGGTCCTCGGAGTGCTCGAGCGCGTCGGCGCGCGCGCGTTGGTCGAGGCCCGAGGCGGTCTGGACGGGCGGGTCGAGGAGCGAGGGCAGAACTTCAGCGCCGGGGAGCGGCAGCTGCTCGCGTTCGCGCGCGCGCTGCTCCGCGACGCGGACGTGCTGCTCTTGGACGAGGCGACGGCGAGCGTCGACTCCGAGACCGAGCGCGCCCTGCAGCGCGCCGCCGATGCGGCGCTCGAGGGCCGCACCGCGCTGGTGATCGCCCACCGCCTCTCGACGATCGAGCGCGCCGACCGGATCGTCGTGCTGCACCACGGCCGGGTGGTCGAGCAGGGCACCCACGACGAGCTCGTCGCGGCGGGTGGGCGCTACGCGCGCCTGCAGCGCCTCGGCGCACGCGGCGCTGCGCACTGAAGCGTCCGAGACCGACGTCCGAGACCGTCGTCCGAGACCGACGTCCGAGACCGACGTCCGAGACCGACGTCCGAGACCGACGTCCGAGACCGACGTCCGAGACCGACGTCCGAGACCGTCGTCCGAGACCGACGTCCGAGACCGACGTCCGAGACCGACGTCCGAGACCGTCGTCCGAGACCGTCGTCCGAGACCGTTGTCCGAGACCGTCGTCCGAGACCGTCGTCCGAGGCCGTCGTCCGAGACCGTCGGAGACCGTCGGAGACCCTCGGAGACCGATGTCGCGAACGAGGGTCGTTTTCGCGCCGATCGGGGGGCGTGGCGGGATCCGAGACCAGGAGAGTGAAACTTTATGTGATTTCGCGCGTCTGGGGCGTTATCATCAAGCATCGTCGGGCGCGCCCGGCGTGGGGGCGGCTCCGTGGTGGGGCCGCGTGTGTCGTGTCGGAATTGGAACAGCCCGCCCCGATCGTCTACGGCAAGTACCAGCTGCTCGAGCTCCTCGCTCGCGGCGGTATGGCGGAGGTGTTCAAGGCCAAGGCGCACGGCGTCGAGGGGTTCGAGAAGATCCTCGTCATCAAGCGCATCCTCGCCGAGCTCGGAGAGAACCCCTCGTTCGTCGAGATGTTCGTCAACGAGGCGAAGATCGCCGTCACGCTCTCGCACGCGAACATCGTGCAGGTCTTCGACCTCGGTCGCGCGGACGACACGTACTTCATCGCGATGGAGTACGTGGCTGGCCAAGACCTCGCGACGGTGCTCCGCCGGACGCGCAAATACGCCAAGCGCCTCCCGGTCGAGCTCGCGGTCTACGCGGTCAGCGAGGTGGCCAAGGGGCTCGACTACGCCCACCGCCGACGCGACGCGGACCTGCGCCCGATGCACATCGTGCACCGCGACGTCTCGCCGCAGAACGTGCTGCTGAGCTGGGAGGGCGAGGTCAAGCTCACCGACTTCGGCATCGCGAAGGCGCGCACCACCGTGCCGGAGGGCACCGAGCACGGGGTGATCAAGGGCAAATACGCGTACATGGCCCCCGAGCAAGCGCGCGGGGAGGACGTCGACTCGCGGACCGACCTCTTCGCGCTCGGGACCGTGCTCTATGAATGCCTGAGCGGGCAGAACCCGTTCCTCCAGCCCAGCACCTACGAGACGCTCCAGCGCGTCCGACGCGGTGAGGTGAAGCCGCTCCTCGAGGTCGCGCCGGAGGTGCCCGAGGAGCTGGCCGCCATCGTCGCGCGCGCGATGCATCCCGAGCGCGACGAGCGCCACGAGAACGCGGGCCGCTTCTACGAGGAGCTCATCCAGTTCCTCTACTCCACCGGGCGCCGCGTCGGCGCGCACGATCTCGCGGCGTTCCTCGAGAACCTCCGCGTGGCCGCGCTCGGCCGCCGCTCGTCGCTGCCCGACGCGAGCGACGCGGGGCTCAAGGCCGCGTTCGACATCGCAGAGGAGACGCAAGGTCGCGCGCGAGGCGCCGAGGAGCTGACCCCCGTCGAGGTCCCCTCCGCGCAGCGCTCGGGCGCGGGCCCCGTGACGACGGGCGCGTCGCGCCGAACGCCAGCGCGAGCGGCGGCGGCCCGCAGTGAGCGTCGCGACATCACGCTGCTCGCGGTCGCCGACGCCGAAGGCAGCGCGGTCGAGCACATCAAGCGGAACGGCGGCGAGCTCGTCGCGGGTACCGAGCCGCTGGTCGCGGTCTTCGGCCTGCGCGCGGCGGACGGCCGCGACACGGAGGCGGCCGCGCGCGCCGCGCTGGCGGTCGCGCATCACGCGCCGGGGAGCCTCGTCGCGCTCGAGGCAGGCCGCGCCGAGCTCGCGCCGAAGGGCGAGATCGGCGAAGAGACGCTCGACGAGCTCGCGGCGTCGACGCGGGCGATGCTCGAGGTGGCCATGCCGGGCCGTCCGGTGGTCGGGCCCGCGGCCGCGCGCGGCGCCCGCCGATACTTCGACCTGCGCGCGCGCCCGGACGCCGCGATCCCGGGGGTCGAGGACCTGCTCGGGGAGCGCAACCTCACCGAGGCGCATGGCAGCTTCGTCGGGCGCCGCGAGGCGCTCCGCAGCATCGGCGAGGTGCTGGCGATCGCGGCGAAGGGGCGACAGGCCCTGCTCTCGATCGTGGGCGAGGCGGGCGCGGGGAAGACGCGCCTGCTGCTCGAGACCGTCCGGCGACTGCGCCGCGGCGGTCACGACGTGGCGATGCACGTCTGCCGCGTCCCGGCGGGCTCGTCGGACGTGCCGCTCTCGACGTGCCAAGAGATGCTCCGTGTCATCCTCGGGATCGACGAGCTCGCGAGCGACGCCGAGACGGCCGAGAAGGTCGCTCGCCTCCGCGAGCTCGGGCTCCCGCGGATCGAGCTCGACGCCGTGAGCCGCACGCTCGGGCTAGGGACCGTGGACCCGGCCGGGGATCCGGCGAGGCCGCTCCGCGCCGCCATCGGTCGCATCGCGGTCAAGCTCGCCGAGGACCGCCCGACGGTCTTCGCGTTCGACGACTTCGAGGGGGTCGACCAAGAGAGCCTGATGTTGCTCGAGGCGCTCGTCTCGCGCGCGTCGGGGGGGCGAATCGTGGTCGTCGTCGCGCACCGACCGGACTTCCACGTCGACTGGGGTAGCGGCGCGAACCACCACGTGGTCAGGGTCGGGCCGCTCGACGACGAGGACGTCGCCCGCCTCACCGCGGCGCGCCTCGGCACCGAGGAGGTCCCCGCCGAGCTGCTCCGGGACGTGAAGCTGAAGAGCGCCGGCAACCCCCTCTACATCGAGGAGTACGTGCTCGCCCTGCTCGACGCCGGGGTGGTGAAGGTCGAGCGCTCGGACGAAGGTCGCGTCGCGCGCTACGCGCCCGACGCGCAGAAGATCTCGCTGCCGCGATCGCTGCGCGGCATCGTCGGCGCGCGCCTGCGTCGCATCCCTGCCGCGGCGAAGGAGGCGCTCGACGTCGCCGCCGTGATCGGCGGGCGCTTCCACGACGTGATGATCGCGCACATCACGGGCTGGAGGCTCGAGGAGGCCACCGAGGTCCTCGAAGACCTCGTGGTGCGCGGGCTGCTCGTGCGCGCTGGCGCGCGCGAGTACGGCTTCGCCCACGGCCTCTTGCCGGAGGTGGTGCGTGACGACCTCGGCCTCGAGACCCTGCGTGATCTCCATGGGGCGGTGGGGCGCGGCTTCGAGGAGGTCTACCCCGACCACCTCGACGAGCTCGCAGAGCGGCTCGCGTTCCACCACAAAGAGGCCGGCAACCGGACGCGCGCGATCGACTTCCTCGTCCGGGCCGCCGACCGGCTCGAGAGCGAGCAGGCGCTGGCGGGGGCCATCGCGTACCTGCGCCGCGCGCTCGACATGATCGCGCAGGACAGCGTCTCGGGGACGAAGCGAGCGCAGGACCGGGACCGGACCCTCGAGCTCTATCGGCGGCTTGGAGACCTCTGCGTGCGCGCGCGAGAGCTGGCGCAGGGGATCGAGCTCATGGAGGCCGCGATCGACGTCGCGGAGGGGCTCGGCCGCGAGGAGCTCGTCGCGCGCTTCAGCTTGCTACGGGGACAGCTCCTCGTGCTGCAGAACCGCTTCGGCGAGGCGCAGCGTTGGCTCGATCGCGCGCGCAACGTCGCCCGCGACGTCGGCAACCGCGAGCTCCTGCGGGACGTCAGCGCCGCGACCGCCGACATCTACGCGCGGAACGGGGAGTACGGCCGCGCCGTCGGGCTCTTGCGCGAGGCGCTCGAGCTCGCGCGCGACGCCAACGACGTGCGCGCGCAGGTCCGCTGCCTCCTCCCGCTCGCGCTCGCGTACGCCGGGCGCGCAGACCGAGACGACGCGCTCGAGGCGCTCGCGGAGGCCGCGCGCCTCGTGGGCTCGCGCGCGGAGCGGATCGTGGAGTGCGAGCTCGCGAAGGCGGAGTGTCTGGTGTCGGTCTTCGTGGGGGATCTGCAGCGGGCGCTCGACGCCGGGCACCGCGCGCTCGAGCTCGGCAAGGAGTACGGCTTCGCATACGAGGCGTCGGTCAACGCGCACAACCTGGGCGAGGTCTACCTGAGGCTCGGCGACTACAAGCGAGCCTTCGCGATGCTGCGCTACAGCTATGACGTCGCGCGCGATCACGGCTACGTGAAGCTCCAATACTCGAACCTGCGCGTGCTCGGCTTCATCGACGCCACGAAGCTCGGCAGCGCCGAGGGGCGCGACCGGGTGGCGGAGGCGGCGCGCTTCGCCGAAGAGAACGGCTACCTCTGGGACCTCGTGCAGGCGCGCTACATGCTGGCCGTGGTCGACCACGCGCAGGGCCGCGCCGAGGAGGCGAGCCAGGCGCTTCGCGACGTGCTGCAGCTCGCGGCCGACTCTGGGATGCAGCACTACGCGCGCGCCGCCGAGGAGGCCCTGGCGGCGATCGAGGCGGGGCTCCCCGTGCCGATGGCGGGTTGACGCAGCGGGCTCAGCGGCCGAGCTCGAGACTCGAGCGGCCAGTGCGTGGGAGCACCATCACTCGGTCGTGGCGCGCAGCCGCCACGAACACCGAGTCCATGCCAACTCCTACCATGGTGGTGAGCAGCAAGGGGTTGCGAGCTCAATGGCCGAGAGCGCGCGGAGTGCGGGCTCAGCGGCGGAGCTCGATCCCAACCGCGCGAGGCGGCTCAGCCGCCGAGCTCGATGCCGACGGCGCGCGCGGCGCGGACCAGCTGACCGTCCGGGTCCACGAGGTGTGGGGAGGCGAGGGCCTCTTCGAGCGGGACGCTGCGGATGACGGTCCCTCGGAGGACGACGAGGCGGCCGGTGCGGCCCTCGGCGCAGAGCTCGGCGGCCTTCACGCCGAAACGCGTCCCGAGCAGGCGATCGAAGGAGGAGGGAGATCCGCCGCGCTGGACGTGTCCGAGCACCGTGACGCGGATCTCGTGATCCACCTGGCCGTCGAGGAGCTCGGCGAGCCGGTGGCCCGCACCGCCGAGGCGGGGGAGGTGCCCCGCCCGGCCCTCCGTGAGCGTCGAGATCGTGCCGTCCTTCGGGTGGGCGCCCTCGCCGATCACGATGATGCTGAAGTGAGTCCCTGCGGCCGTGCGCGCCCGGATCTTCTCCGCGACCCTCTCCACGTCATACGGGATCTCGGGGATCAGGATCGCGTCGGCGCCGCCCGCGATGCCGGCCGAGAGGGCGATCCAACCCGCGTGGCGCCCCATCAGCTCGAGGATCATCACCCGGTCGTGCGCCTCGGCCGTCGTATGGAGCGCGTCGATCGCCCAGGTCGCCGTCGAGACTGCCGTATCGAGGCCGAAGGTGTAATCGGTCGCGCCGAGGTCGTTGTCGATGGTCTTCGGGATGCCGACCACCGGGATCCCGAGCGCCTCGAAGCGCTTTCCCATGTGCATCGTGCCGTCCCCGCCGATGAGCACGAGGGCGTCGACGTCCCGCTCGCGTAGGCGCTCGACCACGAGCGCGGAGCGATCCTCGTAGGTCTCGTGCCCCTTCGGTCCCACGGGGTAGTCGAAGGGGTTCGCCCGGTTCGAGCAGCCGAGCACGCTGCCGCCCCGCTGCAAGATCCCTCGGACGTCCTCGGGCCTCAGCGTGCGGATGCGCGGCTCGGGCTCGACGAGGCCCGCGAAGCCGTCCTCCGAGCCGAGCACCTCGAGCCCGAGATCGTGCGCGTGGCGGACGAAGGCGCGGAGCACCGCGTTCAGCCCCGGCGCGTCGCCCCCGCCCGTGAGCACGAGCACCCGCCGCACGTTCTTCTTCTCGGTCATCGTGGCCCTCCTCCGGGTCTCGCGCGCACGCTCGGCGCGCGCGGCGAGACTACGCGCCGCTGGCGAGACAGCAAGACCGCAAACGGCACCTCACGGACGTCGCTCGACGGAACTCGGGCCCTGATGTCGAGGCGGGGAGCGAAGCGCGACTGACGTCGTGGGTGTGGCTCAACCACCGGACGCTCGAGGCTGCTCGGAGGGCGAGAGCAGCGCGGGCACGCGCGACTCGCGTGGTCGGGCGCGGCCCTCGACGCGGATCTCGCTCGCCGACCTCGAATGGGCTTCGGCCTGTCTTTCGTTGGCGCAGCAAACGACCTCCACGCTGATCATCCACGGCAACCCGGAACGAACTTCGGGTTGGGGGTGCTCGCCCGGTCGTGACCATGTCGGCCCCGGTGCGGGTGTCATCTCGACGGCAGCTCAGTCCCCGGGCGGGCTGCGGTGCTTGGAGGCCTCGTAGAGCGCGATGCCGGCGGCCACCGAGGCGTTCAGCGAGCTGACGGGGCCGACCTGCGGGATGCGCGCGAGGACGTCGCAGCGCTCGCGGACGAGGCGGCGCAGGCCGCGGCCTTCCGAGCCGATCACCACGACGCGACCGCCGGGCGCGGGACCGAGCGCGTCGAGCGTGGTTGTCCCCTCCGCCTCGAGGCCGACAATCTCGAGGCCGCGATCGGCGAGCTCGGCGAGGGTGCGCTGGAGGTTCGTGACGAGGGCGACTCGCGCGTGCTCGGTCGCGCCGGCGGACGCTCGTACGACGACCGGCGTCACGCCGGCGGCCCGGTGGCGGGGCGTGATCACGCCGTCGACCCCGAAGGCGACGGCGCTGCGGAGGATCGCGCCGAAATTGTGGGGGTCGGTGATCTCGTCGAGGGCGACGAGCAAGGGGGAGGGCGCCGCGAGGAGGGTCTCGACCTCGACGTACCCGAAGGGCGCCGCCTCACCGACGACCCCCTGGTGGCGGGCGCCCGCCGCGCGCTCATCGAGCGTGGCGCGGCTCGCCTCGCGGACCACGACGCCGGCGTCGCGGGCCGCGCTCACGACGTCCTCGAGCTTCGCGGCGAGGCCCGCCTCGATCCACACCCGCGTCACGGTGCCGCTGTCGAGGCCTTCGAGCACGAAGCGGCGGCCGACCACCCAGCGCGGCTCGTCGGGGCCTCGCTCGGGTCCACCCGCTCGCGCGCGCGCCGTGTGGTGATCGCCCAGCTCGGAACGGCGGCCGCGCGCCTCCGACGTTCGCGCGTCGTCACGCGCGGGGCGACGGTCGGTGCTCGCGCGCTCGTCGCGTGGCGCCCGGGACTCTCCGCGCTGGTCGCGGCCCTCCCGCCCGCGCTCGTCACGCGCCGGGCGAGTCGTTGCCCCGCGGCCCTCGCGCCCGCGCTCGTCGCGCGCTGAGCGGGATTCGCCGCGGCCTTCGCGCCCGCGCTCGTCGCGCGCTGAGCGGGATTCGCCGCGGCCTTCCCGCGTGCGCTCGTCACGCGCCGGGCGAGCTGCCCCGCGACCCCGCCCGCGCTCGTCACGCGCTGGGCGGGATTCGCTGCGGCCACACGTGTCGCGGACGGTCTCTCCGCGGCCGCGCTCGTCGCGCGCGCCGCCGCGGGGGACCTTCGGGCTCGGCTTCTTGCCTCGGATCTTCATCGGCGACTCACGCCTCCTCGAGCTCGCGGACGATCGCGCGGGCGGCGGCGACGGGGTCGGCGGCGTGCCGGATCGGTCGACCGATGACCAAGAGGTCCGCGCCCTGTCGGCGTGCCTCGCTCGGCGTCGCCACGCGGCGCTGGTCGCCGACGTCGGCCCCGCGGGGGCGGATGCCCGGCACCACGAGCAGCGGGCCGTCGCCGAGGGCCTGGCGCAGGGCCACGCACTCTTGCGGGGAGCAGACGAGCCCATCGAGGCCTGCGTCGAGGGCGACCCGCGCGAGCCGGCGCACTGCCTCGTCTGGCGCCCCCATCAGGCCGATCGCCGCGAGCTCTCCCGCGTCGAGGCTGGTCAGCACGGTGACGGCGAGCAGGCGCGTGTCGGTCCCCGCGGCGGCCGCGCAGGCGGCCGCGAGCGCGGCGGGGCCGGCCGCGGCGTGGACGGTGAGGTAGCGGACCCCGAGCGCGGCCGCGGAGCGGACGGCCCCGGCCATCGTGGCGGGGATGTCGTGGAGCTTCAGGTCGAGGAAGCACGCGGCCCCGCTGGCGTGCACCGCCTCGACCGCGCGCGGTCCCGCCGCAGTGAAGAGCTCGAGCCCGACCTTGAGCACGCCGACCTCGGCGCCGAGCAGCGTCGTCCAACGCTCGGCGTCGTCGAGGGAGGGGACGTCGAGTGGGAAGACGACTCGTTCGCGCGCGTTCATCGCGGCCGGGGATACCACGCGCGCGCGGCGTCCGCCCGCGCGTCTCGCCGTTCGGCCGGGGTGCGCTTCACGAAAAAGCCCGAGCCGAGGCTCGGGCTCTTGTCGAGTCGGAGCGGTCGCGCCTCAGAAGGCGAAGACCTCTTCGTTTGCGGCGATCTGGCCGAGCGCCTGCTCGAGCGTGCCCTGCAGCGTCACCGTCTCGTCGAGCATCGCCTTGAGCATGCCCATGTCGCGGACGTACTCGGCGAAGAGGCTCGACTGCTCGCCGAGGACGCCCATCGACTGGGCGGAGTTCACCAGGATCACGCTCTCGCCCGCGGTCGGCTCACCGCCGACGTAGAGGGGCCGCTCGGCCTCCTGGCGCGCGCGGCGAGACGCCCGAATGAAGACCTTCGCCGCGCCACGCTGCGCCTCCTCGGGGATGCGCACGTAGCCGAGGTTGCAGACGTATCGGTCCTCGTCGATCGCGACGAGGCAGCCCGTCAGCGCCGCTGCGCCCTCGACGGCGGTCGCGGCCTCGTTCAGCTCGTTGCGGCGCGCCTCACCGCTGGTCGAGGCGGCGAGGCCCTCGATCTTCGACCAGATCTGGTTGATGTGGTTGTAGTAGTCGAAGAGCCCGTCGACCGTCGCCGGCTCGAAGAGGCCGTAGTTCTTGCGCGAGAAGACGTTGGCGTTGAAGGGCTTCTCGATGCGACGCAGCGCCTCGATCGCCTCGTAGTCCACCGCCGGCGCCTTGCCCGGCGCGCCGCGCGCGGCCGTCACCGCCTGATCGACGAGGCGTTGGGCGTCTGCGACCTTCGTGGAGGCAGTGCGGACCGCTTGGTAGAGGTCCGAGCCATCGCGGACCGCCATGTTGTAGGTCTTGCGACCGTTCATGACCGAGCCGGTGCCGTAGCCGAGCACGACGCCGAGCACGAGCCCGATGCCGATGAGGAGGAAGTTGCGCGAGCGCTTCTTCCGGCCGACCTCTTCGTCCTCGACCGGGCGATCGTCGAAGACGAGCCGGACCTCTTGCGGGCCGGCGGCCGCGGGGGCGGCGGCGGCGAAGGGATCCGCGGGCGGCGGCGCCGACGGCGCGGCCTTCGGCTGCGCGAAGGGCGGCGCGACGAGCCCGCCCGGGGCGGGGACCGCCTTCGGCTTGGGCTTCGCGGCGGCGGGGGCGGCGATCGGTTGAGGGGCGGGCGCGGCCGCGCCCGGGGTCGCTGGCGCTGCCGGCGAGGCCGCGGGTGCTGGCCCGCCCAGGTTGGGGGCCGGGGCGACGTCCTCGTCGGCGCCAGGCGTGTTGGGCGCGATCGTCCGACCCAAGCGGGCCTTCAGGTCCTTGATTTTACGAGGCTTCTTGTCGTCGGTCATGGTTCGGCGATCCAACCCCCTCCGGGTCCGGAGCGGGCGCGAAGGTACTTGGCGGGGTGATGGGGTGTCAACCCGCACATGCGGGCGGAAGGAGTCATGGCTCGGGCGTGTGGCGCTCGGTGGCCTCGGTGTTGGCGGGGGGCGCCGCTTGGGTGGGGCGGAGCACCTCCAGGCGCTCGAAGAGGGTTTCGATGGCGGCCTCGGCCTCGCGCTGCACGCGGAGCGCCTCGGCCAGCTCATAGTCCTCGACGATGCCCCGGTCGAGCGCCGCGGCGTAGCGCTGGAGGGCCACGACCCTCGCCTCGAGAGCGGAGAGGGCGTTTGCCTGCAGGCGCCGACCGTCGGCGGTGCCGAGCTCGAGCCCACGGACGCGCTCGACGTGTCGCCGAGCGGCGGGGAGGGCGCCGTCGCGAAATCGGCTCGCGGCGAGCACTGGGCGATCGTCGTCGACGAGGCGCTCGGCCTCCTCGATGGCCAGGAGGCTGAGGTCGTCGCTGAGCGCGAGCTGCAGCGCCCCCACGTCCGCCTGGACGGCGGCGGGCGTCGGCGCCTCGCTCGTGGAGCCGCCACAGGCCGCGAGCAGGGCGGTGACCAAGGCGAGGCTCCCGCGCTGGTGTGTGCGCGCCTTCGACTCAAAGCGCGCTCCGGGGATCCGCGGCCGTCGTTGCGGATCTCGCTCGCCGACCTCCTCGAGCCGGCTCCAGCCCGTCGAACGCCTGCGCGGCGAACGACCTCCACGGCGCTCCGCGGCCTCCAGGAACGCGCTTCCGGTTGGGGACACTCGGCGCGTCATCCGGTCTGCGATGCCTCCGTGCCGCGTCCGTACCCGCGCTCGCGGAAGAACTTCTCGAGGCGCAGGTTCACGAGCTCGGGGTACTCGACGCAGACGTAGTGGGTACCGCCGGGCACGACGAGGAGCTCGGCGCCGTCGATGCGCCGGGCGATGCGCTCGGCCGCCGCGCGGGGCGTGAAGAGATCGCGGTCGCCCGCGACGACCAGAGTGGGCACGTCGACGTCGTCGAGCGTGCGCGTGGCGTCGTGCTCGCCGAGGCGCTCGAGGATGCGCAGGTACACGCCCATGTCGAGATCGCCGAACGAGGAGGCGAGCTCGTGGAAGATCTCCTCGTCGAGGGTCTTGGACGCGAGGCCGATGCGTTTGGCCCATTGGACGGCCTCGGGCATCGCGACCACGCGGCGCGTGACCGTCTCGGCGATCCGCGGGAAGGCGGCGATGCCGCGGATCATCGGCGGCAGGACGTCACCGAGGAAGCCGAGGTTCATCACCGTGTTCCACGGCTGGCCCGCGACGCCGTTGACGAGCACGAGCGACGCGACCCGCTCGGGGAAGCGCGCGTAGAGCTCGAGCGCGACCTGCACGCCCATCGACCAACCGGCGATGGCGCAGCGCTCGACGCCCGCGTCGTCCAGCACGGCGATCGCGTCGGCGGCGTGATCGGCGATGCGGAGCGCCTCGGGATCCGCCGGCGGCCCGGAGCGGTAGAGGCCGCGATAGTCCCAGCTGTGGAAGCGGTAACGATCCTGGAAGTAGCGGATCTGATGGCTCCACGCGCGCCAGCTGCCGCCGAGGCCGTTGCAGAGTAGGATCGGGAGCCCGTCGCCGACGACGTGGTACGCGAGGTCGGTGCCGTCGAAGGAGGCGACGCGGTGCTCCTCGGCCGAGAGCGGCTTCATGCCCGCGGGTGTAGCACACCTCCGACGAGGCCTGCGGGTCAGCAGAGCCAGGCGCGCAAGGTCTCGGCGGGGTCGCTCTCGCGCATCAGCCCCTCGCCGACGAGCACGGCGTCTGCCCGCCCTTCCGCGACGCGCCGGAAGTCGTCGGCGCTCCGCACGCCGCTCATGTAGATCGCGACGCGGTCGGGAGGGATGGCCTCGAGCTGACGGCGCGCCGCCTCGGGGTCGACGTCGAACGTGCGGAGGTCGCGCGCGTTGACGCCGACGAGCCGCGCGTCGGTCGCGAGCGCGATCTCGAGCTCACCCTCGTCGGCGGCCTCGACGAGCGGCGCGAGGCCCTGCGCGTGCGCGTAGTCGACGAGCGCCTGCAGCTCGGCGGCCGGCATCGCGCGGACGAGCAGGAGGACCATCGACGCGCCGACCCGCGACGCGAGGTCGATCTGGCCGGGGTCGAGCACGAAGCCCTTGAAGAGCACGGGCACCTCGACCACGGCGGCGACCCGCCGGACGTCGAGGGGGCTGCCGCCGAACGCGGGGCCGTCGGCCAGCACGCTCACGGCGGCGGCGCCTCCCGCTTCGTAACGCCGCGCGACGCGGGCGGCCTCTCCTGGGCGTCGCGCGCGGATCGTGCCGGCGCTGGGGCTGCGGAACTTCACCTCGGCGATGACCTTCGGGGGCCCCTCGGCGCGCCGCAACGCCGCGACGGCGCCCGCCTCTCGGTCGACCGGGGCGGGCGCGGGCGTCGCGCGCGCGGCGCGTCGTGCGTTCGTCCGCCGGGTCCGCGCGAGGATGCCGGCCAGCACGTCGCTCATGCGCGCGCCTCCGCGTGGGCGTGCGTCGCCTCGACCCAGGCGTCCAAGGTCGCGAGGGCCGCGCCTCGGTCGATCGCGGCGGCGGCCATCGCCGCGCCTTCGCGCGGGCGCTCCGCGGCGCCCGCGACGCAGAGGGCGGCGCCCGCGTTGAGGAGGACCATGGTGCGGCGCGGCCCCGGCTCGCCTTGGAGGATGGCGCGGGTGATCGCGGCGTTCTCCAACGCGTCGCCGCCGGCGCACGCCTCGAGGGGGGCCTCGTCGAGGCCGAAGTCCTGGGGCGAGAGCGCGCCCTCCTGCACGCTCCCCGCCTCGAGCCTCGCGACCTGCGTCGAGCCACGGGTCGTGATCTCGTCGAGGCCTCCTTCCCCATGGACGACCCACGCGCGCTCGACGCCGAGCGCGCCGAGCACCTCCGCCACGTCGCGGAGCCGAGAGGGGTCGTAGAGCCCGACGAGCTGGTGGGTCGCACCGGCGGGGTTCGCGAGCGGGCCGAGGAGGTTGAAGAAGGTCCGCACGCCCAGGTCGCGGCGCACGGGCGCGGCGTGTCGGAGCGCGCCGTGGTGGGCGGGCGCGAAGAGGAAGGTGATGCCGACGGCGTCGAGGACCTCCGCCGCCCGCTCGGGCGAGAGATCGATGCGGAGGCCGAGCGCCTCGAGCACGTCCGCGCTCCCGGCGCGGCTCGAGACGGCGCGGTTGCCATGCTTCGCGACGCGCACCCCGCAGGCGGCGACGACGATGGCCGAGACGGTCGAGACATTGAACGTGGAGAGACCGTCGCCGCCGGTCCCGCAGGTGTCGAGCAGGGGGCCTGGGGTCGTCCGTGGGAGCGGCGTCGCGGCCTCCCGGAGGGCCCGCGCCGCGGCGGCGATCTCCGTGGTGGTCTCGCCGCGCACGCGCAGGCCGATCGCGAGGCCCGCGATCTGCGCGGGGGTCGCCTCGCCCGCGAGGATCTCGCGCATCGCGGCCTGCATCGCGGGCCCGTCCAGCGCCTCGCCTCGGGCGACGCGGGCGATGGCGTCCCGGATGGCCGCGCCCGGCGGGGAGCTCACGCCGGGGCCCCCGCCGCGAGCGACGCCTCGACACCGCAGCCGACGAGCCAGTTGCGCAGCAGGGCGTGGCCGTGCTCGGTCAAGAACGACTCTGGGTGGAACTGCACGCCCTCGATCGGGAGCGTGCGATGTCGGAGCCCCATGATCTCGCCCTCGGCCGTCCACGCGGAGATCTCGAGCGTGTCGTGGGGGAAGCTCTCGCGCTCGACGACGAGCGAGTGATAGCGGGTCGCCGTGAACGGCGAGGGGAGGCCCGCGAAGACGCCGCGGCCGTCGTGCTCGACCGGAGAGGTCCGGCCGTGCATGAGGCGCTCCGCGCGGACCACGCGCCCGCCGTACGCCTCGCCGATCGCTTGGTGGCCGAGGCAGACGCCGAGCACCGGGACCTCGGCGCCGAGGGTCCGCACGACGTCGAGGCTCACGCCGGAGTCCTCGGGGCGACCGGGGCCAGGGCCGACCAGCACACCGCGCGGGGCGAGCGCTCGCAGCCCCGCGAGCTCGATCGCGTCGTTGCGGAAGACACGAGGCTCGGCGCCGAGCTCGGCGAGGTACTGCACGAGGTTGTAGGTAAACGAATCGTAGTTGTCGATGACCACGACCACGTCGCTTCGGTACCCCGCGGACCTCGGCGGGTCAACGCGGCGGCTCATTGCCCGCGGAGCCGCCGGATCTCACGCTCGACCGCGCCGCGGTCGGGCGCGTCGGGGCGCATCCGGAGGTACTCGCGGTAGTAGTCGATGGCGCCTTGCCGACTGCCGATCTTCTCGGCCGTGACCGCCAGGTTGTAGAGGACCTCGGGGAGCGGAGCGAAGCGGTGCGCGGCGATGAACGCCTGCATCGCCGCTTCGTATTGGCGCCGCCGGTACATCGCGACCCCGCGCAAGAAGAAGGTGCGGGCCTCGTTCGTCAGCTCGTCACTCGACGGCGGCGCGGTGAAGACCTGGTCGCGCTGGCGTCGCTCGGCCGCCTCGAGCGCGGCGATCCGTCGCTCGACGTCGGCTCGCGTGGCGTCGTCCAGCGAGCCACGGCGCAGGTAGAGGCGGAAGAAGCGGATGGCCTCTCGGTACTCGCTCATCCGCTCGTAGACCCGCCCGACGTTGAACGCGAGGTCGGGCGCCGAGGTCAGCTCGTACGCCGCCTTCATCTTCTGGGCCGCCTCCTCGAAGCGGCCCGCGTCGTACGCCGCTTGGCCCTCCGCGAAGAGCGTCCGCGCGCGCGCGACGTCGTCCTGGGCGCGCGCCGGCTCGGGTCCGAGCATGGCTGCGAGCGAGAGCGCGAGGAGGAGGCGAGAGACGTGGGCCCACATCGGAGGCTCAGACTGCCACGAGCGCGGCGGCATTCACCACCGCGACGAGCGACACGATGTTCGTCCCTGCGGGCTGGCGTTCGCCACTCGCGAGGGCCCCGCGGCACTGGCGGTCGGCGACGCTGGCGCTCGGCGACGCTGGCGCTCGGCGACGCTGGTGCTCGGCGGCGTGCGCAGACGTAACGAGCTCCAAGCGCAGCGCAACGAGTTCGAACTCGCCGACCTCGGGACCGGTCAGCCCTCGTCGTCGAGGTCTTCGGCGAGATAGCTGAGGATGACCTCGTCGAGCGACTTCTCGCTCAAGAGGTCGCTGCCGAAGATGGAGCCGGGTGACGACGACGGCGGCCGCCGGGCGGCGGCGGGGGCGTGCGCCGACGCGGGCCGGGTGCTCTGGTAACGCGCCGACGCCTTCGGTGGGGTCGAGAGGGGCTGCGGGGGCGGCGGCACCGGGGCGGCGGCCAAGCGAGCGGCGGCCGCCTCGAGCGCGTCGACGTCGACGGGCGGCTGCTTGAGCTCCTGCGTCGGGTGGGCGTTGTCCTCGTCGAACTCGCCGTCGCGCAGCGCGATGAACATCGCCTTGTGCTGCGCCCGCATCAGCTCCTTCACCCGCTCACGGAGGTCTTCGCGGCCGACGAGATCCGCGTACGCGGTCTTGCGCGACGCGATGATTCTCCCACCGTCCGCGAAGAGGTGCGTCATCACGTGCGGGTGCTTGACGCCCGAGTCCTCCGTCTGGATGTGGTAAAGCTTCCCCTTGTGCCGGACGTTCGTGTTGTAACCGAGCAGGGGTGAGGGGCCCGCCATCGTCCGCACAGGGTACTCAACTCGGACGGGATTCGCACTACTCTCGTCCGTCGGGGCCGCACTTCCGTCGCCATCGTGAAAACGGCGGCGGTGAGCGCTGTTCGCATGGAGCGCAATCGAGCGGGCCCCATCCGCCTGCGCGTGCCCTCGGGCTTGCGTCGTTGGGTGTCTCGGGCTTAGCTCGCGCCTCTTCTGCATGGCTTCGGACCTCGACACGACTTTCGCGCGCAGAGCGCTCGCGACGACTCGTGAGCGCGACGCAGCGGCTCTCGTCGCGCGGCGCCGCCACGGGCGGGGCGCACCGGGCCCGCGAGGCGACCTGGCGAGACCATGGTACGCGTTCACCCCATCGCGGGAGTTGAAACGCAGCCGAGATGCGGCGCGGGA
>JAHBWH010000013.1 GCA_019637115.1 Myxococcales bacterium | reverse complement strand
ATGCGGACCATCAACGAAGTCACATGCTCCGCTACCACGGCGTCTTCGCCGCGCACTCCTCCGCGCGCGCCGAGGTCGTCCTCGGCCGCGAGCCCGAGCCTCCTCCGCAGCTCCCACTCTTCGCCCCCGCCGACCTCGCCCCGCTCGCCCCTCCCGCGCCCCAAGCATCCCGCCACCCATGGGCCTGGCTTCTACGTCGCGGCTTCGCCGTCGACGTCACCACCTGCCCCGTCCAGGGCTGCGGCGGACGCATGCGCCTCGTCGAGATCGCCACCGACCAAGACGACATCGCCCGCGTCCTCGCCAGCGAAGGACCTCTTCGCGCACGCGACCCCCCACGACAACGCTCCGCTCCTGCTCCCGTCCAGGGCAGTTGTGCCTCGTCTTCGGCTGAGCCTCTCCGCCGCGACGCACCGCTCCGTCTTCTGGGGGCCCGATCGGGTGTCTCACGAGGACTACGCAGGGGTTCCTTGGCGGGTGTGCTCCTTCACCGCGCCCTCGCCGTCGTCGTGAACTGGCCTCACGACGCCTCGCAAGCTGCCTCTTGAGCCGAGCCCCGTTGCTTTCGGCAGTTTGGATGTCTTACGCTCCTACAACACCTATCCTCACTCTCAACACCCACCGGCACCAACGCAGGCTGAGACCGTGCACAACGGGTGACCTCCCAGGAGTATCTAATGAGTGACATCGACAGCCTTCGCGACCGCCTTGAGCGACGCCTACTCGACATGCGCCAACTCAGCGTAGAGTCCATGACTGAGTCGGACGTCCGCGCAAAACTGATTGACCCACTCTTCTGCAGCGCGCTTGGGTGGCCCGAAAGCCAGATCTCTCGCGAGGATTACACGACAGACGGAGAGTACATCGACTACAAGTGCGGCAATCCAGTTTGCTACTTCGTGATCGAAGCCAAGAGAGCGGCTGCTGATTTCCAGTTTCCCAACAACACACATTTCAGATACATATCAATACAAACTCTCGCCTCTGGCGACCCAGCCCTACGGGACGCAATTAATCAGGCAGCGAAGTACTGCTTCGATGAAGGAATCTCATATGGAGTTGTAACCACCGGGGTGCAACTTCTCGTTTTCCGTGCAATACGCACTGATCGCCCTTGGAGAAAGGGCAAAGCACTCGTCTTTCGCAGCGCAGATGAGATGCTGACTCATTTCACCGAGCTCTGGAACCTGCTCGCCTATCCGTCCGTTCGGGCACGATCGCTCGATCATTATTTTGCGCCCCCTGACGAGACCCCACGACACTACAGAAGTGTCATTGCGTCTCTGCAGAACCCGGACGAAAGACTAGTCAGGAACTCACTTAATAGCGCGATGATTCCCGTTATCGCCGCCGTTTTTGACGATCTAATAGACGACACGCAGACGAAGGTGCTCGAAGCCTGTTACGTAAAATCCCCAGAGTTTCAGCCCGTTGCCAACGAGTTTATCCTCACCATCCGCGACCTGCCACCCAAGTATCTAGAGAGCCAGGTTCAGCAGTTGTCCGTCGGAGATGATGGTGATGTTGGCTTCTCCAAAACAATCGAAGACATCCGTGAGCGTCGACGACGAGGGGCTGTCTTGGTCCTCCTCGGGGGAGTGGGTGCAGGTAAAACGACGTTCCTTCGTCAGGTACGCGTCAAATATTGCCGAGACGTGATCAGCTCGTCTGGCGCGTTTTACTACATCGACTTTCGAGGGGCGCCAAGAACACCTCCGTTCGAGGGCTTTGTTTACGAGGCAATACGGCGTCAACTGGATACCGACGCCGTGGTGCAAGCCTTGATGTCCGAGTTCGCTATCTCGAAGCAGAGCCGGTTGCTGTACGACCCAGGGGTCGTGTCAGCACTCTTTGCGGACGAGATGGAAACGATCGAGGGTCTGGGTCGGATCACCGGCGCAACCCAGGAACAGGTCTCAAAGCAAAAACTCGACCGACTGACAGAACTAGCCGGCAATGACGAGGCCGTTGTCAAGGGAATGCTTCGCCGAATTGAAAAAGAGGGGCGATTCGTACTGATTGCGCTCGACAACGCGGATCAACATGAGCTCGACTACCAACTTAAGATATTCCTGTTCGCTCAGAATCTTGCGTCAGATACTGGAGCGAACATTATCTGCGCTCTTCGCGAAGAGAAATACTACCTCGCGAGTCAGAAGGGCGCTTTTAACGCGTTCTATACACACAAATTTCACATACCAAATCCACGGGTTAAAGACGTGCTATCAAATAGGCTCCGCTATGCGATAGAGCACTTGGACGAAATCCTGGAAGGTGTCGATCCAAAGATGGTCGACGATGTGAATGTGTTCTTGAACGCGGTTTGGGCGGGAGGTGTGGGTCGATTTAACACGCATGGTTCGTCAAACGTGGTGCGCCTGTTGGAGCGTACATGCGTTGGAAATACACGTAGGGCGCTGACGATGTTCCGTCGTTTCTTGCGGTCAGGCAATACGGATGTCGCGAAGGTTCTCGGGATTGCGCGGGAGAACATAGCGCGCGGGAAAAGGGTGCCGTACTTCGTCCCATTTCACGAGTTTACGAAGTCGGTGATGTTGGACGATCGTCTTCACTATCGCGAAGGGGAAACGGAGGATGAAATCCTCAACGTTTTCGGGATCGCGAACACGATACCCACATCGCACTTCACGGCCCTTCGAGTTCTCTCCTATCTGATGGAGAACAGCGAGGTCCGAAACACGTCGTTTGGCACTGGGTATGTGGAATGGGAAAGAATCGTTGAAGTATACGACTCGGTGGTGGGCGACCCACGCGACGTCAGGTTCCACCTTGAGCGTCTACTCTTCCGCTCCCTTGTCGAGGCCGACACGGGAGTTATCGCTCCGGATGGCGAGAGCGCGTTAAGTCATTGCCGCGCCGTCAAAGCCACTGCGTCAGGCGAGTACTATCTGACCTATCTTTGTCGGGCGTTCGCGTACCTAGACCTCGTTTGGGTTGACACGCCGGTGGCGGATTCAGCGACGCATCAAGCGCTACGAGACCTGGTTGGCAGACGAGACTTCGAGTCACGCTTCGAACGCGTTGAATTGTTCTTGCGATACCTAGGCTCGGAGGAAGAGCAGGAACTGCAGGCCTACCCGCAGTTGCGCAAGTATGGTTGGGCAGGGCCGTTCATTCCGAAAGTTCGAGAACAAGTGGAAAGGGAGAGTCGAGTGATCCGTCGACGCGTGAACATGTAGCGTTTACGGGGTAGACGGGATCTGGGATCCGGGGGACCCATCAGGTCATTCAAGCCTCCGGCGCCACCCGGGCGTCGCGACGCGAACGTCGCCCTCTCGCAGCGGCGGGCGGAGGCGGTGGTGCGCTTCTTGGTCGAGCGTGGGGACGTCGCGGCCGGGCGCTTCGAGGCGCGCGGCTTCGGACCCGACCGACCGCTCGTGGAGCGCGCGCTGAGTCGCGCGGACCACGCGAGGAACCGTCGCGTGGAGGTGTGCACTCGCTGGTTCGCCGTTGACTCCGCGGCGTCAGCCGCTTGCGCCCCGCGCGCGACGGAGCGACCGACGGCGTCTCGCGGGCTGACGACGTTCCACGCGGCGGCGACCGCGGCGGTCGCTGCGTTAGGCGTCGACACCGACCGTGACGTCAGAGCGGATCGTTGAAGAGGGTGACGCGCCGCACGTTGAGCGGCGTCACACGCGCCTCGGGGTGCCGCTCGAGCCACGCGGCCGGCAAGAGGTCCGGGACATCAGCCTTGAGGCTGATACCGCGCGCGAGCCGCGGCAGGACATCGGCGAGGTACGCTTCGGGGTCGACTCCGAGGACTTCGCAGGTCGCGAAGATGGAGAAGATCACCGCCGCTCGTCGACCGGCATCGTGCGACCCGATGAAGAGCGCGTTCTTGCGCACGATCGCGATGCGACGGAACAAGCGCTCAGCCAGACCGTTGTCGATCGGGATGCGACCATCCGAGAGGTAGCGGGTCAGCGCCTGGTAGTGCCGAATCAGGTAGTTCGCCGCGATCGCCAATAGCGAGCTGGGTGGTTCGTGCTCGCTCACGGCACGACACCACGTCCGCAGGCCCTCCCAGATCGGGCCGGCGCGCGTACGTCGAGCTTCGGCGAGCGCTTCACCGACGAGGTCGTCGTCGACGAACTTCCGCTCGAGTAAGTAGAGCTTCTTGAATGCCTCGATCGGGAAAGCCGCGCGCTTGTTTCCCGCGTCGAGGGCCTTGATGAAGTAGCGGCGCGCGTGCATCGAGCAGCCGCACTCGATCAGCTCGGGACGCGCGAACGAAGCGTTGAACTTGCCGTCGGCGTCGGCGACGACAGGGCCGGCAGGACGCATCGCGAGGATGTCCTCGGGACCGATGTCGTACTCGGCCTGACCCGTCTTGTGCGCCGTCGAGGCGTAGGTGTACACGACCGCGCGGCCGTCGCCGGAGGCGCCCCAAAGCGTCCCCATCCGCATGCCCACACGCTCGCCGTCCTCGTTGCGATGCATGGCGCGGATACCGGTGCCGTCGATCTGCATCACACCGGCCTTGGTGACGTCGTCCAGCAAGGCGCGCCAGAGCGGGGTCAGCAGGTCTGAGGCCCACAAGACCTGATCGGACAGCGACGCGCTCGGCATCTTGAAGCCCATCCGTTCGAGCCACTGCCCGATGCGATGGAGCGACATGCCATCCCGGTACTTTCGGATGATGAGCTGCGCGACGAGAGTCGAACCGTAGGCTCCACCGGGCACCACCTTGTCGCCGAGGGGCCCGCGAACGACGGCGCAGTCGCCGTTGCGACACGCGCGCACTTCGCGGATGTCACGGCGCACGAAAAGCTCGCCGGGGCGATAGTCGAGCACCTCGTGGATCTCGGGCTCGAGCACGGCCATCGGCGCCGAGCACTCGGGGCAGAGGCAGGCGTCGTCCGGAACGGGCAACGGGTTGTCCACCCTCGGCAGCGAAGCCGGTAGCGGGCGACGCTTTCGGCTCGTTGGCGGCGCGGCGGGCGACTTCGTCTTCCGGGCAAGCTCGTCATCAATCGCGGTCAACGTCGAGAGCGACTCGTCGACGCTCGCTTCCACTGCGGCGGCTGCCTCCGGGTCGTTCGCCGCGCTCTTGCGTAGCTCCGCCAGCTCGTTGAAGAGCAGCCCGAGCTGGGTCTGGGTGATGCCTTCGCTGTGCCGTCCCTTGGGCGCCTTCGCCCTGGCGAGATCTCGCTGGAGTTTCTCGATCTCAAGCTCGAGGCGCTTGACGACCTTGAGGACCCCCTCCTTGTCACCGTCTTCGATCAGCGCTGCGACCACGTCGCGTGTGGCGCCCGAGAGAGTCTTGCTCGATGGCGTGGCCTCGCGATTGGTGCTGGCGGAGGCAGTCGCACCGACACGTTCTCGCGTCTTCTTGCGCGCATTCTTCCGCTTCTTCGAGGTGGAGAGCGTCGTCGCCATCGACGCGCGCGAAGCTAGACATCACGACGATCGCGCGCAAGACGGAACGTTCGCGCGAAGCGACGAAACCGAGCTTCACGCGCTGCTCGACGTCGCGCGCCGGGGCTCCCATCGCCGATGCATTCGGCCTCGATCCAGATCCACGCCCTCGAGCAGCATCGACAGCTCGCGCATGTCGATCGACACCGCGGAGGCTTCGCCAGACGCCACCCGCGATGGGAACGCGAACTGCCCTCTCTCCAGGCGCTTGTAGACGATCGTGAATCCGCCGCGTGTCCACACGAGCATCTTCACGAGCGTCTTGCGCCGGTTGAGGAACACGTACACGTGGCCGCTCAGCGGGTCCTGGCTCAGGGCGAACCGGACCTGGTTGGCGAGCCCCTCGAACGACTTGCGCATGTCGACGGGCTCGCGTGCGACGAAGACCCGAACGGAACCTGGGATCAACAGCACTCGCCCTGCTCCCGAAGTCGCGCGAGCTCAACCACGAAGCGCGCCACCGAGGCGTCGAGCGCGGTCAGCTCGAGCTCCACGTCGCCGATGCGGAGACGTGCGAACACGTCACCGCGGCTCGAGCCGACAGTGGGCACGAGCTCGATGAAGTTGTCTCCCTCGGACCGCTGATCGTCGGCCGCGTCAGACTCGACCTCGGCTCCCCACTCACCGAGGCGACGCTCCCACCACGCGAGTCGAGTCGCGCGCAGTCGGTGACGCCGCGCGAAGTCCGATCGGCTCAGCCCACTGGCCTCCCAAAGCGCGAGCACGCGCCGCGCATCGTCTTCGGTCCAATGCCGCGGCCCCGCAAGGCCCCGCAAAAACTGCTCGTCCGTGTCCATCCGCTGCTCCTCCGTCTCCGAGGCGAGCAGCCTTGGTCACCATGTCGCGCGGCTTCCAGGGGCGATCCGGCGAGTCGATGCGGAAGCGCGCGGAGACGTTACGCGCCGCGCTCGCGGCCGAACCGGGGATGACGAGGGCCGACCTCGCGCGCCAGCTCGGTCCTATCGCGGCTTGCGGTTGATGATGAGCGCTTGCGCTCCCGCGGCGTCGTATCGAGGGCGCAGGTTAGGCACGGACGAGTCGGTCGGTCCGATGCCGGGCCACGGGTCGAACAGCCTCACGGAAAATCGCGCCATGTCGGCGAGCTTCTCGTCGCTCTGCCGCAGGACCGCATCAAGGAACGGATCGCCGGAGCGTTGGGGCAAGGAGCCTTCACCGGTTTCGAGCCGGACCGCATGTCCCTCTTCTGCTCCTGGATGAGCCGCCGCGAGCCCGATGACCGTCGCAGCCCCCAGCGCGGCCCGGCCGACGACCTCGGAGAGCGGCGCGTTCCCGACCTCGATCAGCAGGCTCGCGCCCCACAGCTTGTGCACCGCGCGGGCCCCACGATCGAGCGTTGTGCCCCGATCGCGCAGCCCGTCGAGCGCACGGATGAGGTCCCACTGCGCGCGGCGCCGCTCGACCGCGTTCCAGCCGACGATGTCGCCCACCCCATCGACGATGCTCGCGGGGAGACACGAGTGCGGCGTCTGCTGAACCACCGTGATGCGGTTGGCGGACGGACTGCGGGAGACAGAGTAGGACACGGGACCTCCAAACGATGGCGATGAAACGGCTCTACGTCACGGCTTCGGCGGGCCGGTCCACTTCCACTTCCGTCCGGGCTCCTGCGTGGGCGGGAGCTTCGGATCGCGTGGCTCGATCGTCACCCGCCGCGGGTCGGGCACCTTTCCCTCGCGCGGGCCGACTTCTTTGTACTCGCCGGGCCGGGCCGGCTTCTCTCCAGGACGCTGGGGCTTCATGGTTCTTCTCTCCTTCTGGTCAGCGCCACGCCGCGCGGCGGACCGTGCGTTCGACGGTGAAGTCGGTCGTCAGCAGCGCGCACTTGCCGCTGAGCGACATCGTGGTGCGGTCGTAGTTGAACTCCTCGGTGCAGGAGGTGTTGAGCGGCGGCTTGTGCTTGAAGATCAGCGCCGCCTCGGCGCGCTCGCGGATCGTGCGCTCCACGCGGCCGATCGAGAAACACAGCACTTCACCGGTGCGGAGCTGCTTGGTCCAATCCGGGCGGCGCTCGTGGTTGCGGATCCGGTCACCTACGTCGGCCGCCTCCCCGATGTACAACAGGCGCTTGAGGTCCACCGTCTTGTCGTGCGCGTCGTAGGTCGCGGCGTACACGCTGTACACCCCGGACGCGCTCGGGATCCCGCCCGAGTTCACGTCCCGCCAGTACCCCTCGTAGTCGATCTTGATCGTCATCTCCATGTTGTCGGTCTCCTCGTTCGCCACCGGCGCGGTGGGCTTCATGCGCCTTGGCGTGTCGAGTCCGACATGCCATGCTCGCCGAACTAGACATGGATCTCCTTGGCGATGTCGTCAAGGTGACTATGACGATTTCGCCATGACAAACACGACGCGTCCTTCGGACGAGTTTCCGGTGAGGCTCAAGAAAGCTCGTGATCTTCGTGGGTTATCCCAGACGGAGCTGGCCCAGCGCTCGGGCCTGCCCGCATCGTCGATCTCCCACTTCGAAGCCGGATCGCGGAAGCCCTCCTTCGACAACCTCCGCCGGTTGGCATCGGCGCTCGCCGTGAGCACGGACTTCCTCCTCGGGCGAGTGGAGGAGCCGGAGGCGACCGCCGCCGCCGATCCGCTCTACCGCGATTTCAAGAACCTGTCGGCGGACGATCGCGAGCTCACCAAGGGGTTCTTGGACATGCTCGCGAAGCGAAGCGGGCGAAAGAAGGGGGAAGACGATGAGTGACGCTCGCTACTGGAAGGCTGCGCTGAAGGCCGAGGAGTTCTTGGCGGGGCGGACCACACCCGCCTCGCTGCCGATCGATCCTTTCGAGATTGCGCGTGAGCTCGCCATCGAGGTGCAGGCGAAACCCGCGACCGCGAGCGGGGTGTCGGGGATGCTCGCCCGGCATGGAGACGTGTTCGGGATCCTGTACGCGACCCACATCGCAAGCGAGGGCTACCGCCGCTTCAGCGTGGCGCACGAGCTTGGCCACTATCTACTCCCCGGCCACATGGACCATGTTCTTCCGAACGGTCAGGGGATTCACGAGTCGCGAGCAGGGTTCGTGTCGCCCGACCCGTTCGAGATGGAAGCCGACCATTTCGCTGCCGGGCTGCTGATGCCCGCGCGTCTCGTGTCGAAAGCCCTCACGCGCATGGGAGACGGGCTCGGCGCCGTCGAGCAGTTGTCTGATCTCTGCAAGACCTCGCTCACCGCCAGCGCCATCCGCTATGCAGAACGGACCACCACCTCAGTCGCGGTCGTCGTCAGCACCGGCCAGCTCGTGGATTACTGCTTCATGTCGAAGTCGCTGCGCGAGTTCGATGGGCTGGACTGGTTGCGGAAGAAGGAACGGCTGCCGGCGGGGTGCCAGACACAGCGCTTCAACAGCCAGCCTGCCAACGTTGAGAACGCGGAGCGAGCCGACGCGGAGACCGACCTACGCGACTGGTTCGGCGGGAGTCGAAAGCTGCCGGGTATCGAAGAAGTGATCGGTCTCGGATCCTACGGCAAGACCCTGACGATCCTGACGACGGAGATCGAACAGGACGACGAGGACGAGGACGAGGATCTGGAAGAGAGTTGGACGCCGCGGTTTCGGCGATGACGCCGGGGGCGCGCTACGGGGGCGCGCTACGCGCGGCGCGCGCGCGACCCGCCGTAATGACCCCAAACTCGACGCACACGGAGTGGGTCGGGTCTTTCCCGTTTTCGGCGCGCAACTCGCGGCGCTTCGCGCACCGGCCGTCCCGCGCAGCGCCGCGGAGCCTCGCGAGCGCCCGATCGACGGACGGAGCAGTGCCTCGACGTCGAGATCCCTCTCGGCGCGAGGCTCAGGGCGCACCCCGGCCTCACGCTCGCGGCGCGTTCGGACGTGGTCGCCTCTCGGGCGTGCCCGGTTAGGTGAACGCCGCGCCCGGACTCACGTGCGTGAACGCGGCGGGCGCGCGCAGGTGTTGACGGAGCAGCCCCCATCGGTCGATGCCCCGGCCCCGACTCTGCACGCCTGGCAGTCGCTCATGCCGCCCCCGCAGCGCACGTTGCAGCAGCGCCCGTCGGTGCAGAAGCCGCTCGCGCACTCACTTTCCGCCGCACAGGCCGTGCCATGGGCGGCGCCGTCGGCCGCGCCATCCGGGTCTAGCTTGGCCACGAAGGCGTCCCCGCCCCCGCCGCCGTGCGCGGTCTGGTAGGCGCCGATCGTCGGGAAGCTCCTCCGTGTGAAGCCAGCGACGTACGCGACCCCAGCGCCGTCGACCGCGATGCCATAGCCGGTCGTCGCTCGAGCCGCCGAGGTAGGTTGCGTAGACCAGCGCGTCCCCGGCCGGGCTCAGCTTGGCCGGCGAGCGCGGTCGCGACACGCGCCGAGGGCGCCGTCACGTTGACGAGCACGACGACGTCGACCACCGCGAGGTCTGGAGCTGTTGAGGTAGGCGAGGAGGGCCGCAGCGGACGGGTACGCGCGGCGACGCCCGGAGGAGACGCTGCTGCACGCGCTGGTGCGCGAGCACTGGGCCGCCGTTTCTCGAGCGGGCCGAGGAGGCGGGCGGCCTGCCGCGATTCGTGGTGCGGGAGTTCGAGGAGTACTTGCGCTGCGGCCTCCTCGGCACGGGGTGGTGCGGCTCGCGTGCCGCCCGTGCGGGCACGAGATGTTGGTGGCGTTCTCGTGCAAGCGGCGGGGCTTCTGCCCCTCGTGCGTGGGCCGGCGAATGTCGGACGTCGCAGCGCACCTGGTGGACGAGGTGCTCCCGGAGGAGCCGATGCGGCAGTGGGTGTGCTCGCTCCCGTGGTCCCTGCGCTACGCGATGGCCTACGACCACCGGCTGTGCGCGGACGTGCACAAGTCGCTCATCCGGGCGTTCATTCGCGCGCTGACGCGCTCGCTGCGTCGGCGCACGAAGCGGCACCTGGAGTTGCGCAGCGTCGACGAGGCGCAGGTGGGCGCGGTGACCTTCATCCAGCGGAGCGACAGCGCGCTGCGATTGAACGTGCACTTCCACACGTTGGCGACGGGCGGCGTGTACGTGCGCGACGCGCAGGGCGCGCTCGTCTTCCACGCGCTGTCTCCGCCGAGCGGCGACGAGGTCGCCGAGGTCGCGGCGTGGACCCACGCCGCGCTACTCGTCGTGCTCGAGCGGCACGTCCGCTCGCTCGAAGGCCCGAGCGACCAGGGCGACACGCTCGTCCACGAGCAGCCCGTGCTCGCGTCCTGCTACGCCGCGTCGGCGGGGGACGTGCAGCTCCTCGGCGCGGCGCCCGGCGCGAAGACCGCCAAGCTCGTCCATCCCGTGCGCCTAGTCCCCTCACCCAGCGAAGCCCTCGCCGAGGTCGGTGGGGTCGTTCGAAGCGGCAATCGTGCGAGGCGAAGCGGACGCCAGTCCGCGAAGCTGCACGATTCCGCGAGACTCTCGGCTCGTGCGTCAGCACGACGCCGAGGCACATCCACGCCAAGGTCGTCGTCGACGGCCGCGACCGCAAACGTCTCGAGCGGCTTTGCCGCTACGTCGTCCGACCGCCGCTCAACCAAGAGCGCCTCGAGCTCCACCCCGATGGGCGCGTCCGCCTCGCCTTCAAGGCCCCGTGGAAAGACGGCACCCACGCCGTCTTGCTCGACCCTCTCGACTTCATCGCGAGGCTCTGCGTCTCTGACAGCGTGTACTGTTCCCGCTTCGTCAAGACACTCGGCCACCGGGGAAATCGGGTGGGTTGCGGCGGCCGAGGAGATGAGGTCAGGTCACGCCGCCTCGTTGCGACGTGACGCTTCTCGAGAGGTGGGCGAGGAGGGGCATCTAGGGTGGATTCGCGATGGTGCGAGCGGTCGCGAGGTGGCCATGCTGCTCTTGCCTCACGCCGCCGAGGCCGCGGCGAGCTGACGCTCGCCTCTCTGGGGCTCCGCCCCAGCCCCCGCCCGCTTCGCGGTTCACGCTGCTATCGGAAGCGGCAGGGGGTCGCCCAGCTTCCGTGTGCGGACCTCCGTCGGCGTCTCGAACTTGAGAGCCTGGTGAGGCCGGCGCTCGTTGTAGATGGGCCACCATGCCTCGACGGCCTTGCGGACGTCGTCGGCGGTGTCGAAGTCCTGCACCCACAGAACCTCCTCCTTCAGCGTGCGGATGAAGCGCTCTGCGACCGCGTTGCCAGTGGGGCGACCGATGGGAGCGAACGTATGCTCGACGCTCCACGCCTTGCAGAGGTCACGCGCGTCTCCACCCGTGAACTGCGGGCCGTGGTCGGTTCGCCACTCGAGGCCATCAGGGACGTTCGCGGCCTCCCCGAACTCGGCCTCGAGCGCGCCCTTCATCGACTCGAGCAGGGTCGCCGCGTCCTGGTGTGTCGAGACCACGACCCCGAGCAGACTTCGGCAACCACAGTCCACCGTCGGCGTGACCCCCACCCAGCCATCCAGGCGCGTGTGGACTGTCGTCAGGTCCGTGGCCCACAGCCGGTTCGGCTCCTCCACCGCCACCGTCCCGCGCGGCGAAGGGAGCCGGTGCCCATCCGCGGGAAGCAGCAGCCCCGCATCGCGCATCAGCGCGTACACACGCTTGAGCCCAACTCGGAGTCCATGCTCCCGACGCAGCAACGCCCACACCTTGCGCACGCCCCACGCTGGGTGGTCCGTGACGACCTTCCGGATAGCCGCAAGTACGTCCGACGCCGACGCGAATCGCGACGCCGTTCCCCGCACCACGCGAAGCTTCGGCCCGCTCGACGCGAGCTGCTTCTTCGCTGCGTAGTACGCCGCTCGTGACAGCCCAAACAGCGCCACCACCAGCATCACCGGCGCCAATCCCTCGGAGGTCTGCCGGCTCATCGAGACGACCTCCGAGGCCCCGTAGGGCGCTTCGCACGCTCGATGTCCAGCGCCTGCTGCAGCAGCTCCTTCTCCATCACCGCCCGCGTCAGCGCCGACTTCATCTGCGCCAGCTCGCGCTCCAACTCCTTCTGCTTCGCCGAGCTCCCGCTGGTCGTTCGGAACGACGTGTCGAGAGCCTCCAGCCCCTGCGCGCGCCACGACTCGATGGTCTCCTGCGACACCGCGTACTTCTGCGCCAGCTGCTCGACCGACGCCTTCCCCGACAGCAGCAGCCTCACCGCTTCGCTCCGCTCCGCTGCGCTCCGTCGTCCCGGTCGGCCCCGCTGTGGGGCAGCCTTCTGGTTCTTGTCCTTCGTCATGCGTCCGCTGTTCTACCCGCTTCCCAGGGGGATTTCAGGAGCCCGAGAGTGTCAACCTCGGGAGCGGGAACAGAGTATCTACTGGTCGCGCAGGCCGCCGTCGGCGGCTTCGCACGCCGGCGGAAAGAGCGGCGGAAAGAGGGCGGAAAGAGTGGTGGATCCTCGGCTTGCGGCGGCGGAAGCTTGGCGCTCGCTGCTGGAGACCGCCTCGGGCGAGGGTGCAGCCGGAAAGAGCGGCGGAAAGATTGGTGGATCCTCGGCTTGGCGCGCAGATCCGGAAAGAGCGGCGGAAAGATTGGTGGATCCTCGGCTTGGCGCGGATCCTCGGCTTGGCGCGCAGACCCTCGGCTTGGTGCGCAGATCCTTGGCTTGGCGCGCAGCTCGGAGCCTCGGCCCGGCGGCTCGTGGTAACCGACATACCCGCAGTTCTCCGGCTACGCCGAGACTCCGGACGGACGACCGACAACCACGTTCACGTTCAACTGCGTTCACACTCAACCATTCTTGGAAGGGGCAGGCCCCGATCGGCGAGCCGCCACATGCTCGAGGCGCGCGGTCCGATCTCTTTCACCGCTCGAGCGTGCGCGAGGCTCGCGCGAACGCACCTGACGATGCCCGCGGAGGCCGCCCGAGCCGCGCAGCGGCGCCCCGCACCGGACACTCGGCTGACCGCTACCCTTGCTCGGCGACGCGACGCGTACGGGTCACGCTGCGCCGAGGGGAACCGGCGGTGCTCGACCGTGCTCCGTGATCGCGTGCGCGCGCCGACGTCTAGGCGGCGACCGCTCCCCCGGGGGCGTACATCCCCTCAGGCCAAAGCGGCGGTTCCCCGCGAGCGAGACGGTCGCGCGCCTCGTCGTACGCTGTGTAGCGCAGCAGGGTCTCGCGGCGGTGCGCGTCGATCTGCTCGCGCGTGCCAAAAGCGTACGGCCGGTAGCTCCGCTTCGGTTGCTTCGGGCGCTGGTGCACGTCGGTGTCGAGGACCCCACCGACGCCGAGGCATTGCGGCGCCGGCGGCGAATCGCACCAGGCCTTCAATGTCGCCAGGTAGGCGCGGGTGGCGACCGACTCCATCCCGGGAAGTCGGCTGAGCGTCAGCGTGCGCGTTCGCCAGAAAGGAGCGCGATCGACCGGGCGCTTCGCTCGCTGCCACGCGGTGCGGTCGAAGAAGGTCGTCGTCAGCTCGTCGTCGTCGTGCAGCCCCGCGACCGCGAGGAAGCCAGGCCACTCGTCGAAGGACCGGACGAGCCCCGCCTTCTTCGGGTTCTCGAGCACGTACCGCACGCGCGCCGCCACCGCGGCCTCATCGAGGATCGGCTGCGCGTCGTAGCGCCGCGGGAACACCGGACCCGTCCGCCCGAGCAGCAGGTTCACCGACTGCGCGACCCGCGCGAGGAAGTAGCTCATGAACGCGGCGAGGTTCTTGCCGCGCGCGCGAACGACGAGGTGGATGTGATTGCTCATCACGACGACCGCGAAGATCTCCACTGCCGGAAGCCCCAGCGCCGCGCAGTGCGCCTGCGCCCGGGCGAGCGCCGAGCTCATGAGGTCCTCCGCCAGCTTCTCAGCCTCGTCGACCGTGAGCTTCAGTTGGTCCGCGGGACGTCGCGCGTTGGCGCGCTCCACCAGCCGCCCGAGCTTCTTGCGGAGCCCCGGCCGCCTCGCCTCGATCACACGCCGCGCCTCGCGGTTCGGCGGCGTCAGCCGCGAGCAGAGTAGCGGATGGAGCCAGAAGCGCTCCTCCATTGTGCGCGTCGTCACGAAGAAGAACTGGTCCGGGTCTTCGCATCGCAGGGGTCGCGAGCGTCGGGTAGGGCGCGTCGTGTCCATTCCCCCTCTTCGCGCGGTCGCGCCCGCGGTTGCTCGTCGGGAGAGGAAAGAGTGGTGGATCCTCGGCTCGCGCCTCGGCTCGCCCGCGGTTGCTCGTCGGGAGAGGAAAGAGTGGTGGATCCTCGGCTCGCGCCTCGCGCCCGCGGTTGCTCGTCGGGAGAGGAAAGAGTGGTGGATCCTCGGCTCGCGGATCCTCGGCTCGGTGGATCCTCGGCTCGGGGGGCACGGATCCTCGCCTCGGGGGGTCGGATCCTCGGCTCCTCGGCTCGGCGGGCTCGCGTCGAGGCAGTCGAGGTTGCGAGCGCAGACGGGGTTTGCCTGAACTGATCTGAATCAAATCATCGGTGCGGCGAGGCCCTGCTACGCTCCGCGCGATGTCTAGCAGTCCGTCGTGGTCCGAGCTCGAGCAGCTGATCGTGTCCGAGATGCAGGTCGCTCTCGCGAGCCTGCACGAGGCCGGCGAGGACGAGCCGCTCGCGGCCATCGTGCTGTGGGCCGACCCTTACAAGGGCTGGTATGAGGTCCTCGCCGATACGGCCTCGCGCAACCGCGAGGGCGCTCGGGCGCGCAACGAGGAGATGCTACGGCTGCTGCCGGAGCTCGCCGCCAGGCCCGACGGCTGGAAGGCGGCGATGACCACCGCTCGCCGGACCCAGGCACTCGACTTCGATCCTCGCTACGGCGAATACACCTTCGCCGATGACCCCATCCACACCTTCGACGTCAGCTACGACGAGCTCCTGCGCTCACCCGAGTACGAACAGCTCAATGTCGGTGGCGAGGACGGCTGGCTCGAGGGCCACGTGCGGTTCGTGCTCGCCAAGGCGCTCGCGCGACTCGTCGCCGACGGGGCGTTCGCGTCGATCCCCAAGGTCAGCCCGCTGCGCGTCGGCTATGCCTACCCCGACTCGAGCGACGCGATCATCGTCGCGCTCGTGTAAGTCTCCATGACGGAACCCGGCCGTCTCCGCCCCGTCGGCGCTGCGCGCCGTCGACCTCGTCACCGGATCGCTGGCGCGTCATCGTGGCGTGGACCACGAGCATCATGCCTCCGAAGAGGACCGTCACGCCGACGGCCTGCGTGGGTCGCGCGGTCACCGCGCGAGCGATGACCTCGAGCGTGGTCTGCGGCTGGACCAGCGCGTCCCAGCTGTTCAGGCGGAGGAAGCGGCCGACCCAGATGGCGAAGCCGCCGCTCGCGCCGACCGCGAAGACGAAGAGCGCTCGTGGCCGGGCGCGCTCCACCCGGCTCGCCATCCGCTCGAGCGACCAGCTGGCTGCCACGAGCCCGGCCCACGCGAAGGCGGCCATCATGCCGATGTCGAACCAATAGGGCATCTGACGAGGCCGCAGGTGCACGAGATCGGTCACGAGGTAGGCGGCGTTGGGGAAGAAGAGCCACCACGCGAGGAGGCGTGGGAGGCCGCCCCGCGCCGGGGCGGAGAGCGCCACCGGGACGAGCGCGAGCGCCAGGTTCCACGCGAGGAACGCGAAGTCGGTGGTCTGGGTCGTGGCCATGCGGAACGTGAGCAACGCGACCGCGAAGCCGACGGGGGGAGCGAGCGTGCGCATGGGCCCAGGGTCTCGCGCCGGCGAGGCGGCCTTCGGGCGAGGCGGAGGAGATTTCGTGGCAGCCGGCCTCAGTACAGCTCCCCGGAAGTTCGTGACCAGGCGCGGCAGATCCATCCCGTCCAGCTCCGTTGCTCCTCAGTCACGGGCCGACAGCCCGCTCCCTCGTCGTGCCTTGCTGGACGGGCGCCTCTTTGCACCTGGTCGCGAACTTCCGGTTCGCTGTGCTCAGGAAAGCGCGAGGCGGACGGCGTGCTCGGCTACGAACGCCAAGATGCCGATGAGCAGGCTCAGCTTGAGCGCGACGCCGAAGCGGTCGACCTCGAGCCGCTGGGTGAGCGCGGCCGTCCGGCGGATCAGCCACGCGCGGACGAAGATTCGCACCACGAAGCCGAGCAGGAAGCCGAGGCCGGCCGTGAGGAGGCCGAGCGCGATCGTCAGGATCCACGTCAGCAGGCCGCCGAAGAGCGTCTCGAGCGCCGCGAAGACGAGCGGGGGGACGACGTAGCCGAGCTTGCCCTTCGCGCGGATCCCGTCGGTGAAGCGCGTCGCGATGCCGAGCGCGAGCGCCGAGACGACGAACGAGGCGGCGAAGGCTCCGAGGAAGGCCGTCATGTAGACGGAATGCCGTCCTCGCTCACGGTTGGCAAGGGCTCGGGGTGGTTTCGCGCGGTCGCGACGCCGACCTTCAACCCCGATCCGAGAAGCGGATACCCACGAACGATTTCACGCAACTCGCGCCGGGAGGGGCCGAGACGTCGGCATCGGAGCCGTCATGCACGCACCCTACGCCTTCCACCCGGCTGTGAGCCCCCATCAGCCCCTCGAGGCGCGAAATGTCGACCGGGCCTGGGAGAGCATCCGGACCTACGAGCAGATCCACGAGGGTGCCGCCGCCATCCTCGGCCTCCTCCTCGCCGTCAGCGCGGTACACGAGCTCGCCGTTCGCCACGCCCTGCTCAGCTTCGTGTGGGAGGCGACGCTGCTCGCGCTCGTCGCGGCCGTCGGTGTAGGCCCCCGCTTGCTGCGGTTCCGCCATGGCATCGGCGAGCCCAAGCCGCTCGCGGTCGAGGAGCGGGAGCTGCTCACGGCCCGCGCGCGGACGGTGACCTGCGCACGCTTCGTCGGCTACGGGCTGCTCGCGATCTTCCTCTACACGCACGCGATCTCGGTCTCCCACGCGACCTTCCTCGTGCTGCTCGGCGCAGGCGCCGAGTGGAGCAGCTGGTGGCGGGGCCGTCGCGCGCTCGCGCGCCTGGGCGTCGCCGCCACCGGCCTCGGCCCCGTGACGTGGTGGCTCAACCAGCATTGGGCCGGGCGCGGGTGGTTCGGTCACGCGCTCGACCATCGCTCCGCGTCGGTCGCGGGCGCGTACGGTGGGCTCCCGGTGCTTCACCTCGCGTCGACGGAGGGCGAGATGCTCTGGTACGTCACGGGCACGACGCTCCTCGCGGCGCCGCGTCGCGGGGGCGAGCGGCCCCTCGAGCCCTACGAGCGGGCCCGCTACGCGACGCTCGGCTTCGAGGTCGAGGTCCACGAGGCGGGCCTGATCGCGCGCTCGACGCGGACCGTGGTGACGGACCCGATGACGCGCCTCTTCGATGGGCCCGCGGTCTGCCCCGAGCAGCACTTCACGGTCGCGATGCGTGAGCTCTTCGACCTCGCGGCGCGCCTAGGTCGCGTCCCCGCGCCCGCGGGCTGAAGCGGCGTCACTCGATGGTCGGCACGCCGTCGCGGATCATGGTCTCGAAGAACGAGACGATGCGCGGGCGAACGGCGGCGTCGAAGGCGACGAAATGACCCCCCGGGAACTGCAAGAGCCCGGCGGTCGCCTGGCCGCCCGCGACGTTTGCGCGCGCAGGGAGGGTGCCGCGCGACACGCCTGCGATGGTGAGCGCGGGGACGGCGCGGAGCTCGGGGCCGAGCAGCGGGATGCGCGCCGCGGTCGCGAGCGCCTCCATCGAGGCGGCGGGGGTGTAGGGGTCCGCGATGCCTTCGGTCTGCAGGATGCTCTTGGGCGCGAAGCCGGCGCGCGGCTCGTGGAAGAGCATCGAGACGTAGTGGGTCGGGTCTGCGACGTCGGTCCAGGTCTGCAAGAGCGCGTGGACGGGGTGCTCGTAGACGAGGTGCTCGTCGCCGCGGACGCCGAGGACGACGCGGACGAGCTCCGGGATCGAGAGCGGCTCGACCTTCTCGACGAGCGCGATCGAGAGCTGCCCGCCGGCCCCGCTCAGCACGCCGCCGCGGGCGCCGTCGTCGATGGCGAGGAAGATCGGTCCGTTCAGGCCGCCCTGCGAGTGCCCGTAGAAGTAGATGTGGTCGGGGTCGATGCGCACGCCGCCCGGGAGGGTGCCGAGGGGCACCTCGATCGCGCGCGCGGCGCGCGCCTGCTGGACGATGTCGAGCGCGGACTGGCGCGCGTTGTCGCGGAAGGCGTGCGGGTTCGCGAAGTTGAAGACGAGCGGCTCGGGCGCGGTGCCGCCGGGGTTTCGGGTGCCGTGGTGGATCTGGTCGACGCCCATCACGGCGATCCCCACGCGGCCGAAGTCGTCGGCCAGGCGCTCGCGTGCGAAGCTCTGGTAGTCCCCGCCGGTGCCGTGCGCGTAGAGGATGAGCGGGAACCCCTGGGCGGGCGGCTCGGTGCGCGGGACGCTGAGCGCGAAGCGCACCTCGAGCTCCTCTTGCACGATGGGATCGCCCGCGTCGTCGAAGAGGATCTGCCCGCCACCTTCCGTGAAGGGGATAGGCCCGGTCTGGAAGCTCGGCGAGGGGTAGACGCCCTCGACGAGCGCGTGGTGGTCGCCCGTGCGGAGGTGGCGCCAGCGGCTGCTCGTCGGCAGCGGCTGCGCGGCGAGCCAATCACGCGCGGCGAGCAGCTCGCTCGTGACGTCCTGCGTGGTGAAGACGGCCATCGAGACGACGTCGTCGCGCGAGACACCCGCCTCCTCGAGCGCGGCCCACGCGGGCTCGTAGCGGCTGCGCGCGGCCTGTACGAAGGCGTCGCCGCCGGTGCCGAGGAGAGCGGAGAAGTCGGGGCTGCGGCCCATTGCGACGCCGGACGCGGCCCGCACGCGGCGGGTGACGACGGCGGCGTAGGTCGTGGCCTCGGCGAAGGGGAGGCCGAACATGGGGCGCACGGCGATGGCGTTGCCGGGCCAGAAGGAGGTCGCGGGGGCGTAAGCGTGGATCTCGATGGGGTGGCGCTGCGCGAAGTGGGGGCTCGCGGGGTCGATCGCGATCACGAAGACGCTCGCGTCGTCCATCATCGACGCCTCGGCGTCGCCGGGGAGCGAGGCCGCGTCGAGCTCGGTCGCGAAGCGGAAGTAGACGGGGGCGCTGATCGAGTACCCCGTGAGCTCGCCGCTCATCACCTCCGCGTAGCTGCGAAGCAGGCGGACGCGCTGGACGCCGGGGAAGCTGCGCACGTCGATCGTGCCCGCCTCGGTGCGTCGGATGTCGTTTGGCCAGGGCAGATCGAAGAAGGCCTCGCCTTCGAGCCCGCGCGGAAGGACGAAGACCGCGGTCGCGGAGCCTTCGACGATCGGAAGGTCGCCTCCTTCGCACGCGGGCAGCGTGAAGAGAGCGAGCGCCAAGAGGAGGAGCAGCGAAGCGCGCATGTCCGCGCAAGGTACCGCCCCCGGCGTCGTTTGTCCGCGCCCGACCGTCGCGGCGTCGATGGATCGCGTTCACCCGAGCCGCCCGGCCTCCACGGCCGGCGCATCTGCTCGGTCGAGGGGAGCGCTCGGCCGCGTCGGACCGTCGTCACCAGAGGCTCGCAGACGGGCCGACTGTCGGGTGACGAGGTCTCTCGAATGCGCCCGTCGAGAGCGGAGCGCTCGTAAGCGCCGTGAGCGCTGTGAGCGCCGTGAGCGTCTGTGAGCTTGTGAGCGCGAGGGCGGGCTCTACGATACCTCCCGATGGTCAGCCTCGACTGGGTGCGCGCCCTCGCGCGCTACAACCGCTTCATGAACGACAAGCTCTATGGGCTCGCGGCGACGCTGAGCGACGAAGAGCGCAAGCGCGACGTCGGCGCGTTCTTCGGATCGATCCATGGGACCTTCAACCACATCTTGCTGGCTGACAGGGTGTGGCTCGCGCGATTCACGGGCGTGAAGGTCGAGCCCGGGTTGATGGCGCCGGGGATTCGGTCGCTCGACCAGGAACCCTACGCCGACTTCGAGGAGCTCGGCAGGGAGCGAACGCTCACCGACGACGAGCTCACGGCCTGGGTCGCCGACCTCACCGACGAGCGGCTCGCTGCGCCGCTCGTGATCGAGCGGCGAGGGCAATCGCACGAGAGCCCGCTCTGGTGGTCGGTCGCCCACGTGTTCAACCACCAGACGCATCACCGCGGCCAGATCACCACGCTGCTGATGCAGCGCGGCTGCGATCCGGGCGTGACCGACCTCGTCGCGATGCTGCGTGAGGAGCACGCGCAGGGCGGCTGAGTCACCGCGCGCTTCGACGGACGCTCAGGGGTCGACCTCGTGGACGGGGACGGCGGGGTGGAGGAGGTAGGCGCTGCCGCGGGTGACGAGCACCTCGTGGAGGCCGAGCTTGCGGAGGGTCGCGATGGCGACGCGGAGGCGGTTGGCGGCGGCGTGGGGCAAGACGCGCTCGCCGGGCCAGCCCGCGGCGATCAGGTCATCGCGGCTGACGCCCTCACCGCGGCCGTGTGCCTCCACCAGCGCACGCAGCACGTTGCGGAGGGCGTGCCGACGGTCGAGGGCGATCTGCGCGCCGCCCGGCGGCACGAAGAAGCTCGCGTCGCGGGCGACGACGAGCGCGTCGGGTCGAGACGCGCCCGCGGCCGAGGTCGGGCGCGTCGGCACGGGCGCGCCGATCGCGAGGAGCGCGAGCCGGACGTCGGCGCTGCGCTCGGCGGGGGCTCGGCCGCTCTCGGGATCTCTCGCGTGGGCGCGCGCGATGCGCGCGTCGCGGCGCGCGTCGAGCTCGGCGGCGCCCTCCTCGTCGCCCTGCGCGCGGGCCTCGCGCGCCTCCGCGGCGTCGAGCAAGGTGCGCTGTAGGTCGACGGCGAGCGCCAGGAAGGGGTCGCCCGAGCTCGCGATCTGCGCGTCGGCGCGGTCGAGCGTGGCGCGCGCGCGGGCGACGGCGCCCGCGCGCGCCTCGAACCCGCCGAGGTAGCCGAGGAAGAGCGCCTCGAAGCGCTCGTCGCGCGCGTCGTGGAGCTGCTGCGTCGCCTCTCCGAGCGCCCGCCGCGCAGCGTCCGTGTCGCCCGTGGCGGCGTAGCGCGCGAGCGCGCCGTAGCCGCGGAAGGCGCCCTCGTAGCGTCGCGCGCCGACGCGGCGGAAGGCGTCGATCGCGGCGTCGTACGCGCGGAGCGCGTCGTCGGTCTCGCCGCGGATGTGCAGGAGGATGGCGCGGTTCGCGGTAGTGAAGGCGCTCCCGAAGCGGTCGTGGACCTGGTCGTGGATGGCCTCGGCCTGCGCGAAGCACACGAGCGCGTCGTCGAGGAGCCCCCGATCGATGAAGAGGTTGCCGAGGTAGGCGGTGGCGAGGCCCTCTTCGCGGAGGGCGCCCGCGGCGTGGAGGAGCTCGCGCGCGTGCTCGACGGCGGCCTGCGAGGCGTCCATGTCGCCGAGCGCGGCGAGGGCGGCGCCTTGGACGCTCGAGGTGAGGGCCTCCTCGACGCGCTCGTCGTCGTCGCGGAAGCAGGTGCGCGCTCGTTCGTACCACTGCACCGCCTCGGCGAGCTCGCCCGCGACGAGCGCCACGTTGCCGCGGGCGCGCAGCGCCCGGCCGCGGAGGGTCGGCACGTCGAGCGTGAGCGCGAGCGCGCGCTCGAGGTCCTCACGCGCCTCGACGGGTCGCCCGAGGAGCCTGAGCGCGTCCGCACGCTGGGTGCGCAGGGAGGCCTCTTCGGCCGCGGCGAGCTCGTGCGCCAGCACGCGAGAGACGAGGGCGTCGTACTCCTCGAGCGGACCTTCGGCGAGCATGAGCGGGGCGAGCGCGAGCGCGGCGCGTGCAGCGAGCGCGACCTCCGACGCGGCCGCGGCTGCCTTGAGGTTCTCCCGTTCGCGCCGGAGCCACGCCCAGGCCTCCGGCGCGAGCGGGCCGTGCAGCTCGGCGACGCGCGCCTCGGCCGCGTCGACGTAGTGGCGCGTGTGCCGCAGCTGCGTCGCGTCGAGGTCGTCGAGTCGTCGCGCCGCGAAGCTGCGGATGCTCAGGAAGAGGCCGAAGCGTCCGTCTCCTTCGGCTCGCAGCAGCGACTTCTCGAAGAGCGATTGGAGCACGTCGACCACCGGACGTGGATCGTCGAGCGTGAGGACCGCCTCGGCCGCGTCGAGATCGAAGCCGCTACGGAAGACGGCGCATTGAGCCAGCGCGCGTCGCTCCGTGTCGTCGAGCAGGTCCCACGACCACGCGATCGCCTCGTCGAGCGTGCCCTGCTCGCTCGCGAGCAAGGAGAAGCGCTCGTCGAGGCGCTCGAGCAAGGTGCGCGCGCCGAGGAAGACGAGCCGCGGGGCGGCGAGCTCGAGCGCGAGGGGGATGCCCTCGAGCTGCTCGGTGACGCGCACGACGGCCTCGTGGTCGCCGGGCCGAAGTTGGAAGCCGTGGCGCACCTGGCGCGCCCGCCCGAGGAGCAGCCGCACGCTCTCCGACTGGAGCGCCTCGTCGGGCGCGAGCGCGCTCGGGAGGCCGAGCGGACCGAGCTCGACGACGTGCTCGTCGGGCAGTCGCAGCCGCTCGCGCGAGGTCACGAGGACGCGCAGCTCGGGCGCGGCCCGGCTGAGCTCCGCGACCGTCGCGGCGGCGGGGAGGACGTGCTCGAAGTTGTCGAGTACGAGGAGCGCGGGTCCGGCCGCGGCGAGCGCCAGCTCGAGCTTGCCCGCGGGGCCGAAGGTGCCCGCCATCGGCAGCTCGAGCGTCTCGCGGATCGCCGCGGCCACCGCGTCGGGGTCACGGGCGTCCGTGAGGTCGCAGAACCAACGCGGTCCCTCGAGCCCGAGGTCGAGCTGGAGCACCTCGCGCGCGAGGCGGGTCTTGCCGATGCCAGCGGGGCCGGTGAGCGTCACCCAGCGGCTCCCGCGCGTCAGGAAGTCGCGCACCTCTGCGAGCTCCGCGCGACGCCCGACGAAGGTGCTCATGCGCTTGAGGTACTTTCGCGACCTCCCCGAGTCAACGCGGCCCGAGCGCACCACCCTGGGACCGGGGGGTCGCGGCCGGGCGGGAGTTCGGCGATGCTCGGGCCCATGCGCCGTCGACTCGTCTTCAGCCTCCCCGTCGTGCTCATGCTCGCCGTCCTCGCGATCGCCCCAGGAGGGCCCGACGCCGCGCGAGCGGCGAGCGGCCCGGTCGAGACGACCAGCCCGATGAGCGGCAACGGCCACAACGTGAGCTTCGACGGCCGCCTCTTCATCGTGCGCAGCGGGCCCGACGCGCCGAGCGGCGGCTGGTTCTTGCGGGTGCTGCGGCCCGAGCGCGTGACCTATCGGGCGGGCGGCGTGCCCGTCCTCGCGGACGCCTTCAGCCCTCCCGTGCTGATTCAGCCCTTCGCAAACGGCGAGAACGCGCTCGCCATCTGCGAGGAGAACGCCGCCTCGACGCCCTACCGCTGCGACGCGGGCGGGGCCGCGAGCGCGGGCGGGGCGTACGCCTGCTACGACCTCGTGATCCTCGACTCGAACGCCTACCCCGACCAGCACAACGGGCTGCGCCGACGCCGATTGAAGCTCTGGATCGCCAACGCCGGGACGCGGGACGCGGCGCTCCACCGCCACGAGTGGCAGAGCGGCTACGAGCCGCTCCGCGCGGGCGCTCGGGATCTGCGCGGCATCGAGCCCACGGTGACCCGCGACGGTCGCCTGCTCGTCTGGCAGGGGCACCCGGACAACGACGGGAAGATCGACATCCTGATGTACGCGACGAACGACGCGCCCTGCGCCGCGGGCGGGTGGGATGGGCCCCACGTCATCACGCACCTGCACGTCGATCCACGCGCTCGCGGGCGCTACCCGCTCGCCGAGCGCCAGCTCCGCGCCGCCGACGGCACGCCCTTCGCCGACGGGGCGCTCTTCCGCGGCGCTTACCCGTGGGTCTTCCCGGACGGCGACGCGATCAACTTCACCGCGGCGAACATGCCCTGCCGCGGCACGGAGAACCCGCCCGGCTGCGGCCCCCGCCGCAACGCGCTGAGCGTCATCGGTTACCCGACCAACTGGGGGATCGCCCACATCGACGGCGACGTGAACCCGTCGACGACGGACACCGTCCGCCTCTTCTTCTCGTCCCCCGGGGCGACCACCTTCCCGCAGCTGCCCGTCTCCGGCGGCGTCGACGTCTGGCCCTTCTTCGGGAGCAACACGAGCAACTACGCGGAGGTCGTCTTCGATGACGCGCTCGACGGTCGTTACGCCGGGGTCTGGCACATGAACGAGTCGATCGACCGGTCGGGCAACCTCGATCGTGGCCGCACCCCCGACACGAGCGGCTACTTCAACACCGGCGTCGTGCACGGGGCGACCTTCCCCGACACCAACAACGGCCTCTTCGGCAAGGCGCTCGTCTTCGGCGGGGACGGCGCGCACGTCGAGGTCCGCCACGACGCCTCGCTCGACCCGGTCAACGCGATCTCGGTCGAGATGCGGCTGCGGCCAGCCTCGCCGGCGAGCTGCAACGCGAGCGACAACGCCCGCGTGCTGCTCGCGAAGGGGGGCACCTCGGGCACCTACTCGCTCATCCTCGAGAACGACATGACGCTGCAGGCGCGCGTGCGAACGGGCGGGGTGCAGCGGGCGGTGCGGAGCACTCGGCCGCTCGTGGTCGGCGAGTGGGCGCACGTCGGCTTCACGTACGACGCCGCGACCGGCGACATGCGGATCTTCACCGACGGCGCGCAGGTCGGGCGCGCGTCGCATCCGGCGATGACGCTCGACGCGCAGGCCGCGCCGCTGCGCTTCGGCGGGCCGGGCGGGGCGCGACCCACCTGCCCGAACGGCGACGGGGCGTTCCACGGCGCGATCGACGAGGTGCGCATCTCGCGCGCGGTGCGTGATCTGACCTTCGCGCCGCGGCCCGGGAACGCGGCGGCTTTCGTCGACCAGTGGGTGCCCGCGGCGGTCGAGGCGGGGTCGACCTTCGTGACGCACGTGACGCTGCGCAACCTGGGCACCACGGCCTGGTCGAACGAGACGATGCACCGGCTCGGCGCGCAGGCGCCGATGGACAACACGCGGTGGGGTACGGGGCGCGTGTCGCTGCCGCGGAAGGTGCAGCCCGGTGAGGTGGTCACGATCGTCGCGACGCTGACGGCGCCCAGCGAGCTCGGCGATCACCCGATGCAGTGGCGCATGGTGCACGAGGGCGCCGAGTGGTTCGGGCCGGAGACCCCGCTCGTCTCCTTGCGGGTCGGGGCGCCGGGCACGGTGCCGGACGCGGGCCCTCCGCCCTCGCTCGACGCGGGGACGGCCGCCGACGCGGGGCCCGCGCCGCGCGTGGACGGAGGCGTCGCCCCGGCGCGCGACAGCGGGACGTCGACGCCGATGGACGCGGGCGCGACGCCGCCGGAGATGGACGCCGGGGGAGAGGTCGGAGGCGAGGAGCACTCGGGTGGCTGCGCGGTGAGCGACGCGCGCGCAGAGTTTTGGCCGCTCGCCGTCCTCGGGCTCGTGGGGCTCGCCCTGTGGCGCCGGCGGCGCGCGCGTTGAGGGCTCCGCGTATGCGGCGCGGCTTCGTGATCGTCAGGCTCGCGCTCGTCGGGCTCGCGCTCGTCGCGTGTGGCGGGGCGTCGAAGCCCGACGTCGACGCGTCGAGCGACGCCACGCTCGACGTGCCCGTCGCCTGCGCGCTCGTGGAGCTGACGCCCGGAGACGAGGCCGCCGTGCGCGCGGGTTGCGGGGCGAGGCTCACGCTCGCGGAGCCGCGGCTGGTGGACGCTTGGGTGGCGCGCGGCGCTCTGTCGTTGGCGGGGCACGAGGGGCCATACGTCGGGCCCGTGCGCCTCGAGGCGGGGACCTGGCCCGTCGAGGTGAGCGAGGACGCGGGGCTCGTGGTGCGTGACCTCGGGCCGCCAGCCCCGGAGACGCTGCGCATCGAGCGAAGCCTCACCTGGAGCGACGACGCGCTCCTCGACGACGCGGCGGTCGTCGGGCTGCATCGCGTGGCCCAGACGTTGACCGGTGGTGGGCCGCCGGGTCCGATGATCGACGCGATGTTCCGTCGCTTCGGGACGACCGCCCACTCCGAGCGGCTCGGGCCTCAGCGCCTCTTGGAGACGCAGATCGACGCCCAGGGGGCCGACCCCACGACGTGGGATCTCGACGCCTTCCCCTTCCGCGCGACCGGCGTGCACAACCGCATCGATCTGGCCGACGGTGAGAGCTGCGGGGAGCTGCGCGTCTCCTTCGCGTCGACGCACCCCCTTCACCAGCCCTTCCATCTGATCTTCCTCTTCGCGCAGCCCGCGCGCGACGAAGACCGGCGCCCGGACGGCAGCGCGCATTGCGCGTCGACGGCGTCGAGGTGGGCGCGGCTGAGCGCGCTCGGCGACGGTGAGGTCCACGCTGCCGCGCGCGCGATCCTCGACGAGGCGCTCACGGCAGAGCGCTTCGTCCTGCTCGAGACGCTCGAGTTCATCATCTCGCCCTGGGAGTGGCGGCAATGGGCGCTCGTGGACGGCGCGCTCGAGAACCCGCCGCTCTTTCAGACCGTCGACGCCGAGCGCCTGAACCGACGCGGGCCGGACCGCGACGCCTTCCTCGCGTGGGTCGAAGAGAACGCCGCGGCGATCGACGCGCGGGCGCTCCTCGTCCCCGAGCGTTTCCGCGCGCCGAGCGCGCGCGTGAACGACGGCGTGCCGTGGATCCCGCTCGACCTCGAGGGGGTGCCCGCGATCGCGCGCTACCCGAGGCTGCGCCAGCAGCTCGAGATGGTGGGGTGCCCGGCGTGTCACGTGACGGACGCCCCCTTCGTACAGACGCTTCCCGACCGGAGCTTCAGCCCCTTCTACCGGCGTGAGCTCGACGCGCGCGTGGAACACCTGCGGGCGCTCACCGAGGGGCGCGCGCCCATCCCCGCCGCGTTCGGGCCCCTTCAGTACGAGCCAGTCCTCCCTCCTTGAGGCACGAGAGGTGCCCCCAACCCGAGTTCGTTCCGGGTATCCGCCAAGGGCGCGGATCTTGCTTGCCGACCTCCTCGAAGAGGCTTCGGCCTGTCCAACGCCTGCGCGGCAAACGACCTCCACGCCGATCATCCTCGGCAACCCGGAACGAACTTTCGGTTGGGGTACTACGCTAAGGCACGGCGCGCCCTCAGGGCTCGAGTGGCTGGAGGGCGGTGCGCCAGCGCAACTCGAGCCTGCCGAACAGTGCCTCGCCGATGGGCCGCACGAGCCGTGCGTATGCGAAGGCATCGAGATCGGAGAAGCGGGCGAGGCACGACGGACCATCCTCTGCGAAGCGAAGCTCCACGAGACGGAACGCTTCTTCGTCGAGCAGCAGCCAGAGGTCTTCGCTGGGGTCGCCCTCGTCGTGGTCGCGCTCGAAGGGCTCCGCGATCACTCGCCACGAGCGCGCGAGGGCGTGCTCCGGAAACGAAGCGCACAGCTCGTCTTCGCCGAGCGGTGGATCGTGAGCGAGCGCCTCCACCCAGTCCGCGAAGACCTCTCCGTAGGTTCTGCCGAGCTCGTCCGCGTCGAGGACTCGGTAGGGCAGGGGGGCCCGCTGGTCGAAGACGGCCAGGAACGCGTCGATGTCAGTGCGCGCGTCGGGCAACGTGATCCCGAGCAGCTCGGCCAGCGTCGCCCCTTCGACGGTGGCGCGCTCGCGGTATCCGCGCTCCTTCGTCGTCCCGAGCCAGTGATCGGTCGCCTGGGCGTGGACTTCCGCGACCCAAGCCCCGAGCGAAGCCCAGCGCTGCTCTCCGACGACGACGGTTCGCTCGTCCGCTTCGTAGACGAGCCACACGATCTCTCCGTCGGCGGTGTCGGCGATACCGAAGTGTTCTCTCTCGACGGCGACGGCCTCGGGCCGCCGTAGCGAGACCACCGGGCTGAGCACGCTCGCGATCGACGGCGAATCCTCGTGCGCGAGCCGAGCGAACGGCCACGCGCCGCGGCGCAGGGCCTCTCGATCGGCGCGCATGGCTCGCCGCCGCCCCCACGCTCTCCAACGCTCACTTCGTTCGAGCGGCCCGAGCACGAGGTCGCCGCCCACGCCGAGCACCGCGAGCAGCACCACGAAGCACGCAGCGACGGCGCCGAGGCCGACGACCGCGAGCAGCGGCGCAAGCAAGATCCAGACGTACCAGGGCAAACCATGGAACATTTCGTGCGAAGCCTCGCACACTCGCGGGGCATTCGCCGCGATCTGTTCCTCCTCCCACGAGGCGGCGGCGGCGCCACACGTTCTCGGGACGGCGCCACAACGCCTCGCGGTACTCCCTCGACGAGCGGTGCGTCCGCACCTCGGGCGTCGAGGTTGTAGGCGAAGTGCACGTACCAGTCGTCGGGCGCGCGCTCGGGCGCACGCTCATACAGCGCGACCGCGTCAGCGTGATGGCGTTGCAAGTGAGCGACTTGCCGAACGCGTTGAGTTACTCCGCGAAGTAGAGCTTCACCTGGGCGAGATGTGTGACGTCGTCGAGCGCCGTGAGGTGAGGAAATGGCATCGAGCTCGGCACGTAGCGTGGTGGTCGGTTGCGCCTCGCTCCTCCCGAGTTGGTCGCAGCAGCACCCAAGGAGTGTCTCGTGCTCGGCGCGCTCCGCTTCGTGGGAGAGCCACTGCGACGCGCCCGACTGCGGCGCGGACCTCCGAGTGACGAGCGTCGCACGTGGGGAGATGCCGCACGAATCGCCCGATGCGTTCAGGCTTCGCGGACTGCGAAACGATGTTCCGAACCGAGACGGGAAGCCTCGCCGAGCTTCGACGTAGACTGGGGCATGCGCCTCGTGAGCCTCCTCGGCGTCCTTCTGTGTGCGCACGCGGCCGCCCAGCCGTCGGACGACGCCGAGATCGCGTCGTGGGTCGCGCGCCTGGACGAAGCGCCCGACCCTCTGCACGCCGACTACACGCCCGCCGTCCACGCGCTCTGCGCGCTCGGGCTACGGGGCGCGACCGCGATCCTCGCTTCGCTCGATGCGGCGGACGAGATGACGCGCTTGAGGGCGCAGCGGGTCCTGGACTGCGCGGTCAGCCGTCATTTCGGCTTCGTCCCGGGTCGTGGGTTCGCCGACAACCCCGGGGGTGACGCGAGGGCGCGCGCGCTCTGGCACGAGAACGGCGCCTACGAGTTTCGCGCCGACCGCTCGGCGCGCCTCGCCTCGATCGCGCGCTGGCGTGCCTGGCTCGGACAGCACGCCAGCCGCCCCGCCCCGCTGCCCGACACGCTGAGCCCGAGCGCGCTCCGCGCCGGCCTCGCCGAGGTCGAGCCGCGTATGCGGGCGTGCTTGCCCGCTGGCACCAACGTCGCCGTCTCGATCACGTTCGCAAAGAGCGGCGTCGTCCGTCGAGTGCGGCTGCCCTCCGCGATCGAGCGGACCACCGAGGGGCGTTGCCTGCGTGAGGCCGCGCGCGCGGCGCGGGTGCGCCCGTTCGCGCGCCCCTCGCAGTCGGTGTCCGTGGGGGTGCGCGGGACGGGCAGGCACTAGATGTGCTCGGCGCGGTTCGCGTCGAAGCCAGCCTCGGGTGGGTGGGGAGGCGGTCACGAGCCGATTTGTGTTGTCGCCGTCCATGGCGACGGGTGACCGTCATGGTCCACACCATGTCCGAACCCGTGGTCATCGTGCTCATCGTCGCCGCGGTCGTCGCGTTCGCCGGGTTCATCGTGTGGCGTCACCACCGCGTGCGAACCGCGAACGATGACCTGCTCGTGAACGGCGAGCGCGCGAACGCGACGATCGAGCGGATGTCGCCCGTGCTCGGCGAGGACGACCTGTTCTCCATCACGTTGCGCGTGGAGGCGCACGTGATCGAGACGCGATGGTTCTTGCCATCGCACGTCCTGCCGGCGGTGCAGCCCCGACGTTCGGTCGCGGTTCGCGTGGACGCGGAGCGACGGCGCGCGGCGTTCGATGCCGCCGCGATGGGCTACGTGTGACCGTGTCGGTTCGGCTTCGCGCCGCGGTCGTCGGCGCTACGGAGCCGTCGTGCCGCCGCCCCACCGTGAGACGCCGCCACGGAACCTTCGTGCCACCACCCGTCGTGAGACGCCGCCACCGGACCTTCCTGCGTACCTCGTCGTGAGGTCGTCGGGTACGCCGGTTGGGGCGCCTCGCCCCGACGACCTCAGACGGCCGACGACCTCGAGCGGCCGACGCCTCAGGCGGCCGACGCGGCGGGCTGCGCGCTGGCCACGAGCTGCTCACTAATCGCCCACAGACGCTCCGCGAGCGTGTCGTCCTGGGCGAGTCGCATCGGGTGCTTCGGCTTCGAGTCGGCGAAATAGTCGCCAGTCACGCCACGCAGCTCGGGCGCGCTCGCGAGGTGGATCGTGGTCGCGGCGCCCTGCGCCGGGGTCTTCAAGAAGGGCCGGACGAGCTTGAAGCCGAACGAGGTGAGCAAGCCCATGTCCTCGGAGCTCGCGAACTCCGTGGCCACGACGCCAGGGTGGAGCGCGTTGGTCGTCACCCGCGTCCCCTCGAGACGGCGCGCGAGCGCGCGCGTGAAGTAGATGTTGGCGAGCTTCGACTTCGCGTACACGTCGAACGACGCATACTTCTTCTCAGCTTGCGGGTCGTCCCAGTCGATCCCCCGCCGCGCCCAACGGTGGGCGTCCGAGGAGACGTTCACGACGCGCGCCTCACCGTCTTCGTCCGCTGCCGCCTTCAGCGCGTCGAGGAGCAGCTGCGTGAGGAGGAAGTGCCCGAGGTGGTTGACGCCGAAGGTCGTCTCGAAGCCTTCGACCGTCGTCGTACGCGCATCGAGCACGAGGCCCGCGTTGTTGACGAGGACGTGGAGCTTGGGGTGACGGGCGGAGCGTAAGACATCCAAACTGCCGAAAACAACCGAGCTCGGCTCGAGAAGCTGCTCGCGAGGCGCCGTGAGCTTGGTTCACGACGACCACAAGGGCACGGCGAAGCCGCACGCCCGCGGAACCCCCGCGTAGTCCTCGTGAGACGCGCCATCGGGGCCCCAGAAGACGGAGCGGTGCGTCGCGGCAGAGGGAGCTCAGCCGAAGAGAAGGCACAACTGCCCGGGACGAGGCGCAGAAGTGGAGCGTCGTGGGGGGTCGCGGGCGCGAAGAGGCGCTTCGCTGGCGAGGACGCGGGTGATGTCGTCTTGACCTTTGGCGATCTCGACGAGGCGCATGCGTCCGCCACAGGCCGTGACGGGACAGGTGGTGACGTCGACGGCGAAGACGCGGCGCAAGAGCCAGGCCCACGGATGCCGGGAGGGCGACGTCGCGGGAGGAGCGAGCGGGGCGAGGTCGGCGGGGGCGAAGAGCGGGAGCTGCGGAGGAGGGTCGGGCTCGCGGCCGAGGACGACCTCGGCGCGCGCGGAAGAGTGCGCGGCGAAGACGCCGTGGTAGCGGAGCATGTGAAACCGTGGCGGCGGGACGAGGGCGCAGAGCCGCGCGATGAAGTCGAGGGGGTGCATCGCGCGCCCGAGGTAAGGGTTGCCGGCGCGCTCGCCGGAGGCCTGGAGCCAGCGCGGCCGCCCGGCCGCCATCGGGCAACGCCAGATCGTGCGGCCTCGCGCGAGGCCGGCTTCGATCGCGCGTTCGGTGAGCTGCGCGAACGCCGCGCGACGCGCCTCGAGACCCCGTGCGCTCGCGAGGCGCTCGCTGGACGCGCGCACCGCGCCCGAGGTGGCGGCGATCATCGCCTGCGCGGCTCGCTGCGCTGCCGCGTCGTCGTCGCGCGCGAGCGCCACCCGTACCGCCTCGTAGCGCGCATGAAACGACGCGTTGTCCGCGTGCGCGTTCGTGCCGACCCACGCGGTGCCCACCCACGTGAGCACCATCGAAACCATCGCGATCCATCGAACGTTCATCGGGCTTCCACTCCTGCCGACGTGCCTCGTGCCCGTCGTACGGAGCGTCGACGCGCCGTGAGCCGCCGTCTTACGCGCGATCGTCACGCCCTGCTTCAGACCCTGCTTCACGCGCGCTTCGGACCCTGCTTCACGCGCCGGGGAAGCGACGCATCGAGTCTTCGCTCTCGAAGTAGTGCACGCGTCCGTCGCTCGCGCGGCCGATCACGGCGCTCGCCTTGTCGACTTGGCGTCCGGTCACCGGATCGGTGGCGAGGCGCGACGTCGCGTCGTCGCGCAGACGGCGCTCGCACATCGCGCAGCATCCGAAGTAGGTGCGGCCCTCGACGGCGACGGGGATCTGCGGCGAACCCATGAACTGGTCGTTGATCATGCAGACGAGGCTCGGCTCGACGCGCGTGAGCGTCCCTTCGGGAGCTTCGGGAGCCTCGGCAGCTTCGGGGGCCGCTTCGTTCGTGTTCTCCACCACCGGCGTCGCGTTCCCGCGCGGCGCCTCGCCCGAAGCACATCCGAGCCCGAGCACGAGCAGCGCGCCCATCCACTTGCTTCGATCGATTCGCATCGTCTCGTCTCCTTCGCGTCTTCGCGTCTTCGCGTCTTCGCGTCTTCGCGTCTTCGCGTCTTCGCGTCTTCGCGTCTTCGTTGGGATCGCCCGAGGCGACCTCGACCCTCACGCGCGCGCCGCGCGCACGCTCCACGCGGGCATCACGCCCACCAACAAACCGACCGCCAGCCCGGCCACGCCGACCGCGCCGACACACGCGCAGCCGAGCGCGCCGACGCCCCACGCGAGGGTGCTCGCGCCGATCCAGAACGGCGCCGACGCGCGCGTCCGATGCGCGGACACGCCGACGCCGAGGCCCGCCACGAGCCCGCCGAGCGCGCACGCGGGCGCGCAGAACGACGAGAACCCATGCGACGCGCAGCCGTGCGGCCCACACGCGTGCCACTGGTTCGCGGCGAGCGAGAGCGCGAGGGGCACCACGCCCGCGAGCATGCCGACGAGCGCCGCACGCGACATCGAGCGGCTCTGCCACACCATCAACGTCGCGGCGCCGAAGCTCAGGATCGCGAACGGCACCACACGGGTCGGCGAAGGCGAGACGAGCGCGGCGAGCGCGGCGAGCGCGAGGACGGGCGACGCGGCGAGGAGCGCACGACGGATCCGCGAGAGCTCGTACGCACGGCGCGCTCGGCGCTCCGTCGCGTGGGCGACCGGCGAGCGCGGGTCGGCCGGATCCGGATCGACCCGAGGCGGTTCGATCGGGTTCGGGGCGCCGAACGGCGAGCGCGGATCAGTCGAGGCCATACAACCTCCGCACCGCCGCGCGCAGGCGATCGATCGCGCGCTCGCGACGCTTGCGCAGCGTCGCGCCCACGACCTCGGTGGGCTCGTCGAAGAAGGTCGCCGCGAGGGTGGCGCGGTCGACGTCGGAGAGCTCGTTCATCGCGTCGAGCGCGCGCTGTACGAGGTCGCGCCGCACGAGCTCGGACTCCGGATCGTTCGCCTCGAGCGTGCGTGCACCGTCGACCGAGGTCGGCGAGTGCGAAGCGCTCTCTTCGGGCTCGCTCGACGCGACCTCGCGCGATCGCGTGCGTCGACGCAGCGCGCTCCGGCACTCCCACGCCGCGATCGCGAGCGCCCACGGCAGCGCGGCTCGGCTCGGATCGTAGTCCGCTGCGCGCTCCATCAGCTTCATCATCGCCTGCTGCGCGGCGTCGGCGGCGTCCGCGTCGTTCCCGAGGGTGGCCCGGCAGAGCCCGAAGACTCGCGGCCAGAGCGCCTCGAAGACGAGCGTGAACACCTCGCGCTCGCCCGCAGCGAGCCGAGCCATCCACACGTCGATCTCGGCTCGCGGGAGGGGACCCTCGGTCATGACTTCGCGCTCGAACGTCCCGGCAGGTCTCGGGAGACCGACCGGGTCGGGCAACGTGACGCCGACCGAGGGAACGAGCACGCCGGTCTAGGCGCGAACCGGACGAAGCGTGACGAGGCGGGCGATCTTTTTTCATCGCCGCGCGTCGGGCCAGCGCGCTCGACGACTCGCCTCGTGTTCGCGAAGTTCCGCGCATCACGTCGACGTCGTGCGATTGTCGACTCCGTAAGTGGCCGAAAACGATACGGTTTTCGTTGATGTCGTTGGCGCCGGTCGGCCGCGTCACCCACCGAGCAGCTCGCGCGCGAGGTCACTCGCGGGACCGATGGGACCGATCGCGCGACGAAGCCCCGGATCGCCGGCGACGTGCTTCACGCGCAGCAGCGCCCGACGGGCTTCGTCGTCCTCGCCCCGGCTCGCGTGCGCGTGCGCGCGCACGACGTCGTAGGTCGCCGCGAGCGCGCCATCGGCATCGTTCTCTTCCGGACATCGGGCGAGCGCTTCGTCCGCCGCGCCCTGCACCGCGAGAAGAAGCGCTTCGCCCACCGCGACCCAGCGCTCCACCGCGGGCTCGGCGGGCCGCGGGATCGCCGCGAATGCCTCCGTCGCGCCTTCGAGATCGCCCGCTTGCAGACGCAGGGTCGCGATCGCTTGAAGGGCGCGCGCACGCGCGTCCGGCGCGAGCGCGTCGAGCTTCACCGTCTCCAGCACCGCGCGCGCGTCGGCCCAGAGCTCGACCGCGGACAGCGGCAGCGCGGCGAAGAGCGCGTACTCCGCGTGCTCCTTCGGCGGCACCGAACGACGCAGCTTCGTGAGCTTCGCCAGCAGCGCGGTCCGCGCTTCGTCGCGCGCGTCGGTCTGCCCGAGGCGGTACGCGATCAGCGTGAGCCCGCGCAGGTGGCGGTGACGACGCGCCGACAGGGCGGCGAGCACGAGCGTGACGCCACCACCGACCGCGGCCGCGAGCGGGGAGGGCAACGCGAGCAAGAGCATCCCGCCCGCGAAGCACGCGACGAGCGCCTCGCCGAGGAACGCGCGGAGGATCATCGCGGTGCTGAAGAGCGCGAGCGGAGCGCCCCAGATCCACGCGCGGAGGAACGGTGCGACGAAACCGAGCGCGAGCGCGACGAGGGTGACGTGGAGCATCGGAGGAGCGGAGACGATCGGAGCGTAAGACATCCAAACTGCCGAAAACAACCGGGCTCGGCTCAAGAAGCTGCTCGCGAGGCGCCGTGAGCCTGGTTCGCGACGACCGCAAGGGCACGGCGAAGCCGCACGCCCCCGCGGAACCCCCGCGTAGTCGTCGTGAGACGCGCCATCAGGCCCCCAGAAGACGGAGCTGTGCGTCGCGGCAGAGGGAGCTCAGCCGAAGAGAAGGCACAACTGCCCTGGACGAGGTGCAGGAGCGGAGCGTCGTGGGGGGTCGCGGGCGCGAAGAAGTCCTTCGCTGGCGAGGACGCGGGCGATGTCGTCGGGGCCTTTGGCGATCTCGACGAGGCGCATGCGTCCGCCGCATCCCGGGACGGGGCAGGTGGTGACATCGACGGCGAAGACGCGGCGCAGGAGCCAGGCCCACGGGTGGCGGGATGCTTGGGGCGCGGGAGGCGCGAGCGGGGCGAGGTCGGCGGGGGCGAAGAGCGGGAGCTGCGGAGGAGGCTCGGGCTCGCGGCCGAGGACGACTTCGGCACGCGCGGAGGAGTGCGCGGCGAAGACGCCGTGGTAGCGGAGCATGTGAAACCGTGGCGGCGGGACGAGGGCGCAGAGCCTCGCGATGAAGTCGAGGGGGTCGAGCAAGACGGCGTGGGTGCCGTCTTTCCACGCGGCCTTGAAGGCGAGTGGCATCGCCGTGCCGCCGAAGCTCGAGGCGCTCTTGGTTGAGCGGCGGTCGGGCGACGTAGCGGCAGAGCCGCTCGAGGCGCTTTCGGTCGCGGCCGTCCACCACGACCTTGGCGTGGACATTCACCCCACCGACCTCAGCGAGCGCTTCGGTCGGCGAGGGGACGAGGCGCACGGGGCGGACGAGCTTGGCGGTCTTCGCCGGGCGCCGCGCCGAGGAGCTGCACGTCTCCGGCCGACGCGGCGTAGCAGGACGCAGGACGGCTGCTCGTGGACGAGCGCGTGTCGCCCTGGTCGCTCGGGCCTTCGATGAGCGGCCGTGCCGCTCTCGAAAGCACGACGAGCAGCCCGGCGGGGTCCACGCGGCGACTCTGCGACCTCGTCGCCGCTCGGCGGAGGCAGCGCGTGGAAGACAAGCGCGCCCTGCGCATCGCGCACGTACACGCCATCGAGCGCCAGCGTGTGGAAGTGGACGTTCAAGCGCAGCGCGCTGTCGCTCCGCTGGATGAAGGTCACCGCGCCCACCTGCGCCTCGTCCACGCTGCGTAGGCCCAGGTGCCGCTTCGCGCGCCGACGCAGCGAGCGCGTCAGCGCGCGGATGAACGCCCCGAGCACGTCCGCGCACAGCCGGCGGTCGTAGGCCATCGCGTAGCGCAACGACCACGGCAGCGAGCACACCCACTGCCGTATCGGCTCCTCCGGAAGCACCTCGTCGACCAGGTGCGCTGCGACGTCCGACATTCGCCGACCCACGCACGAGGGGCAAAAGCCCCGCCGCTTGCACGAGAACGCCACCAGCATCTCGTGGCCGCACTGGCGGCACGCGAGCCGCACCACGAAACGCGGCAGGCCGCCCTCCTCCTCGGCCCGCTCGAGAAACCGTGGCCAGTGCTCGCGCACCAGCGCGTGCAGCAGCGTCTCCTCCGGGCGGCGCCGCGCGTACCCATCCGCACGGCCGGGCGCCGGACACGCGCTCTCGAGGATGCCGGCGCCCACGCCGCTTCATCGGACATGCCTCACCACGGGTTGCGCGCATCGAGCTCCTCGGTCCTCGGTCCTCGGTCCTCGGTCGGCCCAGGGCTGGCACTTGGTCTGAATCGTTTGGTTATCTAGATCGAAGAGCCTCGCATCCCCCTCGACGTCCTCCCGCGCATCGTCGTGGGCTTGCTCGACGGCCTCGTGATGCAGGTCTTCGTCGATCCCGAGGCCCTGCGCCCCGAGCAGGTCGTCGACGCGATCCAGACCTTGGCGATCGCGATGCTCACGCCCGGCCCGAAGGCCTGAGCCGATGGGCGATCCCTTCGACCACGTGCGGGCCCACCCCCTCGCCCTCGAGGTCCTGCGACGCGCCGTCCGCGAGTCGCGGCTGCCCTCGGCCTACCTCTTCGAGGGCCCCGGCGGCGTCGGCAAGGAGCGCTGCGCGCTCGCGCTCGCGACCGCCGTCATCGGCGAAGCCGCGGGCGGATCCGTCGCGCGATACACCGCCCCCATCGCGCCCACGCCGAGCGGCGCCTCGATGCGGAAGCGGTCCGCAAAGAAGAAACCAGGGCTGAAGGGGTCGACCACCTCGGTGGGCTCGGGCGCCCACGGGTCCTCCTCGTCCTGGTGCACGTCGGGATCGTCGACCGGCTCGGTCACGCGCGCATCCTACCGCGTTCTCTCCCCCTTGCCCGTCGCCCGACGAAGCACGGTCGTGGAGATCCCCGGGAGGGGCGTGGAGAGGTCGAGCCGCCTGAGCGGCGCCTCGCCGAGGTCTGGCGTGCTGGCGTCTGCCTGCCCAGCGCTCTCGGTGCTCGAGCCGCCTGCAGTGAAGGAACGTGCGGTCGAGGCCGTAGCGCCCTAAGTGCCGGTTGGCTGCGGTGCCCGTGGCGCGCGTCGCCGACGATGGGTGCCTGAGGCCCATGGGAGGTGGCGACGGATCTGCGGGTCCGGCCGGTCTCGGGCCGCACGCAGCAAAGGAGTGGCCCGCGACGACGTCGACGCGCTGGTAGCGAGGATCGCGTCGACGGGTTGGCCGTCGATGGTCAGCGGCCGGCGGATGATCCCTTGGTCCGCGTCACGCCGCGCACGAGCGCGAGGTACGTCTTCGTGCCCGCCGCGAAGCGCCTGGGCCAGCGCGCCCACGTGCGCGGGGGCTCCAGGCGCGACGAGCACGAGCCTGCTCGTGCCGACGTCGAAATGATGCACCGCGGTCGCCTCCGCGAAGCCCCCTCGAAGCGTGCGCGGCGCGGTCGAGCAGCGCAGATCGGAGACTCCGGTGTGGCGTGGTGGTCTCAGGCGGCGGCTTGTCGAGCACGGCGAAGCCGGCGCGGCGCGACTGGCGGCGTGGCGCGCTCGAAAGCACGACCAGACACTCTCGGACCTCTCGCTCAGCGGGATCTGGCCGTAGGGCTGATGGCGCGCGCCGCGCAGCCGAGGCGCCGGAGATGACGAGATCGCGGGCCAGCGTCGTCGGCCGCAGCTCACGTAGACGAGCTGCGTGGGCGCGAGCCGCGCGATCGCGTGGCGGACGGCGGGCGCGACGCCGCGGCGCGGCGGGTTCAGGACGACGGCGTCGGTGCGACGTCGGTGCCCGAGGACCTCGGCGGCGTCCCCGACGATCGCGTCGACGCGCAGCTTCGCCCGAGAAGCAGACTGCCGCGCCAACGTGATCGAGGGCGCGTGGCTCTCGACGAGCACGACGTCCGCCCCCGCCGCGGCGAGCCCGAGCCCGAGCGCCCCCGAGCCCGCATAGGCGTCGACCACGCGGAGCCCACGCACTCCCCGCCTCCCCCGCCCCGCAGCGAGGGCCGCCGCGACCCGCGCCCGGATCGCCGCGGCCTGCCCGCGATGCGCCTGCACGAACCCGCCGGGGACGGCGGGTATCGCCACGCCGCCCCGTGCCCTTGCCCCTGCCCCTGCCCCTGCCCGAAACGCAAATCCGCCCCCAACCTCCAACCCGACCTCCAACCCGACCTCAGACCCGACCTCAGACCCGACCTCAGACCCGACCTCAGACCCGGACCCGGTCCCAGACCCGGAAGCGGCCCCGGAAGCGGCCCCGGAAGCGAACCCAGTCTCAGACCCGGAAGCGAACCCAGTCTCAGACCCCGAAGCGGACCCAGCCCCGGAAGCGGCGGACCCGGACGCGGACTCGGACCCGGACTCGGACTCGGACTCGGACCCGGACTCGGACCCGAACACGGACGCGGACGCGGACTCAGACCCAGACTCGGACCCGTACCCAGACCCCGCCCCCGACCCAGACCCCGCCAAGAACCCAGGCACCTCCACCCAATCATCCACGACCGACGGCCCCCGCACGATCTCGAGCCCATGCCCGAGCAGCTGCGGCGACCTCCGCGCTCGCCGGCTGATCGCGAGCGTGACGACGGCCGCCTCTCGCAGTCGCGGCCACCACGCCTCGATGGCCTCGTTCGGGACGCGCCGCGCCTCGTCGAGCACCAACGTCAGCAACACCTTCGCCCCTTCGGCCCCGAGCGCCTCGCGGAGGTCGACCGCCATCAGCGGCCCCCGCAACGCCGGGTCCACGGCCATCTCCCGCGCCACCCCCGCGGCCGCTCGCAGCGAGGGCGGGAGGACCCGGCACTCGGGGATGTCGACGACCTCGTGGCTCCCGCGCGCGTAGAGCCCCACGGCCCCGCGCTGTACGACCAGCTTCGCGCGCGTGCGGTAACCCACCAGGGGCTCCGCGGGGACCACGGGGCGGCGCTCGAGCGCGGCGAGCGCCGGGAAGCTCGCGAAGGCCTCGGCGACGCGGGCGGCCTTGCCCTCGAGCTGCGCCGCGTACGGAAGTCCAATCGCCGGGCAGCCGGCGCACCGGTCGGCGTGGGGGCACTCGACGCGCATGGCCGACCCTATCGCACGCGCCGCGAGAGTCGAGCACCGCGGCCACCGGACCCCCGACGAGCGCCGCGCCCACTAGACCCCGACGAGCGCCGCCATGCTGGCCCGACGAGCCGTCGAGCTTCGCCCGGCCGCGAGAGGAGCGCAGCCGCAACCACCCGGCCGGGCTACCCTCCCGCGCGTGACCACCCTCTTCGATCCCCTCGAGCTCCGCCCCTCGTCGGGCCAACACGCCGGCGTCGTCGCGCGAAACCGCATCTGGCTGGCGCCGCTCACCAACCTGCAGAGCCACCCCGACGGCACGCTCTCGGACGACGAGCTCGGCTTCTTGGCCGCGCGCGCCGACGGGGGCTTCGGCCTCGTCGAGACCTGCGCCGCCTACGTCTCGAGCGACGGAAAGGCGTGGCCGGGGGAGCTCGGCGTGCACGACGACGCGATGCTCCCCGGGTTGCGACGCCTCGCGGCGCGGCTGCGCGAGGGTGGCGCGCGCTCGTGCGTTCAGCTCTTCCACGGGGGCCTGCGCGCGACCCCGTCCGTGAGCGGGCTTCCGACGATCTCCGCGAGCGCGGTCGAGGAGGCCGACCTGACCCTCCCCCGCGCCGCGAGCGAGGACGACCTCGCGCGCGTGATCGGCGACTTCGCCCGCGCAGCGGCGCGCTGCGAGGCCGCGGGCTTCGACGCGGTCGAGCTGCACGGCGCGCACGGCTACCTGCTCTCGCAATTCCTCTCGACGCACTACAACCGCCGCGACGATCGCTGGGGAGGCTCGCTCGAGAACCGGGCCCGGCTGCTCCGCGAGGTGCTCGCGGCGGTGAAGCGCGCGGCGCCTTCGCTCGTCGTCTTCGTACGCCTCTCGCCCGAGGACTTCGGGCAAGCCAAGGGGCTCGACCTCGACGAGAGCCTCCAGGTCGCGCGATGGCTTGCCGAGGACGGCCTCGACGTGCTGCACCTCTCGCTCTGGCGCTCGGCGCTGAAGACCACCAAGCGCCCCGAGGCGCACACGCTCCCGCTCTTCCGCGACGCCATCGGCGACCGCGCGCGCATCGTGAGCGCGGGCGCGATCTGGACGCGAGAGGAGGCCGAGGCCCAGCTCGCCCTCGGCGCGGATGCGGTAGCCCTCGGGCGGGCGGCGATCGTGGATCCCCGCTGGCCACTCCACGCGCAGGAAGGGCTCGAGCCGCTGCGGCCGCCACGCACCCCCGACGAGCTCCGCGCCGCCTCTCTCGGAGCGGCGTTCGTCGACTACATGCGGCGGTGGAAGGGCTTCGTCGCGGATTGACGGGGTGGGTCCCACGCTGTCGTACCCGGTGATGTGTCGTCGTTCGGGTTCGGACGCCGCCGCACCCGTGGCCGGGGAGTTCGCGTGGCTCATCGCGGTGGGGGGTTCGTAGGCAGCCGCACCTTGCGGGCCGGACCGGGACCGCAGTGGGGTTCCACGTTCTCGAACCCGCGGGCCCAGGCGGTCGCGTGGCACGTCGACCGTGGCAAGCCGCCCCGGGGGTACCAGACCCCGGGAGCTTCACGTTGACACCATACCGGTCCGCTCCGTACCTTCGGGGCCTTCGCGATGGTCGAGCGCATCGGCAATTGCCGCGTGGTCGGCGAAATCGGAAGCGGTGGAATGGCGGTCGTCTACAAGGCCGTCCAAGAACCGCTCGGCCGAATCGTGGCCATCAAGGCCCTCAAGCCGTCCATTGCGATGGACAGCCAGTTCGCCCAGCGCTTCGAGCGCGAGGCGCACTTCATGGCGTCGCTCCAGCACGAGAACATCCTCCACGTCATCGACTTCGTGAAGGATGGCCGCTCGATGTACATCATCATGGAGTACGTCGAGGGCATCGACCTCTACGACCTCCTCGAGCACAGCGAGCGGCTCCCCTCGGAGGTCGCCGCCATCATCGCGCTCCAGGTCGCCCGCGCGCTCGACTACGCGCACTTCCGCGGGATCATCCACCGCGACATCAAGCCCGCGAACATCATGATCTCGAAGCAGGGCGAGGTGAAGCTCATGGACTTCGGGATCGCCCGCGACGAGAGCCTCAGCGACCTCACCGAGACGGGCACGGGCCTCGGCACCCCGAGCTACATGAGCCCCGAGCAGATCCTCGGCGACAAGCTCGATTTCCGCAGCGACCTCTTCAGCGTGGGCATCGTCCTCTACCAGATGTGCACCGGCCAGAAGCCCTTCGTCGAGGACGAGGCCCGCACGGTGATGCAGAAGATCCGGCTCGATCGCTACGTGACGCCGCGCAAGCTCGACCCGAGCATCCCGCGGCAGCTCGAGCGCATCCTCGGTCGCTGCATGGAGAAGATGCCGGCCAACCGGTACCCGACCACGCAGGCGCTCATCGACGACCTCATGGAGCTGCTCGCGACGCGCGTGCCCATGAACTACTCCGCGCGCCTCGTGATGTTCCTCCGCGACGTCGGCGTGCTCACCGACCGAGAGGCCGACCAGCTCCTGGCGGCGGGTGCGCCCCGCAACGTGCGGCGCGCCACGAAGGACCGCACGCTCCTGCGCCACGTCGGCCTCGTCAGCGGGCTGCTCTGCGCCGGCCTCATCGGCGGCGGCGTCGCCCTCCAGGCCTCGGCGGGGGTCTTCTCGGAGGAGGCCCCGACGCCTCAGGGCGCCGCGGCGCTCTCCCCGACGCGCCTCGGCTACCTCCGGGTCGTCGCCGATCCCTGGGCCGAAGTCTGGATCGACGGCCAGCGGGTCGAGACGACCCCGCTCGCGCGGCCGATCCCGCTCAGCCCCGGCCGCCACTACGTGCGCCTCGTCAACCCGTACTTCCAAGAGACCCAGCGCGAGGTCCGCATCCGCATGGGTGAGACCGAGCTCCTCGAGGCCGAGCTCGAGCCCCTCCACGTGCTCGAGGAGGGCCAGGCGCCGTGAGGCGGAGGACCCTCGCGCTCCTCGTCGCCGCCAGCGCGTCCCTCTCGCTCGGGGGGCTCGCCCAAGCGAACCGCGGCTTTCAGCACGTCGTCCGCGACGGCGAGACCCTCGCGTCGATCGCGGAGCGCTACTACGGCGACCCCCGCCGTGAGGTCGTGCTCGTCACGGAGAACGGCCTGACCGCGCAGGGCGGCTCGCCGATCGTCGTCGGCCTGCGGCTGCAGATCCCCCACGTCGCCTACCACCGCGTGCGCCCGGGCGAGACGTGGCCCGAGCTCGCCACCCGCTTCTACGGCGACCCGCGCCGCGCCTTCGTCCTCATCGAGGCCAACCACGCGAGCCAGTCCGAGCAGCCCGCCGAGGGCACCGAGCTGCTCGTTCCCTACCCGCTCCGCCACGTCTCGGGTCAACGCGACACGGTCACCACCGTCGCGAAGGCCTACTATGGCAACAACCCCGAGGCCCCGCGCCGCCTCCGCCGCTTCAACGACCTCCGCACCAACCGACTCAACCGCGGCCAGATCGTCCTCATCCCGCTCGACGACCTCGTGCTGAGCGAAGAGGGGCGCAACATCATCGCCGACCGCGTCGGGGCGCCGCCCCCTGCCGGCGAGGTCCGGCAGCTCCAGGCGCAGATCGAGAGCGAGCTGCCGCCGCTCGGCGAGCACGTGCGGCGCGGCCGCTACACCGAGGCGGTCGCGCTCGGCAATCGCCTGCTCGGGACGCAGCAGCTCACGGGCAACCAGATCGTGACCATCCAGCGCCACCTCGGCACCGCCTACGTCGCGCTCGGCCGCGACGACCTCGCGACGCAGGCCTTCCTCGCCGCGCTCCAGCGACAGCCCGATCTTCAGCTCGACACGATCCGCACCTCGCCGCGCGTGATGCAGGCCTTCGAGCGCGCGCGCGACGCCGCGCAGCGGGCGGCGCGCCCCGGCACGAATGACGAGGGCGAGGCGCCCGCCGACGCCGGCGCGCCCTGAAGAACCTGGCTCCGCGCGCTCGTACGCGGATCCGGCGCTCGAACGCGCGCTGGCGCTTCGAGCGATCGAGCGCGCGCTGGCGCTTCGAGCGCTCGCGCGTGTGGTCGGCGGACCAGCGAGCTACCGCGGAGGCATTTTCGGCGTCGCCTTCTCCGCCGTCGTCTTCTTCGCCGTCGTCATCTTCGCCGTCGTCATCTTCGCCGTCGTCATCTTCGCCGTCGTCTTCTTCGCCGTCGTCTTCTCCGCCGTCGTCATCTTCGCCGTCGCCTTCTCCGCCGTCGTCATCTTCGCCGTCGTCTTCTTCGCCGTCGTCTTCTTCGCCGTCGCTTTCTTCGCCGTCGTCTCCTTCGTCGTCGTCTTCTTCGTCGTCGTCTTCTTCGATGTCGTCTTCTTCGGTGTCGTGAGCTCTCGGCCTCGCTGCGCCGACCACGAACGCCGCGGGTCGAGGCTCGCCGCGAGCGCACGCGCCTCCTTCGCGCGCCCGGCGTCGCCGACTCCGTCGTAGGCCTGCGCGAGCCAACCGGCGAGCTCCGCGCTCGGGGCTGCCTCGAACGCAAGCGCGAAGAGCGGGAGCGCGGTCGCGGGATCGTCGTCGAGGTGCAGACAACCGACCTTCACGAGCACCGCAGCGCGCGACTCGAACGGGAAGAACGAGCAGAGCACGAGCGCGGCGTCGAAGAGCGCGCGCGCGAGCTCGAGCCGCCCCGCCCGACGCGCGAGGTTGCCGGCGTTGGCGAGCCCGATCGCCGCAATCGAGGGATCGTGCTCCGCGACCTGTACGTAGCTCTCGATCGCCGCGTCGATCGCGTCCGGCGAATCACCGGTCGAGTCGTACGCCCACGCGCGGTTCGACAGCTCCCGCGCCTTCGCCTCCGCGTCCGGCTCGCTGCCTTCGAGGGACGTCGGCTCGCGCCCCAGCGCTCGCTCGGCCCGCACGAGGCGCTCGAGGATCGTGCGGTTCTTTCGCTCGTGCTCGCGGTCCGCGAAGAGCCCCTCCACCTCGTCGATCACGCGCTGCGGCGCGCCGAGCGCGAGGTGCGCGTCGAGTAGGTGAGGCAAGAGCCGCGCGTACGCGCGCTTCGTCAGCGCGGGATACGAGCGCACGTCGTCGGAGATCGGAAGCGCCGCGAGCTCCGTGAAGCGCCCGGCGCACGCGAGGATCTCCGCCGCCAGCACTGGAGTCTCCACCGCGAACGGGTTCTCCTCCGAAGGATTCTTCGCGAGCGGCGCGAGCCACCCCCACGCCGCCTCTGCGGACGCCCGGCGTGCCTCGGGTGAGCCGAGGATGCTCCCGTTCCAGATCGTTCCCGCGATCAAGAAGCGCAGCGGCGAGGTCGGCGCGAGCGGAGGTGCGACGGAGAGCACGTCGAGCGCTTCGGTGAGCACGCCTTTGCGAAGGAGTGTCTCCGCGCGGTCCTCCGCGGTATAGGCGATCGGGGAGAGCGCGCGCTCCGGCCGCGACGCCGACCACGCCTCGAACGACCACGCGTCCTCGAAGAGCCGCGCGAGCCCCGTCGCACGAAACGTGTCCCTCGCGGCGCCCGAGCGACCGAGCCGTGCGCTCGCGTAAGCGAGCGACTCCCGCGCGGAGACGAAGCCGGGATCGATCGCGAGCAGGCGCTCGGACGCCGCGCCGAGCGCGTCGAATCGCCCGGCCAATGCGAGCGAAACGAGCCAGCGCGCCGCGATCGTGCGGCCCTCCGCGTCGAAGCGCTTCATCGATCCGAGCGCCCGCTCGTACGCCCGCGCGGCGACGTCGTGCTCGCCGGCGGCACCGGCGCGACCGCCCTCTCGCACCGCGCGTCGTGCCTTTCCCTTCGTGCCGAGCGCGTCGTCGAGCGTCGAGAGTTCGAGCTCGTCGACCCTCACCTCGCCGACCCGCGGCGCGATCTTCGAGAGCGCGGCGAGGTACGTCTTCGCCTTCCCGTCGAGCCCGAGCTCGCGCGCGACCGAGGCGCCCAGCAGCAGCGCCTTCGACTTCGTCGGCCCGCTCGCGAGCGCGAGGCAGTCGTTCACGTGTCGGATCACGAGCGCATGCTGACCGCGACGCCGATGGACCCGCGCGAGCCCGAGCGCGCCGTCGGCCCGCGTGTCGGACTTGCCGTACATCGCGTCCGACCACGATGGCCGATGCGAGAGCAGGCGCTTCGCGAAACGTTCGGCGGCGACCAGGTCTCCGAGGCGCAGCGCGGCCTCGAGCCCGAGCGTCGCGTCGAGGCGTTCGTCACGGAGCCCTGCGGGCGAAGGCGCGCGGCCCTCGCCGAGCGCGAGCTGGACCTCCGCGCTCGTGCGCGCTTCGCGACGCAAGAGCGCGTTCCGACGTCGGCGTCGATCGCGCGCGTCGCGTGCGAGCGAGGCCGCCGGGCGCTCGGGATCGGACGGCTCGCGCGGAGGTCGCTCCCACCGCTCCCACGACGACACCGTCGGTGGATGCTCCTCCAACCGATCGTAGCCTCCGAGCAGCGCGTGCAGCGCGAGCGCGTGCCCCTGCACGCTGCCCCCCACGAACCATCCGCCCATCGCCTCGACGTACGCGCGCCCTTCCTCCGGTCGCGTGAGGCAATGCGCGATCGCGCGGACCGCAAACGGCCGTGTCCCCTGCCAGGTCGCGTGCCCGTAGTAGTCCTTCCTCACCTTCGCGAGCGCGGCGACCGCGGCCGCGTGGTCTCCACGGACGAGCTCGAAGAGCGGCCGATCGCGCTCGGCTTCGTCTGCGAACCCGCGCGCGCGGACCTGCGCGAGCCGCCCGATCAGCCCGCGTTCGGCCGAGGCGCTCGCGCCACGCTTCTTCGACATCCGGCGCTCACTTCTTCAGCCCGAGGAACGCGGTCTCCGAGATCACCCGGATGCTCGCGCCCTTCGCGTTCAGCGCCTCCGCCTTCGTGAGCTTCGCGCCCTTCGCGCCGTCCCCGTAGAGCGGCGAGCCCTCGTCGCCCACCACGAGCACGTCGAGCGCCGGCGTCACCGAGCCCGCGACCGTGCCTCCGAGCGCCTTCGCCCGCGCCTCCGCCTCTGCGCGCGTCATCGCAGCGAGCTTGCCCGTGAACAGGTAGCTCTTCCCCGCCGGATCGAAAGCATCGGCCTTCGTCGCCTTCGCGACGCTCTTCGCCTTCGCCTTGGTCGCCGCCTTCGCGAGCTTCCGGTCGCGCTTGCGGTTCTCGGAGACGTCCTTCTTCGTGGCGACACGGATCACCACGTTTCGCGCTTTGTTCTTCTTCAGGTACGACTGGAGGTTCTCGATGTAATCGGGACGAATCGTGTACGTGAACGTCACGTGCTCCCCCTCGAGCGCGAAGGTCACGTCTTTCGCGGAGCCGTTGCCCTCGCCCCACGCGTAGTCGGTCTCCTTCGTACGAAGGTTCCACTCGTGGAGCCACTGCACCGAGTGGCGCTGATCGAAGAAATCGACGAGCTCCTGCGCGAACGCCTCCCCGTTCTTGGCGGGCAGGTCGAGCTCCACCCGCACGATCGGCGCCCCGCGCTCGTCGCCCCTCTCCACGAGCGTCCCGCCCGCCTTCGCGAGCAGCTTGGAGAGCTCTCCGAAGCCGCCCATGTACGTGTGGTAGACGATCAGCGTGTCGCCGACGACCCAGGTACCCGGCTCGTCGTCCGAGAGACAGTCGTCCCCCCAGACGAGACCTTCCTTCCAGGCGTGTCCGTATTTCTTGCCGATCTTCTGTGCGGCGTCCGAGATCGTATCGAACAGATCGTCGTAGTCGAAGTCGGGGTCTTCGTTGAGCTCGTCGATCTGCTCCGCGTGTTTGGCGAAGAACTTGTCCAGATCCTTCTTCATCGCCGCGGCGGCCTTCGGGTCGTCGAATTTTGCGACCAGTCGGTAGTCCGAGCTGTTGTTGCAAGAGAACGAATTCCACACGTAGATCTCGAGCGCCATCGACGACTCCTCTCTGACTTGAGCGTCTCTTCGCAAATGCTCGCTCCGGCTCACTCGACGATTCGGAGCTCGGGATGATGCCGAGCCCGCGCCACCGAGGGCACGAGCGCCCCCCCGAACGCAGGGAGTCGCGCGCAACCTGGCAAAGGAGCGACCTGCTTGCCGGTCTTGAGCGCGCCGTAGATCGCGGGCAGCTCGTCGAAGCGACCGAACGGGATCCCGTCCTTCGCGAAGGAGCACGACAGCACCTTCCGGTCCGACGTGACGCTCAAGAAGAGGCTCCCCGCGCGGCAGTCCGGGTCGAAGAAGAGCTGTGGTGCGCTCGGCAACCGCGTGGACCAACACACGTCGAGCTTGAGCTGCAGTCGCTCCGCGAAGTGCTCGTGTAGCCGCACGATGCGCGCGTCGAGATCGCGCAGCTCTTCGGCCGAGAGGTGGAGCGGCTCCTCCCCCTTGTACGAGAGCAGCAGCACGTCGCGCACGCCCATCGCGCTCCAGCGCAGCAGATCCGCGTCGAGCGTGCGGAGCCGCGTCGGCGTCACGAGGTAGTTGAGCCCGAAGCGCACGCGGTGCGCGACGAGCCGACGGATCGTGCCGTCGAGATCCTCGTCGTCGTACACGGACACCTGGATCTGCCCGACGCATCCCGCGAGCTCGTCGAGCAACGCGTCGGTGAGCCGCGTGCCGTTGGTGGTGAAGTTGATCGCGAGCGCGGTCTCGTCGTGCAGCCGCCGCACGAGCTCCGTGAAGCGCGGGAACACCGTCGGCTCACCGCCACCGAGCGCGAGCTCGAGCACCCCCCACTCGGAGAGGAAGCGCCCGAACGTGAGCACCTCGTCGAAGCTCCAGCCGCTCCGCGCCTCGAGCGGCCGGTAGCAGAAGCCACACGTCTTGTTGCAGGCGTTCGTCAGCGCCATCTGCACCACGCGCGGCGCGCTCTGCACGAGGTGCGCGGTCTCTTCCCCCCGCATCAGCACGTTCCGGCCGGTGCGGCGGTCGAAGCCGAGCAGTGCGCCGTCGAGCGGCAGCCAGCGCATCGCGGCCTCGGAACCCCTTCCCATGCGGGGACGCTAACAGGCCCACGGGCGCCACGTCGAGCGACGTTCACGCGACACGCTGGGGACCGGCCAGGCTGCCGGAGGCTTCGAGACGACACGGGAGGCGGCGGGAAGCTTCGAGGGCTTGCGACGAGCCAAAGCGAGAGCTCGTCCGTGCGCGCTGGGCGGCATCGTCGGCGAGCGGACCCCGACTTCCTCGATCACGATCTCGCGCTCTCGACCCGCGCGTGATCGATGCGCTCCACGTGATCGACGCGCTCCATGTGATCGCTTGACCTCGTCCGTGGAATGCGGGACCCCACGGCCCCATGAAGCCTGCGGCGATCCGTCGACGCACCGCCTTCCGCTCTTCCCGGCCGTGGATCCTCGGTGCCCTCCTCCTCTCGACCTTCCCGACGACGCAGTCGCTCGCGCAGGTCGTCAACGTCGTCCCCCTCATCGGCACCAACGCCGCCTGCGAGGGAGGTGGCGAGGACGGGGCCCGCTCGGACGAGTGCCCCGACGCGAAGCTCGACGTCGAGCTCCGCGGCGCGCTCAGCTGGCAGACCGGCAACGTGAAGTTCCTCTCGGCGAACGCTTCGACGCTCATCCGCCAGCGGGTCGGCCGACGGACCTTCATCCTCCGCAACACCAACCAGTTCGCCCGCGGCGCCGGAGACCCCTTCCTGAACCGGCACATCACCCACCTGCGCCACCAGGTGCGGCTGTGGACGACGCCCATCACGTGGGAGACGTACGCTCAGGCGACCTTCGACCGGATCTGGCGGCTCAAGCTCCGCATGCTCATCGGGGGCGGCCCGCGCTGGGACGTGCTCCGACGAGACGCGGTCCAGCTCGCCGTCGCCGCCTCGTATATGTACGAGCACCAGCGCCTGAGCCGACAGGAAGACGTCGGCGACAGCGGCCGCGTCGAGAACAACCACCGCCTCTCGACCTACCTCACCGCCGCCTTCGACACGGGCGGCCTCTTCCGCATGGTGCAGACCGTCTACTACCAGCCGCGCTTCGACGCCTGGACCGACGACTTCCGAGTCTTCAGCCAGACCGATCTCGTCGTGCGCGCGAGCGAGCAGGTCGCCCTGAGCCTCACCTTCGTCGTGATGTACGACTCGAACCCCGCCGAGACCGTCTTGACGACGGACACCAGCCTGACGTCGAGCATCGGCTACACGTTCTGATCCCCACCCCGGCTCGGCTGGCCCTGAGGCACGCGCGCACGCGCGGACGCGCGGACGCGCGGACGCGGGCTGACGCCGATGCTTCGGTCTGCGGTGATCGCCGACGACCCGATCGTGGCGATCACCGAGGTGAGCGCCTCCACGACCTCTCGCGACCTGAGCGGCGACGGCGCCACCTCGAAGCTCGCGCGACCCCGCGGCGGGCGCGATCCTCCCCTCGGGCACGACGGGTCGCTGCGTCGTGGCCGCAGCGAGCGCGCTACTTCACGGCCGCGCGCTGCCCCGTGCTGGTCACCATCTCCGCTGGATCACCGACCTCGCCCGAGAACATCTCCAGCACGTTCGGCGCCTCGAGGCAGATCCACGAAGAGGCCTCCTCGAACTCCATGACGAGCACGTCGCTGATCGTCGCGCCCGATCCGAGCAGGCGTTTGCTCTCGCGGTGCCACCGCAAATACGCCTCGAGCCGCGCCTCGAAGCCCGCGCGGTCGAGCTTCTGGATCATGGTGTTGGCGAACTTCGCGAACGCGCCGACTGGCTTTTCCCCGAATTTCTCTCGAAACCGGGTCTCGTAGCTCTGGAAGGCGGCGTCGACGTCGATGGCCATCTAGCGCGCAGCATATCAGAACGTGAGCGCTTGTTGAGCCGGCCGACGATCCACGTCCGGCTCCCACCGACGCGACGACGCCGCCCGCGGTCCGGCGCGTGCCGCTCGGGCGGCCGAGAGTCCGGCCCCGCTCACCAGATCAGCGGCTCGGCGGCCTCGACGACGATCCTCCCGCCGAGCAAGACGAGCGACGCCCTCGCCCCCCCGAGCCCGTAGGCGAGCGACCGAGGATCGGGGGTCGCGAAGACCGCGAGGTCTGCCGGCCCGCCGACCCGCAGCGTACCCGCGCCGCCGCCGAAGCCCGCCGCGCGCGCCGCGGCGGTGGTGATCCCGAGCAGGCTCTCTTCGATCGTCATCCCCGCGTCCCGCACCGCCAGGGCCGCCATCAGCGGCAGGTCGGCGGTCGGGCTGGTGCCCGGGTTGAGATCCGTACCGATCGCCATCGCGACGCCAGCCTCCCGGAAGCGCTCGGCGCGCGGCGCCTCTTGTCGAAGGGTCCGCCACGCGCCGGGGAGGAGCACGGCGACGACCCCCGCCGCCGCCATCGCCGCGACGCCCGCGTCCGAGACGACCTCGAGGTGATCGGCGGAGAGCCCCGCGAGCTCGGCGACCAGCTCCACCGCGCCGAGGTCGGCGAACTGCCCGGCGTGCGCGCGCACCGCGAGCCCGTGCGCCTTGCCCGCCGTCAACACCCGCCGCGCCTCGGCGAGCGTGAACGCCCCGTCGTCGCAGTAGACGTCGACCGCGTCGGCGAGGCCCTCCTCCGCCACCGCGGGGAGCACCTCCTCGACCACCTCGTCGACGTAGCGCGCCCGATCGTCGCGGCGCTCGGGCGGGATCGCGTGCGCGCCGAGGAAGGTCGCGCTCACCCGCAGCAGCCCGGCCTCGTCCACGCGACGCAGCACGCGCAGCGAGCGCAGCTCGTGCTCGAGCGAGAGCCCGTACCCGCTCTTGGCCTCGCACGCCGTCACCCCGAACGCCCGCAGCGCGCGCGCGCGCGCCGCCGTGAGCTCGAAGAGCGCGTCGTCGCTCGCCTCGCGCGTGGCGCGCACCGTGCTCGCGATGCCCCCGCCCTCGGCCGCGATGGCGCGGTAGTCCTCGCCGCGCATCCGACGCGAGAGCTCGTCGACGCGGTTCCCGGCGAAGACCAGGTGCGTGTGCGGGTCGACGAGCCCCGGCAGGATGGACGCGCCCGCGAGCTCGAAGGTGCGCCGCGCGGTCGGCGCGCCTTCGCGCGGGCCGACGTAGACGACGCGGTCCCCGGCGGTCGCGACGCTGCATCGCGCCCGGACGTCGAGGCGCGCGAGCGGATCTCCTTCGCCCGCGCAGGTCGCCACGCAAGCGTCGGCGAAGAGGAGGTCGGCGATCTCGGCGGAGGACTTCGACATGGGCCGCATCATGCCGCCTCCGGTTCGTCCGTCGAACCCTCGCGCTCCCGCTTCGCTTCGAGACGCCGCGGAGGGGAGGCGCGTGACGGCTCGACGCGCCGTCGAACGCTCAGCCCCCCGTGAGCCGCTCGAGCCGCGCGAGCACGTCGCGGTAGCGACGCGGCGTCACGCGCTGGAGCGCGTCGATGAGCTTGGCGTCCTGGCCTACGAGGATCCGCGGCTCTCCGCGCTGCATCCCGTCCAGGATGATCTCGGCGCACCGCTCCGGCGTCGTGCGCGCCATCTTCTCGTCGAACTGCCGCACGAGCCGCTCACGATCGTCGCCGGGCCGGCGACCTCGGCGGAAGCGCGACGAGCGGACGATGTTCGTCTTGATGCCGCCAGGGTGGACCGAGCAGACCGTCACGCCCGATCCCTCGGTCTCGGCGACCAGCGCCTCGGTGAAGCCACGGACCGCGAACTTCGTCGCGTTGTAGGCCCCCTGGGTGGGCAGGCTGATCATCCCGAAGATGCTCGAGACGTTCACCACCCAGCCGCTGCGCTGGGCGAGCAGGTCCGGCAAGAAGGCCTTGGTGCCGTGGACCACGCCCCAGAAGTTCACGCCGACGATCCACTCGAGATCCTGCCAGTCCATCTCGGCGATCGTGTCGGTGAGCGAGACGCCCGCGTTGTTGATGATCGCGTCCACGCGGCCGTGATCCGCGTGGACCGCGTCGCGCCAGGCGTAGACGTCGTCCCGCTGCGCGACGTCGACCCGCTGGTGCGAGGCGCGCGCGCCGGCCGACGCGAGCAGCGCGGCGGTCTCGGCGAGCCCCGCCTCGTTCACGTCGGAGATCGCGACGATCGCGCCGCGACGCGCCGCCTCGACCGCCAGTCCGCGACCAATCCCCGAGCCCGCTCCCGTGATCGCGAGCACCTTGCCTGCCAACGAACGCTCCACACGCACCTCCGTGTCTCGGCGAACGTAGTACACCCGGCCGCAAGTGCGAGCCGCGTCGCCGAGGCCAGGCTCGCTCGGCCAGGATCCATGGGCGGCACGCTCCGCTCGGCCGCCCGGTGCGCTTGCACCCGCCCGGCCGTGCATCACGCTCCCGCGGATGTCCCTCTCGACCGGTCTGCCCTGGCCGCGACGCGAGCCCCACGACCTCGGCGCGACCGCGGCCGACGGCGAGGCGCGCGCCGACGCGGCCAGGACCGACGCGGCCAAGACCGACGTAGGCAGGGCCGACGCGGGCAGGGCCGACGTGGGCAGGACCGACGCGGGCAGGTCCGACGCAGCCGGGACCGACGTGGGCAGGACCGACGCTGACGCAGGCAGGGCCGCGCGGATCCACCTCGGCGCCTGGGACCAGCTCCGTGTGATCGCCGCGGTGGACACCGTCGCGATCCACCTCACGGGCCGGCACGCGCTCTACGGCTTCGGCCTGCCGCTCTTCTTGATCCTCGCCGTTGCCCTGGGCGTCTCCAAGCCCGAGCCCGCCCCCACCCGCACCTTCGTCTCGCGGCGCTTCGAGCGCGTGATCGCCCCCTGGCTCTTCTGGTCGATCGTGCTCTTCGGCGCTCGGCTCGCCGAGCGCGCCCACTACGGGCGCCCGCTCTTCGACTGGCTCCGCCCCGAGATGCTGCTCTACGGGCCCGAGATCCACCTCTGGTTCTTCCCTTTCGTCGTCGCCGCGGGCCTGCTCGTGCACCAGCTCGTCGGCCTCGTACCCGGGTGGCGCGCCGACGCTCCGCGGGTCGGCTGGATCCTCGGCGCCTTCGCGCTCGGCGGGCTCCTCTTGATCCCCGCGTCCTCCGCCGCGCGCGGCTGGCCCTTCGATCAATGGCTCTTCAGCTTGCCCACCCTCGCGCTCGGCCTGGGGCTCGGCCGCTGCCTCGCGCTGCGCGAGCACGCGCGGGTGCGGCGGGCCGCGACGGCGGGGCTCGCGGTCTTCGTCGGCGCCGGCCTGCTCGCGGTCATGCTGCGCCCCGAGGCCTCCGCCTACCTCGTCCGCTACGCCGGTGGGCTCGGGCTCTTGGTCGCCGGAACGTGGCTGCCAGCGGGGCCCCGCCAGTTCCAGGCGTTCACGAGTCGCCTCGTCCCCGCGATGCTCGGCGTCTACGTGCTGCACATCGAGGTCCACCGGCACCTCGGCAAGCCTGCGCTGCAGGCCCTCGGGCTCTACGACGAGCGCTGGCTCCGGGTCCTCGTCGCCTTCCCGCTCACGCTCCTCGCGGTCCTGCTGCTCCGCCGGACCCCGCTCCGCCGCTTCCTCTGAACGACCGATCCGCGAGCCCCCTTCGGACGACGAAGGTTCGCGGTCGAGCCGCGTCGAGACGGAGCGCCCCGGACGCGCCGAGAGCCGCCGCCGATTGACATGGCGCATACCCCGTCCAAAGGATGCAGGCGTGGGCGGAACGACACGCGATCGGGAGTCGGGGCCCCACCTCGTCGAGCCACGACGGGTGGGCCCCTACGAGATCGTCGCGTCGCTCGGACGAGGGGGCGCCGGGGAGGCGTTCCTCTCGCTCGCCGAGGGCCCGGGCGGCTTCCGCAAGCTCGTCGTCCTCAAGATGCTGCACCCGGAGCTCGAAGACGAGCTCAGCGCCGTCGAAGAGTTCCTCGACGAGGCCAGGCTCTCGGCCCGGCTCAATCACCCGAACATCGTGCACACGCTCGAGGTCGGCCTGCACGAGCAGCGCCACTACCTCGCGATGGCGTACCTCGAAGGACAGACGCTCCAGCACGTGCTCGCCCGCGCCAACGAGCGCGACGAGCGCGTGCCGGTGCCCGTCGCCGCGCGCCTGGTCGCCGATCTCCTCGACGCCCTCGCCTACGCGCACTCCCTCGCCGACTACGACGGACGCCCGTTGAAGATCGTCCACCGCGACATCTCGCCGCAGAACGTCTTCCTCTGCTGGGACGGGAGCGTGAAGCTGCTCGACTTCGGCATCGCGCGCGCGACCTCGCGACGCGCCAACACCGACTCGGGCCTCATCAAGGGCAAGTTCGGGTACATCGCGCCGGAGCAGGCGTCGGGCGAAGGGGTCGACCACCGCGCGGACCTCTGGAGCGCCGGGGTGCTGCTCTGGGAGATGCTCAGCGGGCGCCACCTCTTCCCCGCGCGCAACGACGTGACGACCCTGCACGCGCTCGTCGCGGGCGAGCTCCCCGAGCTTCGCGCGCACGCCCCCGACGCGCCCGCGCCTCTCGTCGCCGTCGTCGAGCGCGCGCTCCAGCGGGACCCCGACGACCGCTTCCCCGACGCCGCCGCGATGCGCGCCCCGCTCGAGTCCTGGCTCGCCGAGCTCGACCCGCCGATGTGCCGAGAGGAGGTCGCGGCTTGGCTCGGCGATCTGCTCGTGGGCGAGCGCGAGCAACAGCAAGCCCTCGTCCGCCATTGGGTCGGCGGCGCCCGGCTTCGGACGACGCACACCGGGAGCTTCCACGTCAGCCCGCGCTCCGAGTCGCGCTCGATCCCGATCGATCTCCCCTCCGACCCTCCGCCGCCTCCACGCGCCCGGACCGCGCGCGGACCGCTCGTGCTCGCGGCGCTCGCCCTGCTCGCGCTCGTGGGCGTCCTCTTCGGCGTCGGGAACCTGCCCGCGCGCCCTGGGACCGCGGGGGCCCCCGCGCCTCCGGACGAGGCGGACGAGAAGGCGGACGAGGAGCTCTCCGCGGACCCCACCACCCTGACGACGGGCGATGACGCGCTCGGCTCCGAGCGGGCAGGCGATGACGCGCTCGGCTCCGAGCGGGCAGGCGACGACGCGCTCGGCTCCGAGCGGGCAGGCGACGACGCGGAGCAGGTGATGGGCACGCACGACTCGGAGCGGGCAGGCGACGACGCGCCCGGCTCCGAGCGGGCGGGCGATGTAGAGCGGGTGATGGGCGCGTACGACCCACGGCGTGCCGCGGCCGTCGACACGGCCGGCTCGCAGCCCGTCGTGGCCCTCGAAGCGCCCGCCCAGCGGGTGGGCGGTTCGCCACACGAAGCGACGCGCGCGCCGGTCGCTCCCCAGGACGGGCGCCGTCATGTCGCCCCCACGCCCGTCGCGGCGGCGCCTCCCACGCCGAGCCCGGCGAACGAGGAGGAGGTCGCCGCCCCGCTCCCGACGGGTTGGCTGACGCTCGACACGACGCCGTGGTCCGAGGTCGTGCTCGACGGACGTGTCCTCGGCAACACCCCGCTCGTGCGCGTACAGCTCCCCTCCGGCGAGCACGAGCTCACGCTCCGCAACCCCGAGGCCGGGGTCGAGCGCCGCTACGTCGTCCGAATCCCCGCCGGTCAAGCCGTCGTCCGCCGAGTCGGGCTGCACTGAGAGGCTCAGCCGACCCCTCGAGCCCGCGCGGCGAGTGAGAGGCTCCGCCGATCCCGCAAGCCACACCGATCCCGCAAGCGACCCCGAGCGAAGCGGGCGTCACGAGCCGAATCGTTCGACGCGGAGCGACGAGAAGGCTGAGCGCCCTGGCGCAAGGCCGCTCATGGGTCAGACCTTGCGCCCTCCGCCCGAGCGCCGAATGCTTCGTGCGATGCGGCACGACGACTCTGGACGCACGACCGGCGCACCCGCCATTCGCTGGTGGCGCGTCGGTGATCGGGGGCCCCGCGTCCTCCTGATCATGGGCTTCGGGATGCGCGGTGACGTCTGGCGCCCACAGATCGAAGGGCTCTCGGACGACCATCGCGTCGCCTACTTCGACAACCGCGGCATCGGCGAGAGCGAGCGGGGGCCGAAGCGGCGCTGGACGATGGCCGACATGGCCGCCGACGCGCTCGGGGTGATGGACACGCTCGGCTGGGACGACGCGCACGTCGTCGGCGTCTCGATGGGCGGGATGATCGCCCAAGAGCTCGCGCTCCGAGCCGAGCGGCGCCTGCGCAGCCTGAGCCTCATCGCCACGCACGAGGGCGGCCCGCTCCGGCACAAGCTCCCCACCGTCGAGGGGCTGCGCGAGTTCGTGCGCGCGAACACCTCGCGAGGCCCCGCGCGCGTCGAGGCGCTGCAGCGGCTGCTCTACCCCGAGCACTTCCTCCGCGAGGTGGACCCGCGCGCGCTGGGCGAGCGCATGAACGCGCAGATGGGGCGGCCCGCGGGTCGAGAGACCTTCCTCGGACAGCTCCACGCCGTCGCCCGCCACCACACGGGGCCACGCCTGGGGCAGCTCCGGGTCCCGACGCTGATCGTCAAGCCCGCGCTCGACGTGCTCATCCGCCCAGAGAGCGCCGACCGGCTGCGCCGTCGCATCCCCCACGCCCGCCTCCTGACGCTGCCGGACGCCGGCCACGGCGCCATCTTCCAACGCGCCCGCGAGGTCAACGACGCGCTGCGGCGCCACGTCCAAGACGCCGAGATGGTCGCGCTCGCGAGCGGCGGCTCCGACGTGCACGCATGACCGCCTCGCCCTCCCCGACCCTACGCGAGCACCTCGCCGCCGAGCCCTTCGCGCTCGCGCTCTCGAGCGGCTTCTTCGGCTTCTTCGCGCACGCGGGCGTGCTCACGGTCCTCGAGGACGAGGGCCTCTTGCCCACGCGCGCGAGCGGCTCGTCCGCGGGCGCGCTCGTCGCCGGTTGTTGGTCCGCCGGGCTCGACGCCCCGGCCATCGCCGACACCTTCCTCGAGCTGCGCCGCGAGGACTTCTGGGATCCCGCCCCCGGCCTCGGGCTGCTCCGCGGCGAGCGCTTCCGCGCGCGCCTCGACGAGACCCTCCCGTGCGCGACCTTCGAGGAGTGCCGCGTGCCCCTCGCCGTCAGCGTCTTCGAGCTCCGAGGCCGCCGCACGCAGGTCGTCGAGGCGGGCCCCCTCGCGCCCGCCATCCACGCGAGCTGCGCCTTCCCGGGCATGTTCCAGCCCGTCCGCGTCGGCGCGCGCTCGTGCCTCGACGGCGGCATCGCCGACCGCCCGGGCACCCTCGGGCTGCCCGAGGGGACCCGCGTCCTCTACCACCACCTCGCGTCGCGCTCACCGTGGCGCCGCGGCAAGGGACCCATGCCCGCGCCGCGCCGGGGCGGCCAGGTCGCGCTCGTGATCGAGGGCCTCCCCCGCGTCTCCCCCTTCCGGCTGGACGCAGGCCGGCTCGCCTTCGAGGCCGCGCGGCGCGCGACGCGCGACGCGCTCGACCGTCCCGTCGGGGCCGAGGTCCGCGTCCGCGCGCCCTGACGCACGTCGGAGCGGACCTCCGCGTCCACGCGCCTTGACGCACGCGTCCGACACGCGCCGGAACCGCCGCGCCGTTCGGCGCTCGCTCGCCCACCCGACCGCGGACTGACTCGACGGCCAACGCGCCACCGAGCCCGTGGAGGGGAAGCGGCTCGCGTCGCTCACGACCCAGGGCAACGCAGCGGCGGCAGCAGGCAGTCGTCGAAGGTCTCGTCGCAGGCGGAGAGCCCACACGTCCGCGGATCGTCGGCGCACGTCGCGGGGCAGACCCCGTCGCTGGTACAGAACGACCCGCCCGCGCAGACCTCGCCGCGCTCGCACGGCTCGCCCGCCGCGACGAAGACGAACGCGCTCTGGCAACGAGGGACGCCATCCGCTCCCGCCGCGCACCGGCTCGTGCCGCCGCCGGAGAAGCACGCCGGCCCCGTCGGCTCGCAGCGCTCACCGACTCGTGGGCTGCGCGTGCAGACGCCCTCGTGACACGTCGAGCCAGCGCGACAGACCACCGACGAGTCGCGGGCACAGCGCGCGCCGTCCGCCAAGATCGTCTGGGCTCGGCAGATGCCTTCGCGCGGGTCGCAACGCAACGAGGGACCGCAAGGTCGGGCGTCGTCGCACGCCTCGCCCGCGCGGCCCCACGCCCGACATCGACAACCGACGCATCCCATCGGCCGCGCAGAAGGCGAGAGGCCGCACTCGCGATCCGTCACGCAGGCGCCGTCTTCGGGGAGACGCCCGGGTCTCGGGTCACAGGACGTGACGTCGTCCACGCCGTCACAGTCGGCGTCGACCTCGGGCGCGTCGCACCAGGTCGCCACCGGGGGCGCGTGGCCACGACCGACGATCTCGTCCACCCGTCGTCGCTCCGCGTGCACGCACGAGGCCTCGCCGCGAAGCCACGCCGCGTCGATCGTCCACGACGAGCAGCGCGCGAGCCAGGCGCAGCGCCGCTCGGCGTAGCGCAGGCTCTCGTCGACCGGCACGAACGCGTCGGCTCCCGCGTCGCCGGGCGAGGCGTCTCGGGAGGGACCGTCGCTCCCGGCATCGGAGAAGCGCGATGGGCCGCCGTCCCCGCTGACGCGCCCGGCGCCCGTCGCGTCCGAGGCGAGATCGAGCTCGTGGGAGCGCGCGCACCCAACGAGCAGGATCGCGCAACACGCGACGCGCACGTACTCAGCCACGGACGCACTCCTGTCGGATCGCGCACTCGCCCGTCGCTTCGTCGCATGCGCCCGTGAAGCATACGGCGGCGGCGTTGCCTCTGCAGTCGCTGGGGCAGACGCCCGAGGACGGGCACCGCTCGCCACCGACACACATGTCGCCTCGGTCACAACGCTCGCCGGCGCGAACGGCGGGAGGTCGCACCGCAGTCTCTTCGCATCGGTACGCGCCACGATCGTCCGCGACGCACTCGACGCGGTCAAACGTCTCGAAGCAAGGTACCCCGCGCGGGTCGCAGGCTTCGCCACGACGTGGCTCGCGCGCGCACCTTCCTTCGAAGCAGCGGCTGCCGTGGGCACACCCTTCGAACGGGTCGGAATCGGTCGTGCACGCCGCACCGTCCGGGAGCGCTCGGTAGCGCGCGCACACCCTCCTCCCTTCGCGGAAGGCGCAGAACGCGCCGGTCTCGCAGGGCCGAACGTCCGAGCAGCCTTCGTCGCCCTCGCGAAGAAGCGGCCTGCACTGGCAGTCGAAGCAGCGCATCTCGCCTCCGGCCGCCGACCGACCACACTCGACGTCGTGGAGGCACGCCTCGCCCGAGCGGAGGCGCCCCGCTGGCTCGACGCATACGTGGATCGAGCTGCCATCGTCGTCGCGCAGGTCATCGCAGTCGGCGTCGAGCGGGTACGACGTGCTGCACCAATCCGAGGGCGGCGCGGCGTGGCCACGAGCGATGATCCGATCGTACGCCCGTGCGAGCGCCTCGACGCAGCCCGCCTCGCCAGTGAAGAAGATCGCGTCGACCTCCCACGCCAGACACCTCGCCATCCATGCGCACTCCGCTCGGGCCAGCGCTACGGCTTCGGGGCTCGGGGCTCGACCCGCGTCGCCGCCACGACCCCCGTCGCGTGTCGGATCGGTCGGACCGACCATGCCGTCCGGAGCGTCACGCCCCCCATCGGTCGACGGCTCGGTCGTCGATGCGTCCGCTCCCACGACCGCGCCATCGCGCCCATCGTCGAGGGTTCGCGAGCGCGCACAGCCGAGCGCGAGCGAAAGCAGAACCATCCCCAAGGCCCACACCGACGACGGCGTAGACCAGCCTCTCGAGTCATTCGTGCCCACGGCCCTCCGGACCTCGAGATGATTCAAGATGCGGACCAGAGGGGAGGGCCACCCGCACCTCGTGATGGACGGGAGAAGTCGTGATGCGTGGGTGTGCTCCGCTGGCGCAGCGTGAGCGCGTTGACGCACCGCGATCACTTCGCTGGCCGTCCGTCAAAAGACTCTCGGCAAGGTTGGCGGTCCCCAGGGTCTCGCCCTGGTCCCCGCGGAGGAGCTCGGAAGCCTTCTCGACCCACACAGCCTTGGTAGGCACGTCCCGTGGTCAGTCGTGCACGGCGAGCACGCATCGGCTTGCCAGGAGCCGCCGCCTGAGCACAGCATGCGCGCATGACGCCCGAAGACCGTAAGCGGTTCGTGCAGATCGTGGGACAGGTCCTCATCTCGGACGGCGTGCTCGGCGACGCCGAGCGAGAGCACCTCGACCGCGTCATGGACGAGCTCCAGATGCCGGACACCGAGCGCAAGGCCGCGCTCAGCGGCATCGACATGGACAGCAACGTCGAGGAGCGGGTCGCCGCGCTCTCGGAGGAGGCCCGCGCCCGCTTGCTCAGCGCCGTCGAGGCCGCCGTGAAGATCGACGGCGAGACGGCGAAGAGCGAGACGCAGCTCCTCGAGACGATCCGCCGGCTCGTGAGCTGAAGTGCCGCCGAGCGACGATCGCTCGGGCGGGGCGCGCCGCGGCCGCCGCATCCGTCCGCTCTCGCCCGAGCGCCTCCGGGAGGCCGCGCTCCACTACCTCGGCCAACGAGACGCGAGCCGCGCTCAGCTCCGGCGCGTGCTCGTGCGGCGCGTCGATCGCGCGGTCGCCGTGCACGGCCAGCCGCGCGAGCCGCTGATCGAGGCCATCGACGCGCTGCTCGCCGACTTCGCCCGCCTCGGCTACCTGGACGACGCGCGCTACGCCGAGGTCCAGGCGCGGAGCCTCCGCCGGCGCGGCGCGTCGACGCGCGCCATCCGCGCGAAGCTCGCCGAGCGCGGCGTCGCAGCCGAGCTCGTCGACGACGCCATCGAGACCCGGGGCGACGTCGAGCTCGTCGCCGCGCTCCGGCACCTCCGACGTCGCCGCCACGGCCCCTTCGCGCGCGAGGACCGCGAGCCCGACCGCGCCAAGGAGCTCGCCTCCCTCGGGCGCGCGGGCTTCTCGTACGAGCTCGCGGCGCGCGCCTGGGCGCTGCCCCGCGCAGAGGCCGAAGCGCTGCTCGACGGCTGACGCGGCGGAGGCGCTCACCTCCGCCGCGCGCCGACTCAACGCCTGCGTCGGCGCGAGACGAGCCCCAGCACCAACACGGCGAGCAACGCGCTCCCCGCGCCTTCGCGCGCCGAGGTCATCCGGCACCCGCAGCCCGGCTCTCCGCCGCGCCCCGGCGTCCGACCCGCGTCGATCTCCTCCGCGCCGCCGCCATCGACGCCCGGCACCACGGATCCGTCGGGTCCGACGGGCCCGCCGCCATCCACCGGCGTCGTCATGCCTCCGTCGGCGTCGGGGCGCGACGTGGCGGGCACACACTCACCGGCCATGCACGCCTCACCCATCGGGCAGACCGCGCCCTCGCAAGCGTCCCGGCAGGTCCCGCCGACGCAGGTCTGACCCGCGGGGCAGGTCACCGACGCGCACGCGCTCGCGACGCAGTGTCCATCGGCGCGGCACGTCTGCCCGGACGGGCACTCCGCGTGCTCGCAGCTCACGACGCAGTCGCCGTCCTCGCAGACCGTGCAGTCGTCACACTCGAGACCCGCGCACGGATCGACACAGCGCCCGCCGCGGCACGAGCGGCCCGCCGGACAGACGACGCCGTCGCACGCGCCGACGCAGCTCCCCGCGACGCAGCGCTGGCCCTCGGGGCAGACGCGATCCTCGCAGCCCGCGTCGACACACTGGCCCGCCGCGTTGCAGACCTGCCCGTCGAAGCAGCCGCCCTCGAAGCAGACGCCCGTGCACACGCCGCGGTCGCAGATCTCGCCGGGCGCGCAGAGCCCGTCGCCCTCGTCCACGTTTCCGTCGCAGTCGTTGTCGAGCGCGTCGCAGCGCTCCGGCCCGGGCGTGAGCTCCGGCACACACGCGAACCCGTCGGCGACACACTGCGTCCGCCCAGTCGCGCAGACGCCCGGCATGCCGGTGTCACAGACCTCGCCCGCGCCAGGGCACTCGATGACGCCGCTGCGGATCTGGAAGCGCCAGATACCGGGCATCGCGACGTTCGACATGGTGCAGAGGGTCGTGTGGATCTCGTTCGTCCGCGAGCTACGGATCTCGACGTAGTCCATCGAGTTGCCAGCGTCGAAGCCCGCCTGCGCGGCCGCCCCGCCGCTCCCCGCGCCCGAGCAGCGTCCGCCCACGCACGGCGCGAGCGGGTTCACGGGGCAGATGCCGAGGACGCACGCGACGTCGCCGCCGCCGCCCGATCCGAGCAGCCCGTCCGTACCACCGCTCGCGTCCCCCGTGTTCCACTCGCACCGGTTGAAGCGAAACTCGACGTCGAAGTCGCCCTCGCCGCCGCACGAGCCAGCGCCGTCCACTGCGGTGAGGATGAGCTGAAAGCTCATCCTCCGGTTGACGCGGCATTGGTAATACCCGACGCGGTCCCAGGTCACGATGACCCTGCGGGTGGCGGCGTCGAGGTGCCACCACACCCCGTTCTCGGATGGGTTCTGGCAGTCACCGGCGTAGCCCGTGCCTCCATCTCGCTCCGCGCACGCCGTCCCGCGGATGTCCACGTCGGCCCAGAAGGGCGCGATCATCGGCTGGTCCGCGACCGGGAAGGCGCGCGGCGTGAACGTGGGCACCTGCCCGCTGAAGGAGATGTTGCCGTTCGTGTTCACGAACATCTGGGTGTGGGTGCGGTCGAAGAAACGAAGCCCGCTCGGGAAGATCGAGCGGAGGTCGATCGCTCTCGACGAACCATCGTCGTTACGCCCGAGGCATGAAGTGCCATAGCCCGCGGCGCCTCCAAACCCATTGAACATACTGACCTGCGCCTCTACGGCCGGAACCCAGAGCAGCGAAGCAAACAACGAAGCAGACAAGAGAACGACGTACCGCATGACACCTCCACGACCCACGTGACGCTCGAGACGACGGATTCGTAGCGCGTCGGAGCGGATATTTCGAGACTCCAACGTCACTTTCCGAACGTTTCTTGCACAACACAAACAGAGAACGTCGCTCACGATCGCGACAAAACCACCCCACAAATAACGAACCGCGTTCTCGCCCATCGTTCGCGAACGACGCTCGTCGGCGTCGCGGGTTCGCGCGCGGCCCCGATCGAAGGTAGGAATCCCCGATGCGTCGCTGGTTCCTCGTCCCCCTGCTCCTCCTCACCACCGCGCGCGCCCAGCCGGTGGCCCCCGCCGCCCCGCGCGCCGCGGAGAGCTTCGCGCACGTCTACGAACGCTTCGCCGTCGCCGCGGACCACCCGGCCGCCTCGGAGGCCGGCGCCGAGATCCTCGCCGCCGGCGGAAACGCCGCCGACGCGGCCGCGGCCACGCTGCTCGCCCTCGGCGTCGCGAGCCCGGCCTCGAGCGGGCTCGGCGGCGGCGGCTTTCTCCTCTACTACCGCGCCTCCGACCGCAGCGTGACCTTCCTCGACTTCCGCGAGGCGGCCCCGGCCGCCGCCACGCCCGAGATGTTCGTCGACCGGCCGCCGCCCTTCCCCGGCCGCGCGAACGCCGCGTCGCAGGTCGGCGGCCTCGCCTCCGGGGTGCCCGGCGAACCGGCCGGCATCGAGGCGATGGTCGAGCGCTTCGGCAGCGGCATGCCCCTCGGCCGCATCGCCGCGCCCGCCATCCGCCTCGCCGAGGAGGGCTCGCCCGTCTCGGCCGCCGTCGCGCGCATGTCCACCTACTTCGGCGACCAGATGCGGCGCGACCCCGTGATGCGGACCTGGTTCGAGGGTGAAGGGCCGCTCCGCGAAGGGCAGCTCCTCCGCCAGCCAGCGCTCGCGCGGACCCTGCGCGCCTTCGCGGCGCGCGGCGCCCGCGCCATCTACACCGGCCCCATCGCCCGCGAGATCGTCCGCGCCAACCGCGCCGCGGGGGGGATCTTCACGCTCGAGGATCTGGCGTCCTACCGCGTCGTCGAGCGCCCCGCGCTCAGCGCGGAGCACTTCGGCCACCGCTGGCTGACGGCGCCGCCCCCCTCGGCCGGCGGCTACACGCTCTTGCAGAGCCTCGCCGTGCTCGAGGCGATCCCGGCCCCGTGGCGCCCCGTGACGCGCGGCGAGGCCCCGAGCGCGGCGTTCCTCCACGCCCTGACCGAGAGCTGGAAGGGCCCCTACCTCGATCGCGAGCGCTACTTCGGCGACCCGAGCCACGTCGCGCTCCCGCTCGACGCGATGCTCGATCCGACCCGCGCCCGCGCCCGCGCCGCGTCCTTCCACCCCGCGCTCGCGATGCCCCCGGAGGACTTCGACCTCCCCCTCGCGGCCCCCGCGAACCCCGGCCCGGGCGAAGAGAACGGCACGAGCCACTTCTGCGTCGTCGACGCCGAGGGCAACGTCGCCGCCGTCACGACCACCGTGAACCTCCCCTTCGGCGCCCGCTACACGGCCGCGGGCATGGTGATGAACGACGAGATGGACGACTTCGCGCGCGAGGTCGGCGTCGCCAACGCCTTCGGCCTCATCGGCGGCGCGCCGAACCTGCCCGGCCCGGGCAAACGCCCCGTCTCGACCATGACGCCCACCATCGTGCTCGACGGCGAGGGGCGCCCGGTGCTCGTCGTCGGCGCGGCCGGCGGCAGCCGCATCGTCACCGCGACGCAGCAGGTCGCGATGAACGTCATCCTCTTCGGCATGAGCGGCGGCGACGCGATGGCCGCGCCACGCATCCACCACCAAGCGCGCCCCAACGAGCTGCGCAGCGAGCGCGACGCCCCCCTCGCCCCCGAGATCCTCGAGGCGCTCCGCCAACGCGGTCACGCGCTCGAGACCGTCGACCACCTCGCCACCGCGCAGGCGATCGCGATCGTCCACGGTCCCGAGGGCGCGCGTCTTCAGGCCGCCTGCGATCCGAGGAAGGGCGGACGCCCGGCTGGTCGGTAGCGCGCGTCGCTCCTCTCACTCGTAGACGCCCCCGTCGACCGCGACGCCGGCGTCCCGCGGGTCCGTAGCGCGCGCTCGTCGACCCTCTCACTCGTAGAAGCCCCCGTCGACCGCGACGCCGGCGTCCCGCGGGTCGGTAGCGCGCGCTCGTCGACCCTCTCACTCGTAGAAGCCCCGTCGACGGCCACGCCGGCGTCCCGAGGGTCGGTAGCGCGCGCTCGTCGCCCCTCTCACTCGTAGAAGCCGCCGTCGACCGCGACGCCGGCGCCGACGCCGAGCAGCTCGAGCTCCACGTCGACCGCGCGCCCGACGAGCGCCGCCGTGTCGATCCGCTCGGTCCGCAGGCGTCCGTCGGGCTCCAGCGGCAGCGGCACGCGCGCGCGCTCCTCTCCGTCGATCGTGACGACCAACGTCGCCCCACCCCGCGCGTGGTCGGGGACGGCCCAGCGCAGGAAGAAGCGCGGGCCCGCCTCCACGCCCTCCCAGCGGACCTTGCGATTCCAGGCGCCCTCGTTCGGCACGAGCAGCAGCGTGCGCCGCTCGCCGCCCACGAAGATCGGCTCCGTCACGCCGAGGCCCACCATGCCGAGCACGCTCCGATCCTTCGTCGAGCACTCCCACGCGAGGTTCTGCCAGTTGAGGAAGTCGCAGGGCGTGCGGCCGAGCGAGACCTTCGCGGCGCGCAGCCCCCGATACGTCGCGAAGCGCAGCGGCGCCTGCTCGGCGACGACGCGCGTGACCACGCCCGTCACCCCGAGCGCCCCAAAGAGGGCGAGGGCGAGCAGCGCATGGGCGCGTGGCCGCAGCGTCGCGACCGGCGCGAGCGCGCGCCCGACGGCCCCAGCGACCGCGGGGAGCCCGAGCGCCAAGAGCGCGAGCGCGACGAGCGGCAGCGCCCCCTCGCTCGTCCGCGCGACCGAGGGCAGCAGCGCGGCGGACGCCATCGCGACGCCGACCGCGGCGGTGCCGGGTGGTCGCGCGAAGAGCGCGAGCACTCCGAAGAGCGCGAGCCCCAGCATGGCGCGCCCCTCCCCGTGCGTCGCGCGCTCGAGCAGCGCCTCGAGCGAGATCGAAGGGAGCTGCCCCCCGTTGGCACTGGGCACGTTCACGAAGAGATCGCCGCCGAGATCCCCGAGCACCGCGAGGTTCGTGCCCGCCACGAGGACGAGGCCGAGCACCACGCCGCCGCTCGCCCGCAGCAGCGCGGGACCGCCGCGCGGGATCGCCAGCGCGATCACGCCGAGCGCGAAGGGCCACGGCGCCGACGCGACGCCCGCCGCGAGCGCGCCGAGCAAGCCCGCGAGGAAGAAGCGCCGAGGCCGCACGAGCGCCAACGCGAGCACGCCGAGGGCCGCGGCGAGCAGCGCCGGGCCCCCGGCGACGAGGCGATGGGCGACCCCCGGCAAGAGCACGAAGCCGAGCGCCGCCGCGCTCGCGAGCGGGCCCGACACGCCGCTCGCCCGGGTGAGCGCCCAGCCGAGGATGAAGACGAGGGCGAGGTGCAGCGCGATGAGGCCGGTGGTCCCCCCCGCCGCGAAGGGCGCGGCCACCACGGTGGCGAGCGGCGACTGCCGAGCGGCCCAGAGCTCGCCGCGCCCGAGACGCACCGGGTGGTCGGGCGCGTGTAGTCGCGCCTCCGACGCCACGGCGCGCAGATCGAAGCTCCCACGCGCGAGCGCCGCGCCCCCGAGCGACCAGGCGTCGTCCGGGAGCCGGTGCTCGATCGGTGGACCGCCGGGCAGCGTGGCGGCGACGACGAGCGCGCACGCGAGCCCCGCCCCGACCGCGGCGGAGGGCCGCGCGACCCGCGCTCGGAGCGTCGCGCCGAGCCGCCGCGCCATCCGCGCGCCCGCGTCGAGGAGCGCCGCCGCGGCGGGGAGGAGCAGCGCGAAGGCCGGCCAGAGGAAGCGGTCCGAGTACCATTGGTATCGCGCGAAGACGAGCACGCCCGCGGCGAGCGCCAGCAAGGTCGCGAGCACGTAGGCCGGGCGCCGCCAGAGCACGAGCAGGCCGGGGAGCGCGAAGAGGGCGAAGGTCAGCCGATCGCGGACGCCGTAGGGCCCCTTCCACACCGCCTGCAGGCCCGCGTCCCAGGGCACGTCGAAGGTGCTCGCGACGTCGAGGACCTGCGGCGTGCCGTCGACGACGACGAGCACCCGGTTGTAGCCCGCCCACCAGGGCTTGCCGAAGAAGTACCAGTTCGCGAGCGCGTACACCGTGAGCACGAGCGCGCCGCCGCCCACGGCCCGCAAGAGGACGGCGACGCCTGAGCGCGCGGGCGACGCAGAGGCGCTCGCCACCGCCCCTGACGAAGAGGTGCTCGCGGACGGCGCCCCCGGCGATGACGTCGCGCTCGCTGGCGACGCCACGAGCGATGGCGCCCCCGGCGATGACGTCGCGCTCGCTGGCGGCGTCACGAGCGACGGCGCCCCTGGCGATGGCGACGCGCTCGCTGGCGGCGCCACGAGCGGCGGCGACACGGTCGCGTCCACGACCGCTCGCGACACCGCCGCCTCGATCGCCCGCCGCCAAGGCGCAATCAAGAGGAGCGAAGGCGCCCAGACCAACACCGTCGGCTTCAACGTCACGCACGCGCCGATCAGCACGCCGGCCACCCAGCCCCGCCGCGCCTGCAGCGCGACCACGCCGCCGAGGAAGAGCGCCAGGAGCAGGATGTCGACGTGGTAGTCGTAGGCGTAGTCGCGGATGCCCGTGCCGAGCAGGAAGGCCAGCGCCGCCGCGCCCGCGGCGGGCGCGCTCGCGTAACGCCGCGCGAAGCAGAACGCGAAGAGCCCCGCGAACCCGACGGCGAGCAGGTTGAAGAGCAAGTTCCCGTGGAGCCCGAACGCCCAGAAGAGCGGCGTCGAGAGCAACGGCAGCAGCACCGGGTGCTTCGGCAAGCGGCGGTCGTCGCGCCCGACGGCGACGTTGCTCCACCCCGCGTCGAGCTGACGATTCCACCCCTGCTGCCCGTCGTACCAGCTCGCGCAGAACTCCCCCTGGTCGAACGAGAGCGACTCCGTGAGCGTGACGTTCACGTTGGTGTAGAAGCGCCCGTCTCGGTTGATCCAGGTGTTCGGCAGATAGCGCGCGACGAGCTCGAGCGCCGTCAGGAGCAGCACGAGCACGAAGAAGGCGAGCGCCCCACCGCTCGGGGCGCGCGAGGCCGAGGCCGTCACGGTCGGCGGAGGCTATCGCGGAAGCGCGCGAGGTCGAGCCCCACCCCATCACCCGAAGCGCCCGACGAGCCACGGGCGCGACGCCCTCTAGCGGGACGACCGCCCCCCCGGGGTGCGAAGCGGGCGCGGCCGATCCCCAACCCCTCACCCGAAGCGCTCGACGAGCGCGGGCGCGATGCCCTCGAGCGGGAAGATCGCCTCCGTGAGCCCACGCTCCACCACCGCCTTCGGCATCCCGTAGACCACGCTGGTCGCCTCGTCCTGCGCGAAGACACGACCGCCCGCCGCCTTCACCGCCTGCGAGCCGAGGGCGCCATCGCGGCCCATGCCGGTCATCACCATGACCGCGACCCGCGGCCCGAGCACCCGCGCCGCCGACTGCAGCGTCACGTCCGCCGCGGGGCGACAGCCATTCACCGGCGCCGAGTCCGTCAAGCGCACGCGGCCCATCGCGTCGAGCGTGAGGTGCCGGTCGCCGGGCGCGACGAGCACCAGCCCCGGCTCCGCGACGTCGCCGTCGACGGCCTCCCGCACCTCCAGCGCGCTGACCCCGTCGAGGCGCGCGGCGAGCGCGCCGGTGAACGCCTTGGGCATGTGCTGCACGACGATCACCCCCGCGCCGAAGCTCGCGGGCAGCCGGGGGATCACCCGCTCGAGCGCCGAGGGGCCGCCCGTGGAGATCGCGATCACGACGACCGGCGGGCTCCCTCGCCCCGTCGGTCGGGCCCGCGGCGCGATCGACTTCGGCGCGACCGCGCGCACGCGCACGGCGCCCGTCGGCGCCGGCGCGGCGGTCGGCTTGCTCCGCGCCGCGGCCTTCACCTTGCGGAGCAGCTCCTCGCGCACGCCGCTCAGATCCGTCGAGACCTCCCCGTCGGGCTTCGGCACGAAGTCCACCGCGCCCGCCGCGAGCGCGTCGAGCGTCTCCTGCGCGCCCTCCTGCGTGTGCGCCGAGAGCATGATCACGGGCACCGGGCGCTTCGCGAAGATCGCCCGGAGCGCCTCCACGCCGTTCATCCGCGGCATGTTGAAGTCCATCGTGACGACGTCGGGCTTCAGCGCCTCGACGAGCTGCACCGCCTCGGCCCCGTCCTTGCCTTGACCGATGACCTCGATGCCCGGATCGCCCTCGAGCGTGCGCTTGACCGCGATGCGCATGAACGCGCTGTCGTCGACCACGAGCACGCGGATCTTCCCGCCCGGCTTCTGCCCCGACATCAATAGTCCTCGTCCTCGCCCACGATTCCGGTCAGCACGTACGCCGACACCGGCGCGTCGATGCCCTTGAGACGGATGCCCGTCATCTCCTCGACGCGCACGTGCTCGCGCACGAGCGCGTAGGTCTCCGCGCTCAGCAAGACACGCCCCTTCGGGGCGTTCGACTCGTGGCGCTGCGCGCGGTTCACGGTGTCGCCGATGACGGTGTAGTCGCGCCGGAAGAAGCGGCTGCCGAGATCGCCGCGCACGCAGGGCCCCGTGTTCAGCCCGATGCGCATCACGAGCGGATCCCCCTCGATCGCCGCGTTGTAGACCTCGAGCGCGCGTTGCATCTCCCACGCCGCGCGCACGGCCCTCAGCGGGTGCCCCTCGGCTTGCTCCGGGTCGTCCTCGAAGATCGCCATGATCGCGTCCCCGATGAGCTTGTCGATGTCGCCCCCCCACGCCTGCACGACCGGGCACATCGCGTCGAAATAGCCATTCAGCTTCTCGACCACGTCGCTCGCGCTCATCGCCGCGCTCATCGCGGTGAACCCGGCGAGGTCGCTGAAGAGGATCGTCCGCTCCGCCTCCTCGGCGCGATAGCCGAAGAGCCCGCTCGACGCCTGCTTCTCAGCCGCCCGCATCGCGCCCCGCGAGATGTAGAGCTTCGAGGCGTCCTTGTAGGCGCGCAGCCGACGCTCCGCGAGCATCCGCTCCACGAGCGCGACGAGCTTGTCGGCGCTGAAGGGCTTCACCAGATAGGCCGTCAGCCCCGCCGCCCGCATCTGCGCCCGGTCTCGCCGCGTATCGCGCGCCGTCAGCATCAAGATGGGCGTGTCCTTCACCTGCTCGTCGTGCTTGAGCGCGTGCACCAGCTCGAAGCCGGTCATCTCCGGCATGTCGTAGTCCGTCACGACGAGCTCGAAGGGCTCGGCGGCGCGCTTCACCTTCTCGAGCGCCTCGCGCCCATCGCACGCCGTCACCACCTCGAACCCCTGCCGCGTCAGGGCGTCGGCGACCAGGTGCCGCACCGCCGGCGAGTCATCCGCCACCAGCACGCGCTCCCGCCCGCCGAGCGCGCTCTCCGCCAAGAGGTCGCGCACCCGCATGAGCAGGTCTTCGGCGATCACCGGCTTGACGATGTAGTCGTCCGCGCCGGCGTCGAAGCCTCGCTCGAGATCCGTCGCCTCGCCGAGCGTCGAGCAGATGACCACGGGCAGGTGCGCTGTCGCCGGCTCGCGCTTGAGCGCGAGGCAGACCTCGTAGCCGTCGAGCCCCGGCATCTCGACGTCGGTGATCACCAGATCCGGCCGCACCTCCGGCACCAGCGCGAGCGCCTGCTGCCCGTCGAAGGCGCGAGCGACCTCGTACCCGGCCTCCTCCAAGATCGCCCCCACGTGCCGGTGCACGAGGTCGCTGTCGTCGGCGAGCAGCACGACGCGCGTCTCGCGCGTCGACACCCCGAGCGCGGCCAGCACCTCCGCCGGCTGGAAAGGCGCCGCGAGGAAACCCGCGAGCCGCGCAGCCCGCGCCACCTCGCGATCCGTCGGATCCGTCCCCACGAGCACGAGCGGCACTGACGCGGGCCCATAGGTCAGCGCGTCCCCCCCGGGCAGCCGGCGCGCCACGAACCCCGCGTCCACCTCTGCCGCCGCGAGCATCCGCCGCACCTCACCCCCATGCGAGGCGAAGCGCACGTCGTGCCCCGCCGCACGAAGCGGCGCCGCGAGCGCCTCGCTCGAGCTCTGGGTGGCAGCCGCGACGAGCACCCGCATCGGCGCGGGAGGGTACCAGAAGTCGCCGCGCGTCGCCGTGTACGTCCGCCACGCGATGGCGGCTCCCACAGGACCGGAGCTCGGATGCGCAACATGCGTACACTGAAGCGCTCACAACGCGCGTTGACGACGGGCTCGAAAGAGAGTTCACATCGGCGAATGAGGATCCATGTTCACCCCCATTCGCTCGCGAGCCTCGCTCTCGCGGGTACCTTCGCCGTGGCCCTTGGCTGCGGCGGTGACGATCCCTCCCTCGAGTGCGGCACTGGCACGATCGAGGTCGAGGGCGCGTGCTTGCCGGCCGACGCAGCCTGTGCGGACGGCACGGTGTACCAACCCGAGACACGTAGCTGCGCCGCGCAGTGCATGGAGGGCACCATTCGCCGGGGCGCGATGTGCATCCCCGCGATCGAGTGCGGGCCCGGAACGATGCAGATGGGCAACGAGTGCGTCGCCGACGGCTCGGTGTACTGCGGCGGCAACACGATCTTCGACACCGAACTCGGCGAGTGCGTCCCCGATCCCGAGGCTATCTGTGAAGGAGACCTCGTCTATGTCGCCGAGAGCGCGAGCTGCGTGGACCCCGACGAGCTGCTGGAGGCGATGGCTGACGTCCGCGAGCTCGCGGAGCCGAACGACCCGGCGTACAACGACGCCGCGATGGCGCAGATCATCGACCTCGCGAGCGGGTCGTCGAGCGTCTATGGCTGCATCGAACCCTTCGACTTCGACGGCGATGGCGAAATCGACTCCGACCTCGACTACTTCGGCCTCGAGGTCGCCGGTCCGACGCTCCTCGAGATCCGAACCCAGGGCATCCGCGGTCTGAACGCCGCGGCGGTCGTCTTCGCGCAGGACGAGGACCTGCTGGACGATGGCTGGCAGCGCTTCGTGCTCGACCTGAGCGGCAGCGGCGCGACGCGTCAGGTCTTCCTGCCGAAGGGAGGCCAGTACTACCTCGCGATGGCGGACGCCCGCTCGCTCCTCACTGGGCTTCCTGCTGGCGGGCCGAACCAATGCTACTTCGTGCAGCTAGACGTCCGCGAGCTGCCGACCCCGAGCGCGATCACGCCTGGAACGCCGGTGACCGGCACGTTCGGTGCGCCTGCCTTCTACAGCTTCACCGCCAGCGAGGGCCAGCTACTCTTCTCGGAGGTCGGCAAGGTCGACACCGCGGGCGACCCCATCACGCGCGACAGCCTCGTCGCGGCCTCCGTCTCGACGGTCGCGGGCGTGTACCGGTCGAGCGCCAACGAGGGCGAAGAGGGCTTCGTCAACGACGCCCTCTTCGGTCTGCGCAACGACGAGCGGGTCCTCGTCGTCGTCGACTACGTCTACGACCTCTCGCCGACGTCCACCCGCTTCTCGCTCGAGCTCACCGACGCCAGCGCGGTCGCGCTGCCCGAGGACGGCTCGACCGTCGACGTACTCCACGATGACGACCTCTTCCGCTTCGCGTACTTCACAGCGGCAGCGGGTGACGTCGTTCGGATCCAGCTCAGCAACCCCGACAGCGATACGTTCGCGCAGATCGCGGTCTTCGACCCGACCGGTATGGGAGCCCTCTTGTGCGCCGGCTGCACGACCGCGGACCGCTACTTCCAGGTGGGCACGAGCGGCATCCACTACGTCCGCTTCTACAATGAGGACGGCGTCGATGGCGAGACCTACCCGGTCCAGGCCACCCTGACCCACCTCACGCCGACCTCGCTCACGCGCGGCACCGCCGCGCCGGCCGAGCTCGCCACCGCGACCCGGGCCTTCTTCACGGTCGACCTCTCCACGGCCGAATGGATCGCCTGGAGCGTCTCGAACCTCACCGGCATCACCACGGCCCGTATGCAGCTCTACGCGCTCGGCGGGTTTGGCGTCATCGACGGGACGCTCGCGGCGAGCGACAACACGACCCTGAGCGCGACGCTTCCGCGTGAGCGAATCGTCCGCGGCCTCGGTACGGCGGCGCGATACCTCGTCAGCTTCACCAACACGGCGGCCGTGACCGGCGGCGAGACCTTCGACGTCCTCGTCGCGAACGTCCCGTTCACGGATCTCGGCATGGGGGTCCCCGGCACTGACATCGTCCGCCCCGGCGAGACGGTCCCTGCGGACGATTTCGCCCGCTACCTCGTCGAGGCCGAGCCCAGCACGATCCTGACGATCGACGTCTCGAACGTCGATGACGACGTCGACCCCGTGATCGACGTCCTCAGCCGCCTCGGCGCGAGCCTCGCGCAAGCGGACGAGGGTCTGGATGGCGAGGGTGAGGTCCTCGTGTACGACGTCCCAGCCGCGGGCTGGGTGGCCTTCGCCGTCTGGGACTGGAACGAGGTTGGCGGCGAGCTCGATCTGACGGTCTCGGTCGCGCCCCCACCCTACACGCAATCGACCGCGGCGCAGGCGCTCACGTCCGTATGTGCCAGCCAAGGCGGGCCGGGTACCAACCTCTCGTTCACGCCCGACTCCTTCTTCCCGGCGCTCGACGACGGCCTCTCGACCCGAGTCGACCTGAACGAAGGTGGCGCCTTCCCGTTCACCTTCTTCGGCGATGGCGTGTCGGACTTCGTGGTCGCAACCAACGGATGGCTCACCTTCGGGGCGACCACCAGCTCGTTCATCGGCGCCCAACCCAACGCGATCGCACCCCTCGCAGCAGATCTGGTGCTCACGGAAGCGTGCGTCCATCGTGACGGTGAGCGCTTCACGGTGGAATACCGCGGGCAATCGTACAGCGGCTCGCTCGGCGTGGAGATGCAGGTCGTCCTCCACACCTCAGGCCGCATCGACTTCGTCTACGGCCCGGGCCACGCCGCAACGAGCGCGTCCTTCATCGGCCTCCGCAACGTTGATGGCTCTCGGGTCAGCCAGGCCACCGCCATCCCGGGCGCTGGCAACCGCCTGACCTTCACGCCCAACTGAACGCGGCCCCCCCCCGCCCGGAGAAGGCCCCTCTCGAGCACTCGAGAGGGGCTTTTTCGTCGGCTGGGACTATCTTTGATCTCTGGCGGGAGACCCACTTCGCTTCATCGCCCGCACCGGACCCATTCGACGCGCCGGAACATCTGCCGTATGCTCTGGATTTCGGGGCTAGGTGCGGGTTTGATGGTCCGCGGGGAACTCGCAAAGAAGAGTTCAACATGGCTTATGTCCGAGGGAGACCTCGGAGCCGACATCGTTGAAGCGATGATCGGTGGAGTTGCCGGAGGCGGCGCCGGGGCAGGAATTACTGCGGGTTTCGACTATCTCGTCTGGAATAGAACTGTGGGAAGATGACTAGATTGTCTGACCCTTCCACTGCGAACGAATCCATCATCATCACCGACTTTCGGGCCACCGAATTGTCGGCGCTGATGATGAGACTATACTCAGCCACTTTGTGTATTCTGGCGAGCTATGTGATCGCAGTCAATTTCAGCTCGATGCCGACCCTGATCACTCAGGCGGCCCTCGTCGGGCTCGTGTGCGCGCCGCTCCTCCCGATGGCGCTCTTCATATACATTAAATCGCTGGAGTTCGTGTGCTTTGAGCTTCGTGCATCACGGGATGGCACGGTGCTCCTCCATCAGTGCCTCGGTCGTTTCTCCACCATGCGAGTGGAGCGGATCGGCTCGGGTCGACCAGTCAAATTGTCTGATGTCAATACACGTCGCGCAGCCTGGATCTGGCAGGTCCGTGTCGGAAAGGTCGTCGTAGTCCAGACTGTTTCGTCGAACTCTGCGGCGATCTGGAGTCGGAGAATCGATGACTTCTTGCTCCGCTCAGCCTACGAAACAACGGATGGCCGCCTGATCCATTCGGGGGACGACGAGCGAGCCTGATGATTCACCTTCGACAGTTCAGCAAAGCCGCCCGGCCCGCCGCCGTAGCGACTCAGCGGTCCTCCCACCTTCGTGACCGATGCTTGGATGCTTCGGGTCCTCGCCGACAGGTGGGACGGCGCCTACCGCAATGGTGGCACGGAGCCTCATGTCGGTCTTCGCGTTGATCGCCGGCCCACTCGTACCCGCCGAGCTCGCACGGGAGGTCGTCGTGGGCCCTCGAGAGACCACCGTGTCGGTCGTAAGCATGGTGCTGCGCTGGATGATCCTTCATGCCGACGTGGTTGGCGCGAACGTCGCCGACCGGCAGGCTTTTTTCGGGGCGCGGGTCCTGGCGATTGGCACCGTGTCACCCTCTGGCTGCGCGGAGGCACCTTCGCTTCTTCGCCCGCACGGTCGCCTTAGAGGGCGCGCTCGCAGAGAAGCACCCGTTCCTCCGGTCGGTCTCATGTCGCTCTGGCCCACCGGCCCTCGGGCGCCGTCATGACGGTAGGGTCGCAGCGTCGTGGCGGTGCCGTCGTGGCGGTGGTGTCGTGCGGCGGCGTCGTCGCGGTGTCGTAGCGGTCACCGCTCGCGCACCGCGCGGCCGAAGCTGCTAGGGTGCCAGGCCGATGGCGTACGAATTCCCGGTCGGCGTCGGGCTCGGCTTCCGGGTCGCGATGGCGCGAGAGTTCCTCGAGCGGCGGCCCGACGAGGTCGTGTTCATCGAGGTGCACCCCGAGAACTACGTGGGGCGCGGCGGGCTCTACCGCTCGAACCTCGCGCGCGCGCTCGAGCGCTACCCCGCGCTCACGCACGGGCTCACGCTTGGCTTCGGCAGCACCGAGCGCTTCGACCCCGACTACCTCCGCGCGCTCCGCGACTTCGTGCGCGAGGTCGACGCCCCGTGGCACAGCGACCACCTCTGCTTCGGCGGCTCGGGCGGCGCCTACGTCCACGACCTCTTGCCCATCCCCTTCACCGAGGAGTCCGTCCGGACCGCCGTCGCGCGCCTGACCGAGATGCGCGACGTCCTCGATCGCCCCGTGGCCTTCGAGAACCTCAGCTACTACGTCCCGCTCTCGGAGGACCCGCTCGACGAGGCCCGCTTCTGCATGGAGGTGCTCGAGCGCGCCGACGCGCGGCTCATGCTCGACGTGAACAACGTCTACGTGAACAGCCGCAACTTCGGCTTCGACCCCCGCGCCTGGATCGACCTCGTGCCCCCCGAGCGCGTCGTGCAGATGCACGTCGCCGGCCACCTCGTGCGCCACGACGGCCTGCGCATCGACACCCACGGCGAGCCCGTGCCCGATGGGGTCTACGAGCTGCTCGACTACACCCTCCGCCGGATCGGCCCCCGACCCGTCTTGCTCGAGCGCGACAACGACATCCCGACGCTAGACGAGCTGCTCGCCGAGGTTCGACGCCTCACGGACGTCTTCCGCACAGCAACGACGTAAAAAGTCCCCTGCCCCTGCCCCTGCCCCTGCCCCCAAAGGGTCCCCCGCCCCCCCGCTCCCCTCAATCCGCGCTCCATCCGCGCTCCCCAATCCCAAATCCGCTGTCCCCAATCCCCCTCACCAAGCTCCCCAATCCGCGCTCCCCATCCGCGCTCCCAACTCCGCGCTCCCCCCTCCA